>MHDO01000056.1 GCA_001805005.1 Nitrospinae bacterium RIFCSPLOWO2_12_39_16
CTCACAGGCTCTGCCAATGCCTCCCTGATTTCTTCGTCGTTTATAATAAGCACCTTTGGAATACCTGCAACAAGGTCTCTCCCCTTTATCTCCATCTCCTGTTTTTCTTCCATAGGATATGCAGAACCAATCTTAATCTTTATCTCCTCAGAAGTCCTCTCACCGATAAGGAGATTATACTTTCTCTTTATGTAATTTATTATTGCCTCATCCATCTCATCTCCGGCTACCCTTACGGACCTACTGTAAACAATACCTGAGAGCGAAATCACTGCAACTTCAGTCGTTCCGCCGCCAATATCCACTATCATGTTCCCTGTAGGGCTTGCAATGGGGAGTCCAACGCCAATTGCGGCAGCCATAGGTTCTTCCATAAGATATACCTCTCTTGCACCTGCAGATGCTGCAGAATCCCTCACCGCCCTCTTTTCAACCTGTGTTATGCCTGATGGAACACCGATTACAACCCTTGGCCTCACGAGGGTCTTCCTGTTATGCACCTTTCTTATAAAATACTTTATCATCGCTTCAGTAACCTCAAAGTTTGCTATGACACCATCCCTCATAGGCCTGATGGCAACAATATTCCCAGGTGTTCTGCCCAGCATCTGTTTTGCCTCTGACCCTACTGCAAGCACTTCTTTGCTTTCATTGTGAATGGCTACAACTGAAGGCTCTCTAAGAACTATACCCTTTCCTTTTACAAAAACTACCGTATTTGCAGTCCCCAAATCAACGGCTAAGTCATTTGAAAAAAAACCTAAAATTGAATCAAATATCATTGTGTAATCTCCTTTATAGTAATAATTATCAGACTGAAAACAAGGCTGATTATAGCATACTTTTTCCTTACTGTTGAACTATTTTTGAATAATCATTTTTTCAAGATTTTCAAGATTTTTCAAGATTTTTCCTTGACATAGAATATTTAATTTGATAAATAAAAGGCATTAATATGTCTTGAGGTGAAGCAAGTGAAATATCCAAAAATATCATCAATCTTTATTCTCTTCATCGTAGCACATCTTAATCTGGTCATGCCTGTAAGCAAGGCATCAATTAGCGGAGATATCTGCATAACTGATAATGGTATCCATATGGCGCACCATAGCGATAACCAGATGCTCCATGACCACAGAGAAGACACCCATCATTCTGGACATAGACAGGGAATTAATAAGATAAAGGCAGATTGTAATATGGATATGTCATCATCTGATATATATTTTCCCGGCGGTGAACATCCATTTACAAATATTGAATCTCAAGAATTAGATTTTAACTCACAAAACTCAGAAACAGTCTTTTTCATACAAGCCCAAATTACAGAAGGCTTCATTGCATCTCCATACAACCCTCCAAAGATTATCTCCTGATTAAAATTTCTTATTAGCCACAGACAAACACAGACCCAAATCAGTGTCAGTGAACAGTGTCAGTTGAAAATGTTTTTTGCTGGCACTAATCACTGACACTTATTAGTCAGTAAAAGTCCGTGGCGAAAAATTCGTAATTTTCGGTTTTTGTCCACTTGATAAAAAGGAGGTTATTTTTAATGAAGAAAAAATGGTCAATAGTAGTTTTTTTTGCAGCGTTGTTTTTTATCTCATCAATTAGTTTAAGTCTCGCATGTGATTTCTGTCTTTTATCCCAGGGCATATCTCCTCTTGAAACAATAAGCGGGGCAGGCGGTATAAGAATAAACCAGAGATATACCATGTTAAATTCTGTATATAAGGGGACAAAAGATGTCACCCCGGCAGTTAAGCCCAAAGAGGAATACTGGACAACAGAGGTTACAGGTTTTTATTCCATTGCTGAAGACCTGATGTTGCTTGCAATTGTGCCTCTCAAAAAAAATACTCTGGATGGACATCTGCATGTCCACTCTGACGGCGATATTGAAGTGCATACAGACATGAAGGGTGATGTAAGCGGGCTGGGAGATATTGCATTGATTGGAAGATATACCTTTCTCAAGAAACATACAATAGATACAACTACTGCTATTGCGGGGCTCTTTGGTGTGAAGCTGCCAACGGGCAAAACTGATGGAAAAACGAGTGATGTAGCAGAATTTCTTGATGCACATCTTCAGTTAGGCACTGGTGCTACAGATTTTATTTTTGGACTTTCTTTAAATCACTCTATTCAAAGGCTTTCACTTTCAGCAAATATCCTTGATGCCATCCACACTGAGGGGAAGGCAGGGGATAAGACATATCAGTTCGGAAATATCATTAACTACGATGTAACAGGTAAATACAGGGTTCATCCGGGTGAGTTAGCATCTGAAAGAAACCAGTGGTTTTTAGCCCTTGGAATAAACGGGGAGTTAAGGGATAAAGAAAAAGAGGGTGGCGTTACGGTTGATAATTCAGGAGGGCATACAATCTACTTAACACCAGGAGTTCAGGTTGTGGCGGCACCTCACTGGGTGGTTGAGGCTTTATATTACCATTCTATATATCACGACCTATATGGAACACAGACCGGCGAGAATTATAAGGCCTCTGTTGGGGTGACATATCTGTTCTGAAAAGGTCAGAACCAAAAATCCAATTTAGATTTTGGGTAAAATCGCAAAGTCGCCTGAAAGACAAGGCTAGAGGCAATTTTGCGATGCAACCGTATGTGACCAATACGGTGAAGAGCAAAATTGACGATAACGCAGTATTTTAGGATGAATCTGCGATTTTAAATTCCGCTAAAGCGGAATTTGGGTCAAAATAATTATGAAAGGTATAACCTATTGTATAGTGTCATTTTTAATCCTCTTTTCTGCCAGCAACTCTTATGGTTACAGCAAGAAAGATTTTAAAGCCTTTGGCATTCAGGAGCTAAAAGAGGAAGCCCCGAATTTCACTATCATGACTTCGAACGGCAAAAAGGCCAGTATGAATGACTATAGAGGAAAGGCTGTTATACTCCACTTCTGGGCTACATGGTGTAATCCATGCAAGGATGAGTTCCCTCTCTTTGAAAAGCTGTATCAGAATTTTAAGGACAGGGAGATAGTTTTTCTGCCTATCTCTATAGACCTGAAGGCAAGCCGTGAAGAAGTAGAAAAATTTGCAAAGGGTTTTGGCTTAAGCTGTCAGGTATATCTGGCAAGGGAAGGAGATGTAACCAATAGATACTGGACATGGGGTGTGCCTGTAACATATTTCATTAATAAAAAGGGATGGATAATCGGCAGGGCATTAGGTCCGAGGGATTGGGCTTCTGATAAAAGTAATGAGCTTATTAATTCACTGATAGAAGATATGTAAATTAAGGAGACTATAATAATGAAAAAATTGACAATTTTATTTCTTTTTCTGATTCTTTTCCCTTTCCCCACTTTCGGAGAGGAAGATGATGTAACAAAGATTGAAGATGTAGTTATTACCGGCACAAGAGAGGCGCAACCACTGAAAGAGACACCTGCTACTGTAAATGCAGTTAAAGGTGAAGAGATAAAGACCGTAAAACCCACTCATCCCTCAGAGGTGATGAACCGTGTTCCGGGAGTTTATATTAATTCAACAGGCGGTGAAGGGCATGTTACCTCCATCCGCCAGCCGTTGACTACAAATCCTGTTTATCTATTTCTTGAAGACGGCATCCCTGTTCGCTCAACAGGTTTTTTCAATCACAATGCACTCTATGAGGTTAACATGCCTGCCGCAGACCGCATTGAAGTAATAAAAGGGACAGGGACAGCTCTATACGGAAGTGATGCAATAGGAGGCACTATTAATACTATGACGAGGCCCGCTCCCCTTACACCCGAAATTGAGGTAAATCCCGAAATTGGCGGATATGACTGGTATCGCCTCTTGTTAAGCGGTGGAAATACATGGGATGATGACGGTCTCCGTCTTGATTTTAATAAAACTCACTCAGGCGGATGGAGAGAGAGAAAGAGATATGACCGTTACAGCACAACTCTGAGATGGGACCATCTATTTTCAGGTGATACAAATGCCAAAACCATACTCGCCTATTCAAATATTGACCAGGATACAAGCGGTGGGGCACCTCTTACAAGGACTGATTACGACAGCAGACCAACATATAGTTATCATACATTTGACTATAGAAGGGTTGAGGCATTCAGGATTTCAACAACATTTGAAAAAGAACTATCAGAAGCCAAATTAATCAGCCTTATACCTTATGCAAGATGGAACAAGATGGACCTCCTTCCTGAATGGGGCATATTCAGTGTCGGAGGGAACAACTACAGGGGCTATGAATCTACAACCAAGTTTTATTCTATCGGACTTATGGCAAAGTATCGTCAAGACTTTGAGCCAATGAGAAGCCGGCTCATTGTCGGTGCTGACCTTGACCATAGCCCCGGCAAATATGATGAAAAACGTCTCATTGTAACGAGAAATACATCAACACTTAAATATACATCTTTTACCTATGATACAAGCACTGCAAATAACTATGACTACAATGCCAATTTTACAGGCATTTCACCTTATGCACATATTGAGTTATCTCCCGCAGAAAGACTTCGTATAACAGTTGGTGTCCGTTACGATGATATGAGCTATGATTATAAGAACAATATGTCTGTAAGCACCAACAGGCCTGCATCAACAAAAAAGTCATTTTCTCACTTAAGCCCGAAGATTGGTGCTACCTATGCTTTTACTGGCGATGTCAGCATATTCGCATCATATAATGCAGGATTCCGTGCACCATCCAGTGGCGACCTGTTCAGGGCAGGAGGAACTGCTACAACATCGGTTGATTTAAAGCCAATCAATATAGACAGCTATGAAGCTGGTATCAGGAGTAGGGTTGGCAATGTAATTACATTTGACGGCTCAGCTTATTATATGCAGAAGAAGGATGATATTGTAACCTATAAGCCTGCAACAGGTGACAATCAGAGGCTAAATGCAGGAAAGACCGAGCATAAAGGTATTGAGGTTGGCTTAGAGACTCTATCATTTAATGATGTCAGTCTCGGTGTCAGTTATTCCTATGCAGAGCATAGCTACACCGAATGGAAGGTATCCACAACAACAAATTACAGCGGTAAAGAGATGTCAGCGGCACCACGGGAGAATCTAAATACCCGATTGAACTATACGCCTGCATTTCTAAACGGAGGGCTGATGGAGTTTGAGTGGGTGCGTCTTGAAAGCTACTGGATGGATGATGAAAATACTGTAAAATATGATGGCCATGACCTTCTCAATCTCAGGGCATCGTATAATTTGAATAAGGAGTGGGAATTTTACGCAAAGGCTCTTAACCTTACTGATAAATCATATGCAGACCGCGCATCAAAGAGCGGGGCGAGTGAGGCACTCTTTGCACCTGGTCAGCCGAGGACATTCTTTGCCGGCCTGACTTATCATTGGGGAAAGTAGAGAATGGAAAGTCTAAAGTTTAAAGTTCAAAGTTCAAAGTTCTTGGTATGCATAATTACACTCCTATCTCTCTTTAGTTATTCAGATTGTATGGCAGGTGATATATCCTTTGGCACTCAGCTAAGCATAAACCACACTGACAAGAGGGTATCAAATACATCGGCTATCATTGATGATGACGGGAGGATATATATAGGATGGGTAAAGGAAGAGGGAAATAAAAATAACATTTATATTGTCTCATCTACTGACGATGGAAAGACATTTTCAGATAAGGTCAGGGTCAATGGTGATGCCGATATGCCCTCTGGAATCAATCATGCACCAACAATGGCACTCGGTATAAAAGGGGAATTATATATTGCATGGACAATCAGCAGAATAGACGGTGAATTTTCCTCTGATATAAAGTTCAGCCGTTCCCTTAATAAGGGGAAGTCATTTGAACCTGCCATTATTGTCAATGACGATAATCTCTCTGTATCCCACGGCTTTGAATCAATGGCTGTTGCAGATGATAGTTCAATCTATATCGCTTGGCTTGATGGAAGGGAAAAGAAAGAAGGTGTATCATCAACATACATTGCCAAATCTACTGACAACGGAAAGACATTTGAAAAGAATGTCCGTGTTGACGGCAATTCCTGCCCATGCTGTAGGACCGCAGTAACAGTTGCACATGACGGCACTGTATATGTTTCATGGAGGAAGGTATTTAAAGGTGATATCAGAGAGATTGTCCTATCAAAGTCAACTGACAGGGGGAAGAGTTTCTCTGAAAGTGTGGTTGTAGGTAATGATAAATGGGTAATTGCCGGGTGTCCCCACAGGGGACCCTCAATGTCATCAGATAAGGATGGTATTTTATATGTTGTCTGGTATACTGAGGGAGAAGCAGGGTCTCCTGCCATCTATATTGCAAATTCAAAAGACAGGGGAAAGAGCTTCTCTAAAAAGGTGCTCCCCTTTTCAAATGGGGTGTTTCCAGACCATCCGGTAATGACTTTAAATAGAGACGGTAAACCCCTTATTGCATGGGAAGAGACAACACCTGTTTTAAGCAGGCTCATTTTTCAGCAAGCGGATGAAAAACCTCAGCAGATGAATCAGGGTGTCAGAAGGGCTCATGACCCTGTCTTATCCATCAATGAAAGAGGCGATATACTTATAGCATGGTCACAGGAGGAAATACGGTTTACAAGGACAGCATTCAGGCTGTTTCAAAGACAATAAATTTAGCCACTGACTGACACAGACTAAAGAGCATGAAGATAAGATGATAAGAAGTTAGGGGGGTTTATAATTTTCATCTTCCAATCTTCTCAACTTCTTATTTTGATTTAGTCAGTGAAAGTCTGTGGCAAAAAGAGAGGGAATAAAATGTTTACACTGATTATAAAGGGTGGGATAATTATGATACCCATCCTTACCTGTTCTGTTATTTCTATCACCATCATCGTAGAGAGGATGATATTCTGGTTCAAACAGAAGCAGTCCATTACTCCTGAGAAATTGTTATCAATTGCAAGTAAAGGGAGCATTGATGATATGGCTAAAGAGGCTCAAAAGGTAAACCACCCCATTGCAAGGGTTCTAATTGCAGGTGCATTAAATAGAAACCCTTCTGCCTCTGCCGCGATGGAGGCTGCTGCAATGGATGAAATAAACAGGATGAAAAAATTTCTTCCCGCCCTTGACACAATCATAACACTTGCACCTTTACTTGGTCTTCTCGGCACTATAGTCGGCATGATACAGTCCTTTGACATTATATCTCTCACAGGGTTAGGACAGCCCCATGCTGTAACAGGGGGAGTTGCCGAGGCATTAATTGTAACTGCAGCAGGGTTAATCGTTGCCATACTTACACTTATTCCATATAATTACTTTATTTCAAAAGTTGAAAGGGTGACAGAGGATATGGAGAGGTATGCAACAAAATTTGAGATGATACTGAGAGAACAAATACTTAAACACGAATAACACGAATGGGGCGAATCACACGAATAAAACAAGAAATAATTCGTGCCATTCGTATATTCGTGAAATTCGTGTTCCAGAATTTTATAATTTCTTATTATGAAAATAAGGTCATTTACAAAGGCACATAAAAAGGCACGGATAGAAATCATACCGATGATTGATACCATGTTTTTCCTATTGGTCTTCTTTATGATAGCCACACTGTCAATGACTATTATGAGAGGCGTTCCTGTAAATCTGCCAAAATCTGAGTCAGGCAAAAATGATATTAAAGAAAATGCCTCAATCACCATATCAAAGGATGGAAAATTATATTACGATAAGAGAGAGATTCAGATTAATGAACTACGAAGCCTTTTAAAAAGGGATGCGGCAGTAAATCCTGATATGCTCGTAATATTAAATGCAGATGAGGATACAACCCACGGCAGGGTGGTTGAATTGATTGACGAGGTAAAGCTTGCAGGGATTTCAAAATTTGCAATAGCAACCAAACCAAAGAATCAATAACATGAAGACAGATACAATAAAAATATCATTTATTACATCCATTATATTTCACAGCATAGTTATCTATATCTTTGCATCTCATCTTTCCCCTGTAAAAAATACAGCGATGAATATAACACCAATTGAGATTTTAAATATAGAAGACAAGAACCCTTCTGAGCAGATTGAAAATAAAATGGAGGACACCCCTCCCCCACTCCCTGAAAAGGCAATCCAAGAAATAAAAGAAGAGATACCTCCGCAGTTTGAACCGGTAAAACATGAGATAAATAATATTGTTGAAGCACCACCCCTCCCCGCTCCGATTGAACAAGAGATTATTAAAGAAGCAGCAGTAGAATCCCCTCCTCTTATAGAAGAAGCTTTAGAGAAATTAGCAGAGGAAACTCCTGTAGTGAACAAAGAGAATCTAATGCTTGCCGAATCAGCCGAGTCATCGCCTGATGAGATATCCGAGGTTTCCCCTCACATTCCCCCTTTAATAAAGGGAGCGAGGCATGGGGAATTTGATACTGTAGCTAAATCCATTGCAGCCCCTTCCGGAGAGCATACAAAAACAATTGGCTCAAAATATGGAGTAGAAGGCGGCACAGGTTCAGTTAATGGTGAAGAGATGAGTCTGTTCAGGGCTATGGTGAGGACAAAGATAGAGAGGTCAAAATTTTATCCCCGATGGGCAAGGGAAAGGGGATTTGAAGGCGTTGTTGGAGTGCGTTTTGTAGTGCATCCAGACGGAGGAGTTAGTGATGTAACGATTGTAAGGCCATGCCACTGCGAGGTTTTAAACAAGGCTGCATGTGAAGCAATAATGAAGGCGGCACCATTCAATCCAAGACCACTTGAAGTGGCAGACAAAGAGATGGCAATGGAAGTAGATATAAGCTACAGACTGGATTAAAATAATTAGCCACAATTTATCTCATTTTATCACTCATCTCAATTAAATCCACTGTGGTTTTAATTTTGGCACACTTCTCGCTAAAGACTTCTGAATAAACAATATGGTAAATAAACAAACGAATACAGTATAATTCAGAGGCGTGTTAGGGAGCAATTACTCCCGTTTTTTTGTTAATAACATATGTTAGACTTTTTGATTAATTATGAAAATTGCTTTTATTATTCCCAAAAACAGTTCTGATACCGGAAAAAGTTTTTACGATTATAAATTCTTCTCTGAATTTTTACTCTCAAAAAAATATTTTTCCTACCTTCTGGCTATTCCCATGTTAGTCTCTCTTACTCCACCGGAACATGAGATAAGGGTGTTTGATGAAAACATTGAAGATATCAACTATAACTGGGGTGCGGATATAGCCGGCATCAGCGTAAGGACCATGTTTGCAAAAAGGGCCTACAAGATATCGGAATCGTTCCGGCAGAGAGGCGTAAAGACAGTTTTGGGAGGAATACATCCTTCAATGTGCAATGAAGAGGCCCTTCAGCACTGTGATTCCATAGTGGTCGGCGAAGCGGAGGAAGTATGGCAAAATCTCTTACTTGATGCAGGCAATGGCAGTCTTAAAAAGATTTATAAAGCGGAGAAAAAGGCTGATTTAACGGCTTTCCCAATTCCTGGAAGGGCATCTCTATCGAAAGACAGATATTTTTCAGATATTGTTCAAACTACAAAAGGCTGTCCATTTCATTGTGAATTCTGTTCAGTTCACGCATTTGACGGACAGAAGATCAGGAACAGGGCAATTGAACATGTATTGAATGAAATAAAAGACGTTGTGGGCACATACGCCACATACAAGAAGAGATCAATATTCTTTGCCGACGACAATATAATAGCAAACAGGAAATTTGCCAGAAAGTTATTCCTGGCATTAAAGGATTATAACCTCAACTGGTCCTGTCAGGCATCAATTAATATATCAAAGGATGATGAACTTCTCAGATTAATGAAAGACAGCGGGTGCGGCGCTATTTTAATAGGATTTGAGTCAGTATCCAGGGAAAATCTGTCCAGCATGGACAAGGGGATCAATCTTAAGCACGACTATCATGATGCAATTAAAAAAATCCAGTCGCACGGTATAATGGTACACGGATCATTTATTCTGGGATATGATTTTGACACGCAGTCTTCATTTGACGAACTGATAGCGTTTATCGAAGATACACACCTGCTGATGCCTCTAATCAACATCCTGACACCGTTTCCAGGTACGAAGCTTTTTAAACGTCTCGAACAAGAGGGCCGGATTCTCCATAAAGACTGGGACAAATACGATGCAAAAAGTGTTGTTTTTTCTCCTCATCTTATGACCCCTGAGGAGCTGCTGGAAGGGCACAAGCGGGTGATCAGGGAAGTTTATTCGTTTGAGTCCATTTATAAAAAACTTACATACCATTGGGACACCGACTTCTGGAAGCATTCAAACGAGGTAGACCCCATTAAATTCAAATACCGGCTGCTGTTTGCTTTCAGGCTTTGTACTCTTCTTTTTTCAAGCAACTTCAAAAGGTCAAAATTTATTCTCAAGATACTGCCGAAAATATTCATCAAACGCGTAAGAATTTCAACCATCCTTTCACTACTGGCTTACAACGATTATGCCTATTCATCTTGATTGCAGATTAAACAAGGGCTGTTTAATTGTACTGAGGTTCGCTATAAATATCAGAAACATAATTGGAAAAACATGCCCGTATCTGAAAATGTAATTGATTATGCCCTCAATGATGTAATATATCTGCTTGCATTGAAAGATGTCATTTTAGCAAAACTGTACACAAAAAAAATTGTTAGAGCCTTTTCTCTTGAAGAACTTACAAATCCAGAATAAAGATTACACCAGTGGCCCGGAAGATAAATACAGAAAGATAAGCGGATATAGCAGACTTCGGGATGACAAAAAGACTGTTTTTCGAAGCCATTTTAAGTTAAGTCTACAACACACTCTATGAAAAGCAATTTCCTATCATTTCAATAATGGATACCCCATTTTCTCACGCATCATAAGATATCCCTCAGCACACCTGCGGGCAAGGTTTCGGACACGGGCGATATAGCCTGTCCTCTCTGTTACACTTATTGCACCCCTTGCATCAAGCATATTGAATGTATGGGAGCATTTGAGACAGAAATCGTAGGCAGGCAGAACAAGTTTATTTTCAATAAGCCTCTTACACTCTGATTCATACATCTCAAATAACTTGAAAAACATTGCGACATCTGCTATTTCAAAATTGTATTTTGAAAACTCTACCTCATCCCTGTGATGAACTTCTCTATATTTGACACTATTATTCCATACTAAATCATAGACATTGTCCACATTCTGAAGATACATGGCAATCCTTTCAAGACCGTAAGTTAATTCTACAGAGATTGGTTTTAAATCTATGCCGCCAGCCTGCTGAAAATATGTAAACTGAGTTATCTCCATACCGTCAAGCCATACTTCCCATCCCAGACCCCATGCTCCTAGTGTCGGGGACTCCCAGTCATCCTCAACAAAGCGAATATCATGCTCTTTGGGATTAATCCCAATGGCAGAGAGGCTCTTTAAGTATATATTTTGAATATCTTCCGGAGATGGCTTCATTATTACCTGATACTGGTAATAATGCTGAAGTCTGTTGGGATTATCCCCATATCTTCCGTCTGTAGGCCTTCTGGACGGCTCCACATAGGAAGCATTCCACGGCTCTGGTCCCAATACCCTCAAAAATGTGGCAGGATGAAATGTCCCCGCCCCTACCTCCGTATCATAGGGCTGCATTATAAGACAACCCTGTTTTGCCCAGTATTTCTCAAGTGTTAATATGATTTTCTGAAAGGTCATAAATGGAGTCTACACTACTGAAAAATATACTGTCAATAAATTAGTTCATGGATAAAAATCATTTGACTAAAGGCAATTTTGATATATAATTCCCCCAAAACACTTATTTTTATGATTCCTAAAGAGTTAAAAAAAATTATTAAAGCAGGGGATGATTTTCTAATATCATCGCACATAAATCCTGATGGTGATGCAATAGGAGGGATGCTGGCAATAAAATGGCTTTTAAATAAATTAAATAAAAGATATATAATTGTTGTTGACAGCACACCTTCAGAAAAATTCAAATATCTCACTGATTTCAAAAAAATAACTATTTATTCAGAGTCTCTTAAAATAGACTTCAATATTAAAAACCTCCTTACAGTTGATGTCCCAAATTTAGAACGACTGGAAAAGGTAAACAAGCTCCTCCCAAAAGACATAAAGGTTATTAATATTGACCATCATGAGAGTAATTCCAATTTTGGAGATATTAATTTTATAGATTTAAAGGCATGTTCATGCACAGAGATAATCTATGATTTAATAAACTTATTTGGCATGCCGCTGGATAAAGATGTGGCTGAGTATATATATACAGGTTTAGTTATTGATACAGGCAGATTCAGATTTTCTAATACAACTCCAAGGGCATTTGAGGTTGCTGCAAAATTATCAGAGGCAGGTGCGAGGATTTCTTTTATTGCCGAGTGGTTATATCATACAAATTCAATAGAGACACTAAAAGGGCTTGGCATATTATTAGATTCCTTAGATATTAACATGAATGGCAGGATGGCATTTGTCCATTTTGATAATAAATATCTAAAAAGTGAGGATGGTTCTAAGGTAGATACTGAGGGGTTTGTCAACTACCCTCTCTCAATTGAAAATGTTGAGGTCGTTGCATTTTTACAAGAAACCGAGAAAGGCAGGGTTAAGGTATCTTTAAGGTCAAAAAATAATAACATAAATGTTAATAATATTGCTGCTATCTTAGGCGGAGGAGGTCATGCAAAGGCAGCCGGATGTAGGATTAATGGAACAATTGCAGATGTAAAAAAACTTTTACTACAGGAAATAAGTAAAAAGATAGGGATTAGGGGTTAGTAAAAAATACTTAACCCTTGAATCCTTGACCACTTGAATCCTTTTATTATAATGAAATCTCTCGGAGAATATTTAAAAAAGGAAAGGGAGCTTAGGGGTGTAACTATTGAGGGGATAGCTAGTATCACCCGTATCAGCAGTCGATTCATCCATGCGTTAGAAAATGATGACTTTAAAAATCTCCCTTCAGAGGTTTTCGTAAAGGGTTTTTTGAGGGCATATACAAAATGTGTCGGTATTGACCCGAACGAGGTCATCTCTATATATGAGAACATAAGAAAGGTAAATGAAAAACCTGAAATAAAGAAAGATATAAACCCGCCGCTTAAACTTAATAACACATCAATAATTGCATTAGCTTCCATAATAGCCTTGATACTAATAACCTTAGGCGGGAGTATCTTTTACTATAAAAATGGTTCAAAGAATATTGCCAAAACTACCACAAGTGAATTACCAGAATTAAAAGCAGATATTGAGGAACAGCCAAAAGAAAATAGTGAACCCAAAGAGGAATTACCTTTAGTTCAAACCGAACAGACAATAGATGAAATCAAACAAAAACCTTTCACGGAACAGCCTGAGGAGAATAATGTTAAAACAGCCCCGGTAACAGTTACCGAAAACATTGCAAAGGCTGAGGAGCCTTCTGAAAAAAAACAGGAACCACTAAGGTTGGTTATTACCGCCATAGATACAATCTGGGTCAGCATAATAATTGACGATTCTGAAACTAAAGAGGCATTACTACAGCCAAATGAAAAAATTATTTTAAAAGCAAAAGAAAAATTCTCTCTGACTACAGGAAATATCACAGGAACAGATGTAATGCTTGAGGGGGTAAAAATCTCCCTACCGAAAACACGAAGCAATGTTTTAAAAAATTACACTCTGACAAGAGGACAATGATTAAAAATGCCCAAACCAAAAGGGCAAAGAAGGCAGCAAACTTTATAAAAAAGCAGGCGGATGTAAGACCTGTTCTTGGGATAATTCTCGGTTCAGGATTGGGAGATTTTGTAGAGAATATTGAGAATAAGATAACAATTCCGTATAACAAAATACCCTATTTCGTTAAGACAACTGTAAAAGGACATACTGGAAGACTTGTAATAGGTAAGATAAGGGATTTACCTGTAGCAGTAATGCAAGGCAGGTTTCACTACTATGAAGGACACTCAATGGGTGTCGTTACATTTCCAGTAAGGGTTCTTAAGCAACTTGGGATTAGATGCCTGTTTGTAACCAATGCAGCAGGAGGTATAAATCCAAAGTTTAAGACAGGTGATTTCATGATTATAAAAGACCATATAAATTTAATGGGGACAAATCCGTTGCTAAACCAAGCACAGAATGGATTTATTGATTCAGAATTTGAACCCTTTATAAATATGACAGATGCCTATGATAAACAGTATATATCATTAGGAGAAAAAACTGCATCAAAATCAGGAATAAGGGCAAAAACAGGTGTTCTTGCTGCAATACAAGGACCTATCTATGAGACACCTGCAGAAATTAAGATGTTAAGGCGATTGGGTGCTGATGCAGTATGTATGTCCACTATTCCAGAGGTAATTATGGCAAGGGCTCTCAATTTAAAAGTATTTGGGATATCCCTGATTACAAATAAGGCAGGTGTTCATCTCTCTCATAAAAATGTCGTGAAAGAATCAGAAAAGAATATTAAAAAATTAGATATACTTTTGGCTGGAATAATAAAAAAATTAAAAAAAACAAAAATCTAATTAATCCATAGATAATAACTGTGTTAGTGTCAGTGATTAGTGTTAGTAATAACTTCCTTAACTGATACTGACACTAAAAACTAACACTTATTAAAAATCTGCGGCAATCTGCGAAATCTGCGGTTGCTTTTATAATTTTCTAATGAAAAATATTCTTGGAATAATCGGTTACCCCATCGGACATACACTCTCTCCACTAATTCACAATACAGCTATAAAACATATTGGGCTTGATTATATCTATCTGCCATTTGAGGTAAAAAAAGAAAATATAGCCCTTGCAATAGGAGGATTAAAAGGGCTTGGAATAAAAGGAATAAATGTAACAATACCTCACAAAGAATCAGTAATTCCTTATTTGGAAACTCTGGATGATAATGCCAAATTTATCGGTGCTGTTAATACTATAAAACTTGAGGATGATAAAATTAAAGGATATAACACCGATGGCTTGGGCTTTTTAAAATCTCTCAAAATAGATGCAAAGGAAGATGTTAAGGGAAAAAATATAATAATATTAGGTGCTGGCGGTTCTGCAAGGGCCATAGCAATTCAAATGGCTCTGGAGAAGGCCAATAGTGTGATAATAGCCAATAGGACAGTAGAGAGAGGCAAGAAACTGGCAGAATATATAAAGCTTAAAGTTCACGACCCATCCACTGGATGGGTGCCCCGAAAGCTCAAAGTTAAGGCAATAGCTTTAAACGATAGTTTATTAGTTGAATATTTTAGAGAGGCGGATATAATTATAAATGCAACATCTATAGGAATGAAAGATAACAACAACCCCTTATTTCCGTATAATTACATATCAAATAAACATCTTGTATGTGATATAGTTTATAGGCCTATTGAAACTAATCTTTTAAAAGAGGCTTTATTGAGGGGGGCAAGAATTTTAAACGGACTTGGTATGCTCATCTATCAGGGGAGCCTCTCTTTCAAAATATGGACAGGGCATGAAATGCCTGTTGAGATTGTAAGAAAGACGCTAATGAAAGAACTAAAAAGTTAGTAAATTGATGAGTTTATGAGTTTATATGTTTAGCCCTTAACTCTTCAACTCCTTAACTCACCAATTCATCAACTCATTTGGAGGTTTATTATGGCAAAGATTGATGCTTTTTTTAAGTTAATGGCTGAACAGGGTGCATCTGATTTACATCTTGTATCCGGACAGCAGCCCATATTAAGAATCCATGGCGAGATGGAAAGGGTAAAGTTTAAGACCCTTGATAATGATGAGCTTAAGGCAATGCTCTATGAAATAGCACCTGAAGATAAGGTAAAAAAATTTGAGGAAACGGGAGATATAGACTTTGGCTATGAGATACCGGGATTGGCAAGATACAGGGCAAACTTCTTTCAGCAGAAATATGGTGTGGCTGCAGTCTTCAGACAGATACCAAGCGATGTTCTAACTGCTGACCAGTTAGGATTACCGCCTGTTGTAAAAAAATTCGCTATGCTTCATAAAGGATTGGTATTGGTTACAGGCCCTACAGGCAGTGGTAAATCTACAACATTGGCTGCAATGATGGATTTTGCCAACAAGAATAGAAAAGACCATATAATCACAGTTGAGGACCCGATAGAATTTGTCCACAAGAGTCAGGGGTGTATTGTAAATCACAGAGAAATAGGTTTACATACTAAGTCTTTTGCCTCTGCATTAAGGGGTGCCCTTAGAGAAGACCCTGATATAGTCCTTGTAGGTGAAATGAGAGATTTAGAGACTATAGAATTGGCATTAACAGCGGCATCAACAGGCCATCTTGTATTTGGCACACTTCATACACAGAGTGCCGCAAAAACTGTGGACAGGGTCATAGATGTCTTCCCCTCAAGCCAGCAGCCACAAATAAGGACAACTCTATCAGAGTCACTAAAAGGTGTTGTTGCCCAGAATCTCTTTAAGAGGGTTGATAAAAAAGGGAGATGTGCAGCATTAGAAATATTGGTTGTCACACCTGCAGTTGGAAACCTAATAAGGGAAGAAAAGACATTTCAGATTCCTTCAGCTATTCAGACAGGTAAAAAATATGGAATGCAATCACTTGATGATGCTATACTTGATTTATTAAACAAGGGATGGATTGGTGCAGAAGATGCCTATGATAAATGTATAGAGAAACAGAGATTTGTCCAGTTTCTCAAAAAGCCACCAGAGGACTTTTAATAAAAATAAAGACTTCTCTGCTACAGAGCTCTGTGGCTAAATAGGGGGTGTTATGCGAAAACCTGAGATAGATTATATATTGACCACAATGCTTGAGACCCATGGCAATGTGTCTGATTTGAATATTACAGTAGATAAACCCCTTCAAGTAGAATCATCAGGGCAATTGACCCCCGTTCCAATTCAGCCTCCTCTTGAAAAGCTTACCCCCTTTCAAACCGAGATATTTGCACTAAATTTAATAAATCAGGACAGAAGACTCAGCGAAATCCTTATCAAAGAAGGCTCATGCGACTCATCCTATTTTCTGACAGGAAAGGCAAGATTCAGGGTAAATATATTTTCCCAGAGGAGACACTATTCTATTGTTCTGAGAAAACTTGAGACCCGTATCCCGACCATTGAGGATTTAAAACTTCCCCCTGCGTTTCATAAGATGGCAGAAGAGAAAAACGGCATTATTCTGATAACCGGTGCTACCGGCAGCGGGAAATCTACTTCTCTCGCTGCACTGCTTGATAAAGTAAACAATTCAAAATCTGTCCATGTTGTAACATTAGAAGACCCTGTAGAGTTTGTTCATCCCCATAAAAAGGCAACATTCAATCAAAGAGAGCTTGGCAATGATTTTGATTCTTTTGCTACAGGATTGAGGGCGGCATTAAGACAGGCTCCAAAGATTATACTTGTCGGTGAGATGAGAGACAGAGAAACAGTAGAAATAGGACTATCTGCTGCAGAGACAGGGCATCTGGTTATGAGCACACTCCACACAGTAGATGCAGGACAGACAATAAACAGGATCCTTGGTATGTTTGATAAAGATGAGGAAAAACAGATAAGAATAAGACTGGCTGATACAGTAAGATGGATAGTGTGCCAGAGGCTTCTTCCAAAGATTGGTGGTGGAAGGGTGGCAGCACTTGAAGTAATGGGGACGAATTTAAGAGTTAAAGATACAATACTCAATGGAGAATCGGAGGGAAAGACATTCTACGAGATTATAGATGCCAGTGAGGCTTTTGGCATGATGACATTTGACAGGTGTATATTGAATCTTTATAAAGATGGACTAATTACTGAAGAAACTGCTACTGCCTATGCCTCAAGAAAGGCTATTGTTGGCAGGGGTATAGACCAGATAAAAGCTGCAAAAGGTGAAAAGACCACAACTATTGAAGGACTTTCATTAGATGAAGATTATACCAAGGAGAGTGAATCTGCAAAATTCAGGGGGAAGAAAAAATAATTTCAGCCACTGACCTACACAGACTAAAAAAATAGCTCTTAAAAATAATTTAGTCTATGTTAATCTGTTGTTATTATTAGTCAGTGAAAGTCTGTGGCTAATGGAGAGTAAAATGGAAATAACATGTAATTCATGTAGTAAAAAAATAAATATACCAGATGATAAGGTGCCTCAGGGAAAGGTTTTCAGTATTACATGCCCACAGTGTAAAAATAAGATAAGCGTAGAACCTCTTGGCACATCAGGTGAAATACCATCAGTGGAAACAGCTAACCCCTCCCCTTCTGAACGGATTCAGCCTCCTGAAGATGAGGCAGGTCTTGATTTTACAGAAGAAGGACAAAAAACTGCCCTCATATGCGATGATAAAAATAAAGATGTCATTAAATCATTTCTGAATGAGTTGAATTATAAAATCAGTATAGCATATTCAGGAGAAGATGCAGTAAACAGGATGAAATTTACCATGTACGATATTATATTGCTGAATGAGGAATTTGATAACAGCTCACCTGAAAACAACTCTGTATTAAAGTATATTCAACCAATACCTATGACTACAAGGAGAAAGATATTCTTTGCCTTACTTGGCAAAAATTTTAGAACCTTTGACAATATGATGGCATTTGTAAAGAGTGCAAATTTAGTTATTAATATAAAAGATCTTTCAAATTTAAAAAATATAATGAAGAAATCAGTAGCAGATAATGATAAGTTTTATAAGGTATTTAAGGAATCGTTGAGAGATGCAGGAAAAGTATGAACATAAATTGAATATTGAATAACCCTTAAAATCGTCAATCTTCAATAGTCAATCTTCAATCTTAACGGGGGGTTATGATTAATACATCTATCGTAGAAAGATTTGCTGACGGACAGACAATAGTTACAGAGGGAATTATAAGCACAAAGGCATATATTATTTTGTCAGGACAGGTCAAGATATCTAAAAAAGTTGGCGAAAAGAATGTATCAATTGGAACCCTTAAGGAGGGTGATGTCTTTGGAGAAATGGGGTTATTCAGCAATTCCCCAAGGACAGCCAGTGTGATAGCTATAGGTGATGTTAATGTTGGAATAATCGATAAAAAATATTTTGCTGAATTATTAAACAAGACACCTGCAGAACTAAAATTTATAGTCAATACTCTTGTAGACCGTCTCAGGATAACCACTGAAAAATTAGCAAAGGTTGCAATTCAATTTGAAAAGGTTAAAAGGACTATGGATGCTTTATCAGTTAAAACTGCAGAGGAAGAGGAGAAACGGTAAAGAATTGACAATTGAAAATTGACGATTGAATATTAAGGAAATTGACTATGAATATTGAAGGAATTTTTAAAATCTTCAATCTTCAATATTCAATTCTGTAGTTATGCAAACATTTGTATATAAAGTAAAGACAAAGGCGGGGGAACAAAGCGGAGAGGTAGAGGCTGAAAGTAAAGAGGCGGCTGAGGCTATCTTCAGAAAACAAAAAATCCAGGTTTTATCATTAAAGAAAAAATCCAAAGAATTAAGCCTTGGCGGAGGCGGTCCTACAGAGAAAGATGTCGTTATATTTACACGTCAGTTTGCAACAATGATTGAGGCAGGACTGCCGCTTGTTCAATGTCTCAGCATCCTTTCTTCCCAGACAGAGAATAAAAAATTTGCCAAGACAATAGCTGATGTAAAATCGCGGGTTGAAAAAGGGGATACCTTCGCCGATGCCCTTAGAAAACACCCTAAAATATTTGATAACCTTTATTCTAATATGGTAGAGGCCGGTGAAGTTGGAGGAATACTTGATACAATCCTGAAAAGGCTTGCTGCCTACAATGAAAAGTCACTTGCACTTAAAGGAAAGGTTAAGTCTGCAATGGTCTATCCCGCTGCTATCGTATCAATTGCTGTTATTGTTATTGTATTCCTTATGATATTCGTTATACCATCTTTTGCCACAATGTTTGAAGGTGCAGGCGCCGCCCTCCCCCTTCCGACCCAGATAGTATTAAATCTCAGCTCATATACAAAAAAATATATCGTCTATGTAATACCGCTTGCAATTGCAGGTAGTTTCTTGTTTAAAAGGTTTTATGCAACTGAAAAGGGACAAGTGGTAGTTGACGGATTTATGCTAAAGGTTCCTGTATTCGGCTCGCTTATTCAGAAGGTAGCTGTCGCAAAATTCACAAGAACGATGGGGACACTCCTTGCCAGCGGCGTTCCGATTATACAGGGTTTGGATATCACTGCAAAAACAGCAGGAAATAAAATTATTGAAGGGGCAGTTCTCTCAATAATTGAAGAGATAAAACAGGGCAAAACCATTGCCGAACCGCTAGAGAAAAAGAAGATATTTCCTAATATGGTAGTTCAGATGATTGGTGTGGGCGAAGCGGCAGGTGCATTGGATTCAATGTTAAATAAAATTGCAGATTTTTATGATGAAGAGGTAGATACTGCAGTAGAGGGTCTCACATCCCTTTTAGAACCTGCATTAATGGCGTTTCTCGGCGTTACAGTCGGATTTATTGTCGTTGCCATGTATCTTCCAATATTTAAACTGGCAAGTATTGCCGGCGGCGGTTAAAAACAATGAGTGATGAGCAATAAGTAAGTAACGACTCTTATCGCTTATTGCTCATTGTTTATTTCTTATATGCACAGAGAACTCCTCTTTAAAATAAAATCCCTGATGGTTCTCAGGGTGGTTGTCATCTCTGTATTCCTTGGCACTATAATAATCTTACAAATAAGGTCAGGACAGCTTCCATTTATTCTTCCTGTTACAATTCTTATTGCAACTACATATCTCCTGACCATTATATACTCCATTCTCCTCATCTTAATAAAAAATCTGAAGTTTCTATGTTACCTTCAGCTCATAGGTGATTTATTAGTAGAGAGTAGTGTTATATATATAAGCGGCGGGATTGAAAGTCCGTTTCCATTCCTATATATCCTTTCCATTATAGCCTCCAGCATAATACTGTATAGAAAAGGGAGTTATATAATTGCATCTTTATCAAGTATCTTATACGGCACCCTTGTAAATCTGGAGTTCTACAATATATTACATCCCCTTACATTTTATAGCAGTAGCACAACTATACCAACAATCGGTGAGGCTGTATTTTACACAGTATTTCTCAATATATCCGCCTTCTATTTAGTGGCATTTCTGAGCAGCTACCTCTCAGAGAAATTAAAGAAAACAGGTGAAGAATTGGAAGAGAAGAGTGAAGACCTGCTACAGTTGAAGACATTTCACGAAAGTGTGGTGAAAAATATGGGGAGTGGTCTAATAACAGCCGACCTGAATGGAAGGATAATCTCATTCAATCTTGCTGCTGAAGGAATAACTGGGTATAAATTTGATGAAGTAAGAGGCAGACACTCCTCTGACTTTTTCAATCTTCCTCTACTTGCGGATAATTTCAGCATATTAACAGATAATCCTATTCGCACAGAAGATATCTTCATAAGAAAGAATGGAAGAAAAATTCACCTCGGAATGAACATATCGCCTTTAAAGGACGATAAAAATAATATAAGGGGAATCATAGGTGTTTTTCAAGATCTGACAATCATGAAGGAGATGAAAGAAAAGGTAATAAAAAGCGAAAAATTAGCTGCAATAGGAAGGATAGCATCAGGCATTGCCCATGAGATAAGGAATCCACTTGCATCTATAAGCGGCTCAATTCAGGTATTAAAGAATGAGCTTTTCCATAAAACCAATGAACCTAACTCAAGAACAGGACAGGCTTTGAGGGACACAAATATAAAACTCATGGACATTATCCTGAGAGAGACCGAGAGGCTTAACTCTATAATAACCCAATTCTTGCTTTATGCGTCACCTTATAAAAAGAACCTGCAGATGTGCAACATAAAAGAACTTATAACAGAAACAATAACGCTTTTGAAAAATAGTAAAGAATATCCTCCCAATCTAAATATTGAAATAATATCTAAATATAACGGGATTACAATTAATGCAGATCCAAAGCAGATAAAACAGGTTATATGGAACCTTTGCCTCAACTCCATCCAGGCAATGAACAAAGACGGAAGAATGACAATATCTGTCAATAAAAAAAATGGTAATTCATTTTATTATAAACCTGATGATGAAGCAGTAGAAATTATTATTAAAGATACAGGTGCAGGCATATCAGAAGCAGATTTGCAAAAGATATTTGATCCATTTTTTACCACAAAAGAAGAAGGAACAGGTTTGGGACTCTCTACAGTTCAAAAAATAATAGAGGGGCATAACGGGAACATTAATATAGAAAGCAAAGAGAGATACGGAACAACAGTTAAAATAACCCTACCTGTGAGCTAATATTTAGGGGAATTTTTATCTTTTTTCTTGTTCATTTTTTTATTAATTTTTCCCCTTGACATCCCAAATTTATTTTGATATTTTTGGGCTAATCTTCAATATAACAGAGGGGGTTAATTGTGATGAAAAAATATATATTTTTATTGTTGCTATTGTTTCTTGCTCTATCACCATTTATTGCATTGGCAGATGAAACAACGTTAATCTCCTTTTCAGGAAATGTAGAGGTGAAGATAAGTAAAGATAAAGACTGGATTCCTGTCACAGAAAGGGTTGAAATTCTTGAGGGTGGAGCAGTTAAAACCGGCGTTGATGGTGCGGCAGTTTTACTCTTTCCAAACAAATCAAAGGTATGGTTAAAAGAATCAAGCAATCTTGAAATTGAATTAAGACAACTATCTTCAAATAAACTCTCCCTATCACAGGGTGATGTAAAAGTAAGAATCCCTCATCTATCACGGAAAGAGACATTTGAGGTTAAAACCAGAACCGTTGTATGTGCTGCAAGGGGAACAGAATATACATTATCTACTACTGAAAGCGGCGATTCAAATACGTGGGCACTGTTTGGTGAAATAACTGTTGAATTTATGCAAAAGGCTATGAAACCGATTAAAATTTCGCAGGGACATTCCTTTACTGTTGATGAGATAGGAGAAAAGGTCAAGGTTGCCCTCCTTACAAAAGAGGAGGAAATAAAAGGACTTGAAAATTGGGACCCTGGTCTCACATCCGAAGAGAAACAAAAAGAGTTAAAAGAGAAGGAAAAAGATAGAAAACAAATTAGAGATCTATCGTCTGATGTCGCCAGCAATGAAGATGCCGTAAAAGACATTGTAATAAAGGTTAAAGAATCTGATTTTGAGGCAGGAAGGACACTTAAAGATATTCATGGAAATCTTGTCAGGGTTGACCAGAGGTTAATGAGACCTGATGAAAAGAGTCTTCAGTTTTTCAATCTCGTAAAAAGACCTGAGTATAGGTATACTGCCCCTACTACCTATGCATTTGCGTATAATGGACCTAGTACTGTTTCCAATAGGCTTGATTTGTTTCAGGCTAACATATCCTTTAATAGCGTTATACCTGACAGAATAGAAGATTGGCCTGGATTTTTTAGCGATGCAAAGCCCGATAAGGCATCTCTCGTATCGGCCAATAGAACAGATGCGAGCAATATTTTTGTAATTGCCAAAATTTTCAAATATGACTCAACAGAAGATAAACTCGTGAATGATATAAGGGTAATAAAGGATGCAGCCGCTGACTCAAAAGAAGTTTTAATAACAGGCAAAACAAATTTTATTGGTTTAGATAGGATTCTAAGGGTTGATATTAGTGATGGAGGGGCTAATGATGGCACTACTAATATATCAGGCATCTATTGGGCAAGCAAAGTTGAGGCATGCAGAGGATGTACCGATCATTTTGAAATAAAAGGTGACCCTTCTTTTTATAATTATAGAGCTGATCCTTATAGATTAGGTAACAATTCTACAAAGGATATTATATGGAATGCAACGGAAGAATATATTATCAATAATTCTGGAGGCATTAGACAGGTCACAGATTTTACAAGCACATCTTCTGACCCATTTTCCATCCTGAAAAATGCCGCAGCAGAAAACATTATGTATGTTAAAAAGAGTATCAGCAACGATCCAAATCTCTGGACAAGTAATGATGCAGTTAGAAATGACATAAGTAATGCTGATTTCTTAAATATGAATACAAATATAGACATTGTTTTTATTCCTGACTTAGCAGTTGCTATAATCCAGAGGGCACTACCTGCATTGAATGAAGTGAGTTTAAAATAATGAAAAAGACTATAATATATGCATTCATATTATCTATCATCATGCCTTGTATCTCTTATGCCAGTAGTATTGACCTCGGTGCAAAGGCAACTCAGCTTGCTGGTGAAATAATTGCAAACCCCACCGCATTCTTCTATGAATTTCAACAAGACCTTGAAACAACAACACCATTACCTCCTGGTAAAACCTATGGTTTTCAGACTGGAATTTTCCCCACACTATTACCAGCAACTTATGCTAATCTATCGGGTAAATATAGGCTTCATGGAGAGGGAAGGATAAGTCCAGGTTTACCGCAGTTAGACATAGCAGGTGGATACTGGAATATGATAGCAACAAAAATTGCAACAGAACAATCCAAAGATATAAATAGTTTAGATTTTAGTGGCTACTATATTGACCTCATAATGAGTTCATCAGTTAGTCCGAAGATAAGGACATTCTATGGTTATAAATATTCTCAACTCAAGGCATCACTCAAACTAAATAAAGCTGTTGATATTGCAGGGGCACAGGTAACAAGCTTTGATGCAGGTTTTAGAGATGACTTTCTAATAGCAGGTATAGAGCACATAACGAGCATAAACAAATTCTGGAGCATTCAGATGAATTATGGCATAAAAGAGCAAGTATTAGCTTCAAAGATAAGCTGGTATGGAAAATACTTTGAATTTGGACTTAACATTTATCCGGAAGGCATATTGGTTATTCACCCTGTGGTGAATTTTCACCTAAACTTTTAAAAAATGAAAAAGGTTATAATTTTTTTAATAGTCTTGACTGTTCTGTTTTTTAACAGTGACTCCTTTGCCACAACCGGCGAGGGATCAAAGACATTCTCCCCATATTTTGATATGACCCTCAGTGAGGGTGCATTTATACCTTCTGATGGTAATTTTTTCAGTGGTGGTAATATAAAAACACAGGTTGGCCTTTTAACAAAGGTTAATCCATCAAACTCAATCTTTGGGCTTTACAATCTCCATTACAGTGGTCCAGGGTTTCAACCGCAGGATTCAAAGCAGTTTCAGGATAGATCTCTCTTGCATGGCTTTAATGTTGAATACAGGCGGGACATTATCAAAAGTCTTAAAATTAGACCAGGAATTTCTTACTCAAAAGAATACAGAAGAACAGGAGCAAACGAGGCATGGGAAAATGGACTTTATAATATGGATTCCTTTGGCGGTCAGCTTGCTGCCGACTATTACTTTGATTTTGATAGAGATGGAATTCTTACCTTTCAATACTTAACAAGAGATGTAAAATTTCCTAATTATACAGACCTCTTGAGAGAATTTCAGGGAGCTGGATATTCCTCAGAAGTTAGTGGAGGGCTTCAGGACCAAACCTTAAATAATATCTCTATCAGACCTAAATGGAATAAGTTCTTTGGTGGTTTAACCTATATATGGCAGGATTATAAAAATGAACGTGTGATAGATTCCAATGGAACTTATGGCGCTACGCGTCAAAAAGATGAAAATATAACTCTTGATTTTGGATTTCATCACATCCTCTCAATTTTGGAAATGTATCCAGTGATCTCTTATACAATGCATACATCAAACCAAAATTATGTAAGATATAAATACCTCGGTGCAAGTTCAACAAATCTGCTCTCTGGAAGCTCTGATGTAACATTTATTAAGGGTAATTATAATTATAACGAACTTAATCTGAACATCCCTGTTGACCTATTGATAACGAGTAAATGGGCAATAAGTGGAGGAATAAATATTGTTAAAAGAGATTATACCGATAGACCCCCAAGAAACAGTAATAACAACTATGACTTTAATAGCAGACAGTCCAATACACTTACAACCATTTCTGGGGGGATAAGAAAACAATTAAATGATATATCACTATTCAGAATAAACTATTCTCTTATTGTGGGAAGTTCAAATAATACCTTTGAAAAATACCTGCCATACAATTATACAGGAAACAGTATAAGCATTGCCTATCAGATTACATATTAGCCAAAAAATTATTTCTCTTCCATTTTAACAACCTTTCCTTCTTGATATTCTACAACTCTTGATTTTACTCCATGACCAAGAGATTCTACTCTATAAATTCCTACTGGTCTTTCTTTCCCTTTCACAATAACCTTTTCAAGTCCTGTAACTTCTGTTTTCCATATTGTTTCATCAGCTAATAAATCCTTAATTTTACTAAGGGTAAATTCTGTTATAAGAATATGTGTATTATACTTCCTTGTAAGGGATTCAACCCTTGAGCCTAAATTTACATGGTCTCCGATAACCGTATAATCCATTTTTTTTCTCTCGGCACCGATGTTTCCAACAATGACCTCACCTGTATTTATCCCTATCCCACAATCAAGTATCGGTTTCCCTTCTGCCTGCCATTTTTTCTGGAGTTCTTTAAGCCTGCCGACCATATTCAAGGCACATTTTATCGCAAGCTCTGCGTGATTCTCCTGTCTCATAGGCGCATTCCAGAATGTGAGGATTGCATCGCCGATAAACTTATCCAGTGTCCCCTCCCATTTTAAGACTATGTCTGTCATCTCTCCAAGGTATTCATTTAATATGGCAACCACTTCTTCAGGTGCATGTTTCTCTGAAAAGGATGTAAATCCCATTACATCGGAGAAGAGGACGGTAATCTCCCTTCTCTCACCGCCCAATTTAGCCATATCGGGATTTTTAATCAATTCGTTTACAATCTTCTCTGTTACATAGCTTGAGAACATTGCCCTTATTCTCTTTGCATATCTCTCCTCAGCAACATAATTGTAGATAGTAACACTGATAAATACGAAAAATATGTTAAGTATCGGGTATGTAATGTTTATCCAGATACCCTTCTGTGCAAAAAGGTAATAGCCTAACAGGGATATAAAAAACAAAAAAGAAATGGTAATAGCAGAGCCACCAAATGCCTTAAACCTGACAATCAAAAGGGAGAGCAAAAGACCCGATAATAAAAGTATGGTAATATTTATTAGCTTCGGAGCTGATTTAATAAACTTTTTTTCTATTATGGAGGCAATTACATTTGCATGTTTTTCAACCCCGGGCATTGCCGCAGTAAAGGGTGTTACCCTTAAATCATAGATTCCCACAGCCGTTGCACCAATAAGAACAATCTTATCATGGAAATCCTCAGGCTTGATATTTCCATCTAAAATATCGGATATAGAGAAATAGCTAAATGTCTGGTCAGTACCATAATAATTAATCAGTGTCCTGCCAAACCTATCGGTTGGAATATATGTCTCTCCAAGCCTTATCCCCTCTGTTGCCTCCAGAATTACCATTTTATTAGGTATTTTTAAATATTTGACAGCACTCTGCAAGGTAATCGAAGGATAGAGATAGCCATTGTATTCAATTACAAGGGGCTCCCATCTCAATATCCCATCGTCATCCGGAAAGGTATTAACATATCCAAGTGCAATTGCACTCTTGCCTAATTCAGATACAGGTGTTGTAATCTTTTTTGCACCTATAGGATTATACTGATTAAACTTATCAGAATTCTTGACATTGACAAAGGATGAGTCGCTTATAAATTCCTCATCGGGTATATCTGATTCACTATCAAACTCAAAGAAAACAGGTAATATCACATTCCCTGCATCAGTCATTGCCTTGCTGAATAATGTATCATTCTTTTCAGCCTCACTAAAAATAATATCAAAGACAATTATTCTTACACCCAGACCCTTTAATTTCTTTAACACATCTGCCATTATATCTCTATCCCATGGCCATCTCCCAAGCATGTCAATGCTCTTTTCATCTATTGCTGCAATAATTATATCTTTTGGAGGCTTTACTGCCCCTCTTATTTTAAACCTGTAGTCTAAAAGCCTATCCTCCAGAGCATTAATAGGAGATAGATTGAGGAGCATTAACCCTGTTATAAGTATTGTAATAGATGAACCTATAAAAAATTTTAGCCTGCCACCTCTTGTCTTTTCCATAAAATTTAATACTGAATGACTTTTTGAATGCCGAATTATATCATAAACCAATCACTATGATATAATAAAACAATTCAGCAAAATACCACTGACACTGCCACTTACACTGACACTAAATATGAATTCATCAGCCTTATTAAAGTTAATGCTAAATCCTGACACTTATCCATTCAAGCCTGAAAAGGTAGATATGCTCCAGACCCATATCTCTTACCTTTTTATTACAGGTGAATATGTATATAAGGTGAAGAAACCTGTAAATTTTGGCTTTATTGATTACTCTACACTTGAAAAAAGAAAATTTTATTGCGGGCAGGAGATAAAACTAAACAGCCGTCTTTCACCTGAAATATATCTGGGAGTCTCTGAGATTGTCTCAGACAAAGCTATTCTTTCCTTAGATGGAAAAGGGGATGTGATAGAATATGCAGTAAGAATGCGGCGACTCCCCCCCGATATGATGATGGATAAAATGATATTTGATAAGAGACTTAATAGGACTATAATCAAAAAGATAGCCAATAAAATTGCCGCATTTCACTTATCTGCAGATGTCAATAGTAATATATCTAAGTTTGGAGATATTGAAATTATACTTAAGAATGTAAATGAAAACTTTCTACAGACAGACAAATTTATCGGAATCAGCCTTACACAAGAAGAGTATAATCTCATAAAGGATTTCTCATATAAATTTATTGATAATAATAGGGCTATTTTAAAAAAAAGGGTTAATGAAAATAAAATAAAGGATTGTCATGGCGATTTAAGGACGGAGCATATCTGCATCTCTGACAAAATATATATATTTGACTGTATTGAATTTAATGACAGGTTCAGATATGGTGATGTAGCATCAGAGGCGGCATTCCTTGCCATGGACCTTGATTTTCTCGGTGAAGAGAATCTCTCAAAATATTTTGCGGATTCATATATAGAAATTTCAGGGGATACAGATATATATAAAATCATAAATTTTTATAAATGTTACAGGGCTTATGTAAGGGGAAAGGTTGAGAGCTTCCAGCTTAATGACCCCAATATTCAGCCAAAAGAAAAGGAGAAGAGCCTTAATTCAGCCAGAGGACATTTTAAATTGGCATACAGATATGCCATAGGATGAACAAAAACATGATTAACCACAGATAGACACGGAAAAAACACGGAAAAATGAGTTTCAAAAAAATCCGTGTTACTCCGTGATAAATCCGTGGTAGTTTTTATAAGTTACATGGACAAACCAATCCTTATTATTTTTGCCGGGCTTATAGGGACAGGAAAGAGCACATTATCAAAAACTCTCTCAAAAAAATTGGATATACCTATTATATCTTCTGATATAGTAAGAAAAGAACTCTCTGGTATCTCTCCTACAGAACACAAATATGAAGACTTTGAAAAGGGAATATACTCAAAAGAGTTTACTGACAAAACTTACAAAGAGATTTTTAAAAAGGCAGAAGAGTTTTTAATGAAAGGCTCATCGGTAATCATTGACGCCTCTTTTAAAAAAAAGAGCCAAAGAAAAATGATTTTAGATTTGGCAGTAGAAATGGGGATAAGATATTTTATTATAGAAACAATCTGTAAAGATGAAGAAATAAAAAAGAGGTTAAATTATCGGTTGAAGAGTAAAAGAGCAACTTCCGATGGGAGATTGGAAATATATGATAAACAAAAAAAAGACTTTGATGTCATAAATGAAATTGATAGGGATTCTCACATAATCATTGACACCACAAAGCCTATTGATGTATGTATAGAAAAAATACTTGAGAGGTTAATACATGATTAAAAAAATCGGAGTTATTGCTAAAACACAGCATAGCAAGGCAGAGGAGTCACTGAAGGGGCTTATAACATGGCTCAAAGACAGGGATATTGAGATTTATCTGGATAAGGAGACATCAGGAATCATTGGTGAAAAATCTCAATATAAAAGGGCTGATATACCATCTGTGGCTGAACTTATAATTGTCCTTGGCGGCGACGGTACTCTTCTTTCTGTTGCCAGACTTATAGAAGATAAAGATGTACCGATATTGGGTGTAAATTTAGGTGTCCTTGGATTCCTGACTGAGATTACAATTGGGGAACTCTACCCTGCACTGGAAAAAATTATTTCTGGGGATTTTACAGTAGAAGACAGGATAATGCTTGATGCCTGTATATACAGAGAGGGTAAGATAGCCGCAAATTACTGTGCCTTTAATGATGTGGTAATAAATAGAGGCGCTATTGCAAGGATTGTAGATTTAGAGATAAAGATAAATGGCTTATATGTTACAACCTACAGGTCTGACGGGCTTATCATCTCTACACCAACAGGCTCTACTGCATATTCACTGGCTGCAGGCGGGCCTATAGTCTATCCTACAATGAATGCCCTCATACTATCCCCTATCTGCCCGCATACCCTTACAAACCGGCCAATTGTTATACCTGATGATGTAAAGATTGAAATAAATCTTGTAACACCAAATGAGGATGTGCTGGCAACTATGGACGGACAGGTAGGATATTCACTTAATTACCGTGATACAATTGAGATAAAGAAAGCAAAAAACACAATAAAACTAATACAGGCACCTGGCAAAAATTATTATGAAGTCTTGAGAAAGAAATTAAAGTGGGGGGAAAGACTATAGCGGAGCGAAGGGAGAACGCAACAGCTAAGAGGCTCGACGTTTTTATGCCGCGTCCCTCTTGAGCGACTTGTTATGTGGCTAATCGCCTTTGCTATTTGAACCTTGACTCGTTGATTGTTCTTCTAAGTCCCTTTTCTTTCCAATTCTGTAAGCGTCAACTACA
>MHDO01000057.1:0-810 GCA_001805005.1 Nitrospinae bacterium RIFCSPLOWO2_12_39_16
AATATGCCTCATACAGACTGCTGTTGCCGATAACATCTCAGAGAATCTCCACAAAACCATAAAAGAGGTAAGAATGGCTGCAAATGAAGGGGCGCAGATTGTGTGCCTTCAGGAATTGTTTAATACGGTCTATTTTCCACAATACGAAAAATGTGAGTCTGAGAGGTTTGCAGAAACAATCCCCGGCAATACAACAGACCTCTTCTCAAAACTGGCAAAGGAATTGGGTATTGTAATAATAGTCCCCATCTTTGAGAAGGCTTCAGATGGCGATTATTACAACTCTGCTGTTACAATAGATGCAGACGGGAGCATACTTGGTGTATATCGTAAGCTCCATATACCTTTTGACCCCCTCTTTTATGAAAAAAACTATTTTAAGGAGGGTGACCTTGGATACAGGGTCTTCAAGACAAGATTTGCTTCAATAGGGATTCTCATCTGCTACGACCAGTGGTTTCCTGAGGCTGCAAGGATAAATGCGCTAATGGGTGCTGATATAATATTCTACCCCACTGCCATAGGCTGGATAGAAGGGCATCATTCTCAGGATGGAGACTGGCATAATGCATGGGAGACTGTCCAGCGCGGACACGCAATAGCAAATGGTCTTCATGTCGCTGCTGTGAACAGGATTGGGAAGGAAGAAAGACTGAGTTTCTGGGGAGGTTCTTTTGTCTCAGATGCCTTTGGAAAGATACTTAAAAAAGCAAGCAATAGCAGAGAAGAGACGCTAATTGTAAAGGTAGATTTGAGTCTAAACAGGAGAATCCGCGAGGGGTGGGGCTTCTTTAATAACAGGAGACCTGA
>MHDO01000057.1:836-11202 GCA_001805005.1 Nitrospinae bacterium RIFCSPLOWO2_12_39_16
AACTGCAAATACTACACCTGCAAAATTAGGTTATTACATGCCTGCTGAATGGGAGAGGCATGATGCTATATGGCTCTCATGGCCCCATGACCCCATAACCTTCCCTGACAGGGTTGAAAAGGTGGAGAAGACCTATGTTGAGATAATACATGCCATACTGGATAGCGAAGATGTGAATCTTTTCGTAAGAGATGATGCAATGAAGAAAAGGGCTGAAAGACTTTTTAAAAAAAGCGGGGTAAATCCAGACAGTATTATATTTCATAAATACGATTATACTGATATATGGTTCAGGGATTATGGCCCAATCTTCTTGATAAATAAAAATAGCGGAAGACTTGCAATGACCCATTGGATATTCAATGCATGGGGCGGGAAATATGAAACGCTGATGAAAGATACAAATATCCCTGAATTCATGAATGAGAGGATGAGTCTCCCATGTTTTAAGCCCGGCATTGTTCTTGAGGGCGGCTCAATAGATGTGAATGGAAGAGGGACTTTGCTTACAACAGAGCAGTGTCTCCTTAATAAAAACAGGAACCCAAATCTCACTAAAAGTGTGATAGAGGATTATCTGAAGGAGTATCTCGGAGTATCACAGATTATATGGCTAAAGAATGGTATAGAGGGGGATGATACAGATGGTCATATTGACGACATAGCAAGGTTCGTGAATCCTGAAACTGTCCTCTGTGTCTATGAAGAAGACAAGAATGATGAGAACCACCCTATACTCCATGAGAATTATGAAATACTCCTAAACTCAAAGAATAACGAAGGAAACAGGTTAAATGTCATTAAATTGCCCACGCCAGGATATATTGAGGACGAAGAAGGCAGGCTGCCGGCAAGCTATGCAAACTTTTACATAGGAAATAAAGCAGTGTTGGTTCCCATCTTTGGTCATAAGAATGATAAACGGGCTTTGGAGATTATCCAGAGACAGTTCCAGAATCGCAAGGTTATAGGAATAGACTCTTCAAACCTCGTCTATGGGCTTGGAACCATTCACTGCATAAGCCAGCAGCAGCCAAGCAGAACAAAAACCTAATAAAACCACAGAGACACTGAGGCACAGAGGGGGCAGAGAAAGACAAAAAACAAAGACACTGAAGACACAGATAAATTATGATTGGCACAGAAAAAATCATAACTAATCAGTGTTCATCTGTGTCAAAAAATTTAGTTTTTTCCTCCGTGTCTCCGTGCCTCTGTGGTAAATTTCTATAATTTCTAATTGTTCGGTTGAAAAAAAATATCTTTCTGTTACAATAAATCAACGATGCAAATCTACAATGAATTAAATCCCCAGCAGAGAGATGCTGTTGAGCATATAGAAGGTCCCCTCCTGATATTAGCAGGTGCAGGGTCAGGAAAGACAAAGGTTATTACCTACCGTATTTCCCATCTGATTAAAAAAGGCCACGCATCCCCTGAAAATATCCTTGCCCTAACATTCACCAACAAGGCAGCAGATGAAATGAGGAATAGGGTAGAGAAGATTATCGGTTTAAACGGTTTAAACAGGGCAAGCGGTTGCTGGATAAGCACATTCCACTCTGCCTGTGTCCGGATACTCCGCAGGGATATTGATAAACTTGGATTCGGGAGAGATTTTGTTATCTACGATGCCAATGACAGCCTTTCATTATTAAAAGGATGTATGAAGGAGCTCAATATATCCGATGACCTCTATCCACCAAAATCAATAGCTGGGAGGATTAGTAATTTAAAAAATGAGCTTATAGAAAAGATACAGAATCCTGAAGACGGATTACAGGAGATTATAAATACTGTTTATACCTTTTACCAGAGGAGATTGAAGGAGAATAATGCACTTGACTTTGATGACCTCCTTATGAAGACAGTGTTACTATTTGAGAACGTGCCCGATGTTCTTAAAAATTATAAAGAGCGTTTCAAGTATCTGATGGTTGATGAATATCAGGATACAAATCATGCCCAATACAGACTTGTCCAGATTTTATCATCAGGACACAGAAATATATGTGTCGTGGGTGATGACGACCAGTGCATCTATCAGTGGAGGGGTGCCACCATAAGGAATATTATGGAGTTTGAGAGGGATTATCCTGATGTGAAGGTGGTAAAGCTTGAAGAGAACTACCGCTCCACCCAGAATATTTTAGATGCCGCATGGGCTGTTGTCAGCAGAAATCTTTATAGAAAAGAAAAGAAGCTTTGGACTAAAAAGAGCGGCGGTGGAAAGATATTTTACCATCGCGCCTCAAATGAAATTGATGAGGCGGATTTTATTACATCAAAGATAAAAGAACTTTGCCGGGAGAGCAGAATTTCATATAGTGATGTTGCTATATTTTACAGGACAAATGCCCAGTCAAGGGTTTTAGAAGACTCTCTCAGGAGGGAGGGGATATCATACAAAATCTACGGCGGATTAAAATTTTTTGAAAGAAAAGAAGTAAAGGATATACTATGTTATCTCAAAATCGTTATAAATCCCAATGATTCCATCAGCTTGAAAAGGATAATCAATGTCCCTGTGCGGGGGATAGGGAATGCAACTGTTGATAAGATTGAACAATATGCAAAATCAAAAGGGGTTAATCTTATAGAAGCTATTAAGGAATTAAGGGGTCAAGGGGTCAAGGGGTCAAGGGGTCAGGGGATAGAGGCATTTTATAATATTTTAAAAAAGCTTGAGGCATTTGTCACGACTGAAAGTGCTTCAGAGGTTATTAAAAAGACACTTGAGATAAGCGGCTATCTGGAGGCACTGAAGAATGAGAAGACTGATGAGGCGGAGGATAGGATAGAAAACTTAAAAGAGTTAATCAGTGCTGCAGAGGAGTATGAAGAGCGGACGGCGGATAAGAGTATTGCAGGATTCCTTGACCAGGCGGCACTTGTTTCGGATGCCGATACCATCTCTGACACGAGTGGTTCTGTGTCGCTGATGACACTCCATATATCAAAAGGATTGGAGTTTCCTGCTGTTTTTATAGCAGGTATGGAGGGGCGTATATTTCCGCATATAAAATCCATAGACAGCGAGAAGGAGATGGAAGAGGAGAGGAGGCTCTGTTATGTAGGCATAACAAGGGCAAAAGAGAGGCTCTTTCTTACAAATGCAGAGAGCAGGAGAATATATGGGCAGGAGATGTCCAATCCCCCTTCTGAGTTTATAGAGGATATTCCAAGAGAGTTGATAAATACAGTTGACAGTCAGCAGTCAACAGTCAGCAGTCAAGAAAATAAAAAAGCTGACTATGCTGGACTGCGGACTGCCGACTCACGACTATTGACTGCTTATTCTGTTGGTTCAAAGGTTATACATCCACAGTTCGGCAATGGAATTATTTTACAGAAGGAAGGTCTGGGAGAGAACTTAAAACTTACAATCTTTTTCAGAAATGCAGGCAAGAAGAAAATTGCCATGAAACATACACATTTAAAGTCTATATGAGTAAAGACTGTCTTGTTGTCATTTCTGTCTTCATTATTCTGTTTTATCCTGTTGATTTAAAAATAAGATGTGATTATAATACGCTGATTATTTATAATTTTATTTAATATGTTAAAGAATATACCTCTTAAAATCAGGATGATGCTTTATTCCACTATAATGGTCATAGTGGTTGTTTTTGCACTTGCATCAATTCTCCTCTATAACCATCATAATGATATGTGGTCGGAGTTTAAGTTGAGGGGAGATTCCATTACAGAAGAAGTAGCCCACGATTTAAAAATACCTGTAATGATTGAAGACAAAGACTCTATTGAAAAGGTGGTAAAAGGTGGCTTGATGCTTAAGGATGTTATTTCAATCAAGGTCTTCAATAAGGAAAATGTCTTCCTCGTCAATATGGGGGACGCTGAAATTGTTCCTGAAGAACTGTGGTATTCAGTTCAGCATCCCATAAAAATAGAGGCGGGAGAATTGATGCCATGGTCTATTGAAAGTGTTAAAAAGGGAGTTTCAGAGAATATAGGTAAGGTTGAGATAATATTTAGTACTCAACGGCTTAATAATAATGTAAGGAGAATGATTTATATTGTTATAATCTTCACAATTGTTGTAATCATCTTTAGATTGATAAGCGACTATATCTTTACAACGGCAATTACAAAACCGATAGCAAGCCTGGTAAAGGCAACAGAGTCGGTTGCAGACGGCGACCTCTTCCACACGATAGATGTTTCATCCACCAATGAAGTTGGAAAACTTACATCTTCTTTTAACAGGATGATTGTTGCATTAAAGGACAGAGACGAAGAAATTTTATTCCAGCATCAGAAATTGCAGAAAAATTATCAGAAGCTGGAGGATTCTCATAAGGAATTGGATGCAGCTTATAGGTCACTCACTGATACTACAAGGGAATTGGAAGGATATAAGAGGGAATTGGAGGAGAAGGTAAAGGAGAGGACAAAGGAATTAAATGAAATACACTTAAAACTCCAGAATTCTTATATTAAATTAAAAGAGGTTGACAGACTTAAATCAGAATTCCTTGCAAATATGAGCCATGAACTCAGGACCCCATTAAATTCTATCATTGGGTTTTCAATGGTTATATTAAAAGGAATAGATGGGCCTATAACAGAACTGCAGAGGACAGACCTTGCCGCCATACATCAGAGCGGACAGCATCTTCTTGCAATTATAAATGATATACTTGACCTCTCAAAGATTGAATCAGGAAAGATGGAACTGGCAAAGGAGGTCATAGACATCGGCAGGATAGCGGAAGATGTGATAGCCACAGGAAGTGCACTGATAAGGGGTAAACCTATAAATCTTCTGATGGAGCTTGGTGAAAGCCTCCCCTTGGTTTATGCAGATAAGACAAGGATAAGACAGGTAATGCTCAATATGATCAGCAATGCAATAAAGTTTACGGATAATGGAGAGATAAAATTGATGATTAAAAAGATAAGATACAGCAAAATGGGTTTTATAGAAGATAACAGAAGTAGCTATTGTCCGAAGAGGATGATACATGGAGATGGAGATTTTATGCTGCTCTCAATTAAGGATTCAGGCATTGGCATAAAGAAGGACGATATGCCTAAGGTATTTGAGGAGTTCCGCCAGATAGATTCATCATCAGTCAGGAAAGAGGGGGGGACTGGGCTGGGGATGGCAATAAGCAGAAAATTTATTGAGCTCCACGAAGGAGAGATATGGGTTGAGAGCAGGCTTGGCAACGGCTCAATATTTCATTTTATTATACCTTTAGGTGAGGCTGTTATTTGTGAATGGAAAGGAAAGGCTGAAAAGGAGATAACCATGACAGACAAGAGTGAGAGGGTTGTAATGGTTATTGATGATGAGGCAAATTCTATAATCCTTTTCAGCAAGATATTGGAAAGAGAGGGTTATAAAGTTATTGGCATTCAATCTCCTGTGAAGGCAGTTGAGCAGGTAATTGAGCTGATGCCTGATATTATTATACTTGATGTAATAATGCCTGGGATTGATGGATGGGAGATAATCCAGAGATTAAAATCAAATCCACAGACGAAGGGGATTCCTGTTATATTCTGTAGTATAATGGCTGATAAGAAGAGGGGCTTTAGTCTCGGCGCATCAGAATATCTTGTAAAACCTGTGCGTGATGAAGACCTAATACGGGCATTGAATAGACTTAACGGCACTATAAAAAATATTCTGGTGATAGACGATAATCCAAGAGATGCAGAGCTTGTGGGGAGATTTTTAACTAATCGTGGGTATAATATAAAGCTTGCATACAGCGGGATGGAGGGTATAAATCAGATAAAGAAATATAATCCGGGGATGATAATAGTTGACCTTATGATGCCTGATATAGATGGATTTGCAGTTATAGAGGAGGTAAAGAGGGACCCTATTACAAAGGATATACCTATAATTGTAATATCGGCAAAGGATATTACAGCAGATGATAAAAAAAGGATGAATGGTTATATAGAGGGGCTTATAAGTAAAGGGTTTTTGAGTGAGGAGGAACTTATAGGGCAGGTGATGAATGCATTTAAAAAAAGCAAGGGGTGAGGATTGAGGAGTCATCACCTTTAACATAAGTTATGTGTGGAGAAAGGAGTCACGGTGAGGGGGGCAGATGATAAAAAGGTATATTTACGCAGGTATAGCAGCAGTTGCAGCATCTGCCCTTTTGTATTTCTTTATATCCGTGTTTTCCGACCTGCAGAAGACAATAGAGGGTCATGCGAAAGAGGAATTTAACAGTGAGCAGCACCTTCTAACAAAGAGAGTCGCCTCGCAAATTGAAGATACATTTAACGATGCGAGGTGGAGCGTACTTTTCCTAAAACAGCCCTTTGCCCTGATGAAACTTATAGATGCGCTTTCTTTAGGGGATAAGAAAGAGATAGTCTACTGGAGGGATGGGCTTGAGAAGGTCTATGAGCCATTCTTAAATGTCCACCCGCTTTACAGCTATATGCTATTTGCAGATAATAGTGGAAAGGTGATAGTTAAGGTTAAAAGGGGTTCCATTAAAGATGGTGGTGCTGTTGATTTAGGTAATCTTGAAAATTTATCCGATGACCCTGTATTCATGGAGACGATTAAATTGGATATTGGTCAGGTGTATATATCCAGACACAGCAGTATAATAAAGGTAGGAACTCCTGTTTATCGTGAGCATAAAAGTGGTGCAGTTATCACAGGTATAGATATGGATAATGTATTTTCAATTATATCGCCTGTAAGATATGGGGAGAGTAGTCATGCCATGCTCTTTACAGATAAGGGTGAACAGTTATTCTGTTCATGGGGACTTACAAGGGAGCAGCATAAGGGTGAGATAGAATTTATCCTCAAAAATCCCTCAGGTGGTTATACTGAGATACCTGAGAGCCACGGTGTAAAAAATATCCTTGTGGCAGGCACTTCATTAAAGGTAGGGGAGGAGAGATGGCTGGCTGTAATTGAATCTTCTGAAGAAGAGATTATAAAAAGGATAAGGGAACTTGATAAATACAGGCAGAGGTTACTGATTATTCTTGTAGTCACTATTATAGGAGCTGCAGCATATTTTCACAAGATTCGTTCGGATAGATTGACAGCAGAGGTAAGGGTAGAGGAGGCGGAAAAGACATCAAAGGGTCTGGAAATAATAAATAAAGAATTGGCAGATTCTAAAAAGGAATTGGAAATTCTAAATAAAGAACTAAATTTAGCAAATGAAAGGCTTAAGAGTATAGACAAACTTAAATCAGAATTTCTTGCTACCATGAGTCACGAGCTGCGGACGCCATTAAATTCAATCATAGGATTCTCAAAGGTCATCCTCAAAGGTATAGACGGTCCCATAACAGAGATTCAGAGGACAGACCTTACTGCTATACATCAAAGCGGACAGCACCTGCTTGCCATTATAAATGATATACTTGACCTGTCAAAGATTGAATCAGGGAAGATAGAACTGTTAAAAGAAATGGTAGATATTGGTGAGATAGCAGAAGGGGCTATATCTACTGCATCTGCACTGGTTAGGGATAAACCTGTAAAACTTACAGCCGATATAGAAGAGAATCTTCCATTAGTTTATGTTGATAAGACGAGGATAAGACAGTTGATACTGAATATACTTAGCAATGCAGCAAAATTTACAGATAGAGGGGAGATAACTTTGACGATAAGAAAGGTAAGATATGATGATATTAAGTCTATAGAAAATAACCCTGATAGCTACTGCCCGCGGAGAACCCATATCAGGGATAGGAATTTTATATTGGTATCGGTCAGAGATACAGGCATCGGTATAAAGAAGGAGGATATGCCTAAGGTATTTGAGGAGTTCCGCCAGATAGATTCATCCTTTGCGAGAATAGAGGGGGGGACGGGTCTTGGTATGGCAATAAGCAGCAGATTTGTTGAGCTCCACGGAGGTGAGATGTGGGTTGAGAGCCAGTTTGGAAAAGGTTCTAACTTTTATTTTGTTATACCTATAGAAAGGAGAAGAAAGGTAAGGGGGTAGAAATGAAAGAGAATTTTAAAACTATTCTTTATATTGAAGATGACAGGGCAAGCCTGATGCTTGTCAGGAGGATATTAGTGTCCCATGGGTACAAGCTTATAGAGGCATCTAATGCAAAGGAAGGCATAAGCAAAGCTGAATCTTATAAACCCGACCTTATACTAATGGATATTAACATACCAGGCATGAATGGATATGAGGTAACGACAAAATTAAAGGCTACCTATCATCTATCTTCAATTCCAATAGTTGCCCTCACATCTCTATCAGGTAATGGCGAGAGGGAGATGGCTATAATGGCAGGATGTGATGGCTTTATATATAAGCCTCTTGATGTAGGAAAATTTCCGAACCTCATAGCTCAATATTTATCAGGCAGAAGGGATGATGTAGAGGCTGATAAAAAATCTAATTATTTAAGGGAATACAGCAGGAGGCTTGTAACAAGGCTTGAGGGAAAAATAGATGAGCTATCAAAGGCGGAGAAAGAATGGGAAGATACATTTAATGCAATAGCCGATATGGTATCTATCCATGACAGGAATGGCAAGATTATAAAGGCTAATCTCTCCTTTTATAACAGAGTCGGTATGCCGCACGATAAAGTCGTAGGGCAGATGTGTAATAGGATATTCTATAATTATGATGGTATATCCAATGACTTTCCATGTGACAGGACTATACGAAGCTTAAAGCCTGTATCAATTGAGATGCAGAATTCCTATCTCGGAGGCATATTCCTTATCAGGACATATCCGATTTTAGATGAAAAAGAGGAATTCATTGGCTTTGTGCATGTGGCTATAGATACTACTGAAAAGAAGCAGATGGAGGAGCAGGTTTTACAGATGGAAAAACTCTCCGAGGTTGGTGAATTAGTTTCAAGTCTGGCTCATGAACTCAATAACCCGATAACAGGGATAATGGGTTATATTGAACACATGATGGATTTAGACAAAAGCGAAGAAATAGAAAAGGGATTAAAGGTTATACAGGGAGAGGCGGAGAGGTCTGCAAGAATAATCCGTTCACTCCTTGATTTTTCCCGCAAACATTCACATGAAAAGGTGGAGATTAATGTAAATAATATGATTGAAACAGTTCTCACACTTAAAGGACATCAGATGAGGAATGACAGTATAAAAATTGTAAGAGAATTTGAAGAACCGGGTCCTCTTGTAATTGGGGATTTTAATCAGATCCAGCAGGTGGTATTAAATATTATAAATAATTCCCATTATGCAATGTACCATCACAAGCAGAAGGGAACGCTTGTCATAAAGACATCTGAAAATGATTCGTCGGTTCTATTAATTTTTGAGGATGACGGGATGGGGATTAGGAAGGAAGATATGAAGAGGATGTTTGAGAAATTCTTTACAACTAAAGAGGTTGGAAAAGGGACAGGTCTTGGATTATCTATATGCAAGAAGATTATTACAGAACATGGCGGGACTATTGAGGTGGAGAGTGAGGAAGGGAAGGGGAGCAGATTTATTGTAAAACTGCCAAAGGTATAAGCCACAGAGACACAGAGGCACAGAGAAGAAAAAAACTAATTTTTGCCACTGACTAACACAGACTTAAGAAAAAGCAAGAAGTTGAGATGTTAAGAGAATAAGAAGTTAAGTTTCTAAACCTCATAACTTCATAACTTCTTATCCTCTTTTTTTATTTTGTCAGTGTAAGTCTGTGGCTAATTTTTTTACTATGAAAAATAAATTCTTAAAAAGACTTGAATCAGAGATACTTATTCTAGATGGTGCAACAGGGACAATGCTTCAGAAAAAGGGGATGAAGCCTGGCTCATGTCCTGAGGAGCTTAATCTGTCGAACCCTGCCATAATAAAAGAGGTGCACAGGGAATATATAGAGGCAGGTGTAGATATCATAACAAGCAATACATTCGGCGGGAACAGAATCAAGCTTTCAGAATATGGGCTTGAGGGGAGATTGGCTGAGATAAACACTACTGCTGTAAAGATTGCAAAAGAAGTTGTCGGTTCAGCAGGCTCAAGAGGGAAAAAGTGTCTTGTCATGTCAACCATAGGTCCTACGGGGAAGTTTTTGAAGCCTATCGGAGACTTAAGTTTTGATGATGCATATAACATTTTTAAAAAGCAGATTTCTGTCTGTGTCAAGGCAGGTGCGGATATAATTGGATTTGAAACGTTCTCTGATATAAAAGAGATAAGAGCAGGATTAATAGCGGCAAGGGATGTGTCTCCCGATATACCAATACTTGCAATGATGACATTTCAGCCGATTCGGCAGTCTAATGATGTAAATGATATGAGGACAGTTGTTGGGACAGACCCTGAGACAGCCTCTGTAGTTTTAAATGCATTAGGTGCTGACCTCGTCGGCGGAAATTGTAGTCTTGGTCCCGA
>MHDO01000057.1:11243-12100 GCA_001805005.1 Nitrospinae bacterium RIFCSPLOWO2_12_39_16
GTAAGCCTCTTGTATTTCAGCCGAATGCAGGGATGCCTGAACTGTGCAATGGTGTTACCTGTTATCCATCGTCGCCTGAAACCATGGCAGAGTATGCAGTGAAATTTGCAAAGGAGGGTGTAAACATAATAGGCGGATGCTGTGGCACAACACCTGAACATCTTAAGGCAATAGTCAAGACTGTAAAGAGGATAAAACCAAAAAAGAGAGTTGTCCCTTCTTATACTGCAGTATCAAGCAGGACAAAGAGTGTATTTTTTGGATATAGTAATCCCCCTGTAAGGATTGGTGAGAGGATTAATCCCACAGGGAAGAAATTATTATCTGCCGAATTGAAAGAGGGGAATGTATCTATTATCCGCGATGAGGCAAAGAGAGAGGCAGATGCAGGGGCGGATATACTTGATGTAAATGTGGGGGCACCGGGGGTTGATGAGATTAAGATGATGGGAAAGGCAATCTTTACAATTCAGGATGCTGTTAATCTTCCATTGATGCTTGATTCAAATAATCCCTCTGTTCTGGAGGCAGGTCTTAAGGCCTCAGACGGCAAGGTAATAATAAACTCCGTTAGTGGAGAGGAGAAGAGCTTAAAGACTATACTCCCTCTTGCTAAGAAGTATGGCGCTGCAGTCCTTGGGCTTGCCCTTGATGAGAAAGGGATTCCAAAGACCGCAGAGGGAAGATTTAAGATTGCAGATAGAATCTTAAAAAAGGCTATAAAGCTCGGTATTCCGAAGGAGGATGTATTAATAGACTGTCTCACCCTTACTGTCAGTGCCGAGCCGACACAGGCATCAGAGACACTGAAGGCATTAAAAATGATAAAAGAAAGACTTGGACTATCAACAATTCTT
>MHDO01000058.1 GCA_001805005.1 Nitrospinae bacterium RIFCSPLOWO2_12_39_16
GCCCATTTGACCTATTTTCGTAGAATATTGCTGAATCTATCATTTCATCTTCAGCTTCTGGATGGAATAATATCGCCTTCATTTCAGTTTTAATCGTGCTTCCCTCAAGACATCTTTTGCAGGCTTGCATTTAACCTTGCCGCTTTTAATTTCCTTGCTGCGTCTCCTTGCCTCTTTTATCCAGAGAGATTCAACATTTTTATCCTGCTTTTCGTCAAGGCTTTCAATAAGCTTTTCGGCAAGCAATGCACGGGACTTAGTAGGTAAGCCTAACAACTCAAGTGCTATCTTTTCAACCGTTGCAGACATTTAATTTACCTCCCCTATGATTCATTATGTTTTAATTTTTAATTTATTATCATTTTAGCACTTTTTCTATCTCCATTACATATCTTTTTAATTTGCTTATCAGCTTTTTCAGAGTATCTGATTTCCATTATTATTCCTTCCTCTTCACAATCTCCTGCCTTCTGTCCGATAAATAATATGCCTGTTTCCTGTTCAACGGCTGAGGTGTCGGCATTAGATAATTTCCCCTTAACAAAGGGGGGCGAAGGGGTTTGTTCCTTGGCGAAGAGGATTTTGTCAACGAGGGGGCTAATGGGGTAATTCATCTATAAACTTCTTTTCTGTGAGCAATAGATAGAACCTTTACAATTTTGCTGTTATCATCAATGCTGTAAATCGCTCTGTAGTCGCCGCTTCTCAATCTGTAATATTCAGTCTCCTTTAGTTTTTTACAGCCAAACGGTCTTGGATTGTTTTCAAGGGATAGTATCTGTTTACGAATCCTCATTCTTACAGATTCCGGCAGTTTTAAAAATTCCTTTTCTGCTTTTGGGACTATCTCAACAGAATATTTGTCCATTTAATTCCCATGTTCTTTTAAAAAATCTCTGAAAGGTCTGCTTTTGTCCTTTGCCCTGCTTTCAGATATGGCTATATCTATCAGGTCTTCACGAAGTCTTTTGTCTCTTAATATTGCTGACAGAAAAATATCCTGCTCCTTCCGCGCTAATGTTTTAAATGCTGTTAAAAATACTTCTGCTATTGCTCCTTTTATTCCCATAAGTCACCTCCTTATGGTTCAGAATTAATTTCTATAATCCTACTATTAATGATGATACCGCAAAACCAATATCACCCCCTTTTTCTTGTTTTATTTGTGTTTTTTGCTGCGCCTCATTGGTAGTCTCTGCCAAGCTTGATATGGAGCTCTTGGATGCAAGTTCTTATCACAAAAATCAATATCACTTATCAGCCGCAATCCTTCCCAAAGTAGCTTGGCTGATTCTTCGTTTACAGTACGGTCTCTAATGTCTGCACCATGAACAATATTATTTCTGGCTATTCGGAACGCTTCTATCTTTCCATTGCTTAAACCTATCTTTGAAAGAATGTTACGAAGTGCAGGGTTACCCCCTTGCTTTGTATTTGAACAATAGCCAACAAGGGATTCTAATGAAATATTTTCTAATTGTTTGCGTGCATCCTTTGAATATTTACCTTGAAATATCTTAAGTGCTAAGGCTGTCCTATATAGAAACCTTTCAAACGAGGCATACGCCACAATAAAACATACACAAGGCTCCTCAGAAATCATATCTTCTATCTTAGTTCCCCATCTTTTAAATTCATCTAAAGAGTTAGTTATTCCAAAACACATAATTATTTCCGCCTCTGACTTTTTTACAGGAAAATTACCATCTAATCTTCACATATTTAATTTTTCTATTGTCCAGTTGAAAATAACACTGATATCTCATATGTGATGGATACAATATGAGTTTAATAATAGCATCAATGGGCATGAATATATACCTAATGAGAATTATTTGTCAAGCAAATAGTTTCTATTAGAATGTTCAGTTTGTATTTTTAAATATGCATTATTATATGCATGAAAACAGATGAAAAGAGATTGATAGGACTTAGAATTAAAGAACTTAGAAAGAGCAAAGGATTATCTCAGGAAGAACTTGCAGAAAGAGCTGAAACAAGCCCAAATTATTTAAGCCGTATGGAAAGGGGGACAGAAAACCCCACCCTTGATATGCTCATAAAACTTGCCAACGCCCTTGAGGTTGAGATGTGGGAGATGTTTGATTTTGGACATGAGGTCAGCCGGAAGGAATTAAGGGAAACTATGGGCAGGTTTTTGAAGGAACTGGATGAGGATAAACTGCGGATGGCAGTAAAGCTTTTACGGGCAGTGGTGAGGTGAAAGTAGCTTTTCTCTTATGAACCGTTAACAACCATAGTTCCCGTTTCATCTTAAACATATATTTCTACCTGTTATTCGGCAAAAACTTCGTCAAAGAACCTTGCCTTATCTAATAATTTTTGCCATTCTCTATGACGCCTAATGCTATCAATCCTCCTTTTTTTAGGGATGTTAATAAAACGAATGGCTTCTACTGGTCCTAACTCTCTGATAAGAACCTTCATAGCTTTTTTAATTACCATCTCTTCATCCATATACTTTACGCTTTTCATCTTAACCCCTCCTTAAAAGGTCTGCTTATAGTGCAAACATCAAGATATATTGATTGCAGCATTTTATTGCGTCCTTTAATACAAAAGCAGCAGCGTATTTTTGCTCTCTAATTATTAAAAGACTATATCAAACTATATGTAAAATCAAGGGGAAATACCGATATAACCCGCCTTGCCAATGCTCTTGAGGTTGAGATGTGGGAGATGTTTGATTTCGGGCATGAGGTTAGTCGGAAGGAATTGAGAGAAGACATGGGCAGGTTTTTGAAGGAGTTAGATGAAGAGAAACTGCGGATGGCAGTAAAGCTTTTACGGGCAGTGGTGAGGTGATGAGCTCAGTTAAATTTATACTGCATTGAGAAAGTTAATTTGCCAATAATGTTGTCACCTCTACCAAATGATGCTTCTTGCGGGCTTCATCCACAATATCTTCTACCTTTTCAGCAATAGCATCTTCAATCCAATCTGCACCGCATTGTGCACATACTGTTGCAGGCACATCTCTTACTACTACTACTCCGAATCCTAAATCTACGGTAACTGTGGCTTTCCCCTATTGCAAGACAGATAAAAACGACTGTTGTCCCATTTTCTTTTCCACTAAATAGTTCTTGCTTCTTAATATTATACTTTCAAGGCAAAAGCAGATAAGTTCGTTTTCTTTTCCCCATTGCTTGCATACTTCAGGCAGGTCAGTGTTCTTTTAAGCGTTTTATTATCTCCTCAATATAATAATCAGTAATCCAGTAGCCTTTTCCTCTGAGATTTAAAAGTTCCTTTCGTATATCAGCCAATAAACCATTTTTGTATGCGATTCCTATAATAGTAGTAGTTCTAAGTGGTTCAAGTCCCATTTTCTTGGCAAGATTTACCCCTTTTCTATCGTCCATTAATACCTGTTTTATATTCATCTCCTTTGCAAGGATTATTGTCTCTGCCTCGCCTTTATCTACTATAGCATCTAAGGCATCAACTGCCATACGGTCTTTAACTTTTACAATCTTTATCCATCTTGGGCAATGCCCTTTCTTAATCTTATAAACTTCCCTGTAAACCTCTTCAGAAATATAAATAGAAGTGAATAGGTGTTTTAAAATGTCTATGCGGTTGATTTTGGTAAGTACAATTAAAGGTGAGGAGTTACTTACGACCTTCACGTTTCACGCCCTCAGCTACTTTGCCTATTAGTTTGTATTCATCTAATATTTCTTCTTCAGTGGGTTCGTAAAATGTTATTTTCTTTTCTCTTAGAAGGTCCATGAACTTCCATTTGTTTACGCCGGCAAGCTCTGCTGCCTTGCCAAAAGAGAGAACGCCATCGGATAAAAGGCTTATTGCAAGGGTCTGCCTTGCATTTTTTTCAAGCTTTGCCTTGGTGTATCCCTCTATCTCAAGGGTGGAATATACATCCTCTGATATGTCTATGTTCAATCTTGCAGTTTTCATATCTGCCTCCAAAAGGTTTAGTATTGCTCATTTTAGCATAAAAATACACTTTATTGAATCCATTATTATATGTCTTTTACTCTGCCTGCCGGATAATGCGCCTGTGACTTTTCTCTATTGCAAAGCAGAAGAAAAATGTCTGTTCCAATTTTCTTTCAAAAAAATCCTTTCATATACCTCCAGGAACAATAATGTCTCCCTCTCGAACAAATTGCTTAACACCCTCTATTAATTTTGAACGCTCATCTGAACACACAAAAATAACATCAGGATATTCTTTCTTCGCAATTAAGTATGCTGAAAGTTGGGCTAAGTCAAAAATATTAGGAACCCATGCTTTTCCAAGGATAGTAATTGCCTGCCCTATCATTTCTTCTGTAAATTCTATTCTTTGCATCTGCAGAATGTCTTCGGCAAATCTACTGCTAAGAGCATTAAACTCTTCTTCGGTAATTGGATCATCTTGTTGGAGGGGATATTTCCACAGACGATAAAAAACCTTGCGTATCTCAATGATAGCAAGGTTTAAATAAAATAATTCGTGTCTGTTATTAAAGAGGTTGTTTACTATGTTAGAACCAGCCTCCTCTTTATATCGTTTTAGAAATGCGCTTGTTTCAAGAAAATACTTTGGCATTTATTCATTATCTCTTTCCTCTGAAAGGAGCTTTGATAATGATGGCAACTTCTTTGTTATTTCCCAGACTTGTTCTATAGAAGGAGCACCGGTAGCCATTTCCTGCAACCTCTGATTTAGCACTTCACGCCCGTACAGAGGATTTATTAATCGATTTGGTAAAACTAACTTTTTAACAGAATCTGCCTGGTTTTGTTCAAGAACATCTAAATAGAATATTATATGCCACTGCCATTTATCTAAAAGTTCATATCTTAATCTTCTTTCAGATGTCCAATTTTCTTCAACCATCCCTAACCCTTCTGACAATAAGGAGGATGATGTATCTATTTGCTGAGTATTTAATATAGGTTTCATAGTTTTATTGTACCTCAATCCACGACTGCGAATCAATGTTCATATCAACCACTGGTTGATTGTTGCGAATAGTTTTCTGTACCTTCCCAATAAAAGTGAATTGATGAGAATATTCCGCACTTTCAATATATGCCCCTGCATGCCGTATCTCAGCCATATCTTTGCCAGCCAGAAGTTCGCTAGGCTGAAACGGTTGACCAAGTTTCATTGGTGTGGCATATTCTTCATATAACTGCCAGATAAGCTGCTCAACCGAGGCTTTCGGTGCATCTATTTTAAGGCCGAGTTCTTTTGCCTCATCCCGGTCAATAGGATATGCATGTATGGTAATATCTCCTGTAATTTCATTTATGATTTTTTTTATTTTTTGACTTTCTTTTGTTTTATCCATATGGAGAGAAAGAAGCCTTTCAGTCAAAAGCTTTGCCATCCTATATGCACGATATGCATTGCCGATAGACAACGGATGCAGTTTTTCAACCAGCATTTTATAAACATCTGCCATTTGACCAGCTTTTACGCCGGCCTTCTCTTTTGCAAATAAAAAATAAGAATTTAAATCTTCCACGCTCACTTCAAGAGGCTGCTGGGGATTAGCAGGATTTGGTGGATTAAAAGGATGTCCAGTAGTAGGATCAACTGGCGTTAATTCCCCAAGCTTCCCCATAACAATTCTATCCGCTCCAAGCGCAATAAGTGTTCCAGCGCTATGTGCTTTATACGGCACCAATACTTCAAATGTTTCGCAGTGATTACGAACTAATTTTACTATACGTATTGGCGCCAGCATGTCGCCGCCACTTGTGTATAAGAACAAACTTATCTTCTTTACTCTGCCAATTTTTTCAAGATGTCTACTTAACAGTGGTACAATATCACCTGCAATCCTCGTAGCAAAAGGCTGCCTATCGCCAGTAATATAGGTAATA
>MHDO01000059.1 GCA_001805005.1 Nitrospinae bacterium RIFCSPLOWO2_12_39_16
TGGGATATACTTATTGCAAATAAAATAATAATGGATTCGTGGGGGGAAGCAACAATTTCAAAATCTGCACACCTGATAGGAGATGTGAGGATTGAGGGCCCTGTCCAGATTGAGGATAATGTAGAGATAAGGTCAGGGACTATCATTGAAGGTCCTTCATTCATAGGTTCAGGCAGTTTTATAGGCAATAATGTCCTGATAAGAAAATATACATCTGTGGGTAAGAGTTGCATTGTGGGTTATGGCGTTGAACTTAAAAACTGCATACTCTCCGGAAATTCGCGGATTGGGAGGCTATCATTTATAGGTGATAGTGTTATCGGAAATAATGTTGATATTGGCTCAGGGGTAATGACCATAAATGAAAATCTTGATAGAAGCACTTTGAAATCTACTGTAAATAAAAAGAGCATGGATACAAATCTAAATAAACTTGGTGCCTTTATCGGCGATGATGCGATAATTGGCTCAGGCAATACAACAATGGCAGGGACAGTGATTAATTCGCAGGTCAAGATTCCCCATCATTATACATACCCGAAGGAAGGCAGGTAAAGGAGAAGGCAGAGGTAGAGATATTTACTTTACCTATACCTTTACCTTGAATTTGGAGGCTTTATGTGCGGCATCAGTGGGATTGCTGGATTTAAAAATATAGCAGTGCCTTTACTTGATAGTATAAGACACTTGGAGTATAGGGGCTATGACGCATGTGGTATTGCGATACTTGGGCTACATGGGATTGAGGTTAGAAAGAATATCGGCTCTGTTGATGAGGTAAATGAAAGAGAGAGGTTATCAGAGCCTGATGGAAAGCTGGGGATTGCCCATACGAGATGGGCAACACATGGCGGCGTGACAAAGGAGAATACCCACCCTCATTTAAGCTGTAAAGGTGATTTTGCCCTCGTCCATAATGGGATTATATCCAATTATCGGGAATTAAAAAAAGAGCTTATCAAAGAAGGGCATAAGTTTTACTCAGAGACAGATACAGAGGTTATTGTCCATCTTGTGGAAAAATATTTTGCACCATCAAAAGATACAGAAAAAGCATTTATAAAGGCTATCAAGAGGCTTGAGGGGACATATGCTGTAGCCATGATAACCATTTATGAAAAAGATAAGATATTCTGTGCAAAGAAGGAAAGCCCTCTGGTAATAGGATTGGGGGGGGATACAAATTATATCGGCTCAGACTTTAACGCCTTTATAGATTATACAAAAAATGCAGTTGTCCTTGATGATGATGAATATGCAGTTGTATCAAAAGACCGCTACTTTATAAAAAATACTACAAATGGAGAAACTGTCAGAAAAAAAATTACAGAGATACACTGGGATAGTGATATGGCTAAAAAGGGCGGCTATCCCCACTACATGCTCAAGGAGATATATGAACAGCCGCAGTGCATTATAAATGCCTCACAGGTTGACAGACAGCATATCAAAAAAATATCAGACATGATAATGGAGAGCAAAAAGACTTATCTGATAGGGGTTGGCACCACTTATTATGTATCCCTTATGGGTGAGTATCAATTCTCTTCCGTTGCAGGTATTTTTACACCTGCGATAAGCTCGGATGAGTTTAAAAATCTCGCACATATAGATAAAGATACACTTGTCATAGCCATATCGCAGTCAGGTGAAACATACGATACCTTAAATGCACTGAAATATGCAAAAAATAAAGGTGCAAAGACTGCAGCCATTGTTAATGTAATGGGGTCATCCATTGCCCGTCTTGTTGACCTTACAATACTGCAAGGTTCTGGTCCTGAGATATGCGTAATCAGCACAAAGGCAGCCCTTTCACAGATGATTATACTACTAATGATTGCCCTTGAGATAGCAGTCAGAAATAAGAGGCTCGCTTCAAAGAATAAAATTGAGATTGAGAGGCATATATCTAATCTCCCTGAAATCATCCAGAAGGTGCTTAATGAAAAATCAGGCTTCATACATACAATAGCCCAAAAGTATTCCCACATAAATAACTGGCTCTATCTTGGGAGGGGGAAATATTATCCCATAGCACTTGAGTCATCCCTGAAGATGAAAGAGGTTGCGTATGTCCATGCAGAGGGGATGCCTGCGGGTTTCCTAAAACATGGGACCATTGCACTTATTGACGAAAACCTATACTCAATTATCTTCATGCCTCCAAAGAGTGACGAAGACCTCTACAGGCTTTCTTCCGGAAGTGCAGAGGAGATAAAGGCAAGAAAGGGATTTATTATAGGTTTTCACTTTGGAGACAAAAAGGAGAGCGAGAAGCTGTTCAATGAAGAGATTGCATTGCCGACGGTGCCTGATGTCATTGCCCCATTTTTAGAATTAGTTGTCGCACAGCTCTTTGCCTACTTCACAGCAGTAGCCTTAAAGAGAAACATAGACAAGCCAAGGTCTCTTGCAAAATCCGTTACAGTGGCATAAAACAAGGTGTAGAGATAAAAGGGATAAGCTATAACTTATTCCTTACACATTATCACTTAATACAGACTCTGCACCTGTCTTCAAATGGGAGATCATATCTGTTTAACAATTCCTGATTTTTTAATATCTCCCATGTCTCACCTTCTGCCACAATCTCTCCATTAAATAAGATTATAAGGCGATTACAAATATCGCCTGCCATATAAAGGTCATGGGTAACGATTATTTTTGTTGAGGGGAGTGATTTTATAGTATGTATAAGCATCTTTTGGGAATATGTGTCCAAATTTGCAGACGGCTCATCAAAGGCAATTATATCAGGAGTCATTGAAAGGACTGTTGCAAGAGATACCCTCTTTTTTTCTCCGAGGCTTAAATGATGCGGACTCCTCTTTTCAAATCCAGTTAATCTGACCGTCTCCATTGCCTTTTTTACCTTTTTATTTATATCATCTTCAGAAAAACCCATGTTCTGAGGTCCAAATGCAACATCCTCCCACACGGTTGGGCAGAATAACTGGTCATCAGGGTTTTGAAAGACGATACCAATCTTTTCTCTTATTTCCTTCAGGTTTTTTTTGTTAACCTCCATACCCATTACTTCTATCCGCCCATCCCCGATGAGAATTCCATTCAGATTGAGGAGGAGTGTTGATTTGCCTGCCCCGTTTGGCCCTATAATCCCAACAGACTCCCCTTTATATATTGAAAGGGTGATATCCTTCAATACATCGTTCCCGTCAGGATACTGAAAAGAGAGTTCTTCAATTAAAATTGCCTTCCCGTTTTCCACTTTAGTATAACCTCACTAATGATGTTATCAATATTATTGCTATAATAAATAGTATGTCCTGACTGTTGATTGATGTCTGGTATCTTGCGACTTTTAAATTCCCCTCAAACCCCCTTGATGCCATTGCCATATAAACCCTTTCTCCCCTCTCATAACTTCTTACAAAAAGCACCCCTATCATATTGCCTATTGTCTTTGCATGCCATATCCATCTCCCTTTAAAACAGCGGGAATCACATGCCTGTCTTATCCTCATCACCTCATCAAGGAGAACAAATAGATAGCGGTAAGTAAAACTTGTAAGAAGTATGAATATATTTGGAACTTTAAGTCTGCGAAAACCGTTAAGCAGGGCAGGGAATGGGGTTGTAGAAGATAACAGTATCAGACATAGAACCCCTATATAGGATTTTATTACAACATTCCACGCCGCTATAAACCCTGATGTAGTAATTAAAAATATTGATGTTAAAAGTGCAAATGGTATGACTACAGCAGAGCGAGAGAGGATAAATGAAATGGGAACTTTTGACAGAAATATAAGTGTAAATACAACTGATAAATAGATTCCAAAGTGATTAAAGTTTTTGGATGGTGTAGTAACACTTATTACAATAATCCATAAGAAAGAGATTATTTTTACACTTGGGTCAAGTCTGTGGATAGGGCTTTCAATACTGCTATATTTATCAAGAAAGGCATGTTTCATGGCGGTATTATCGGAAAGCAAAAAACAAAAGCAAGGAGCTATATATAATAGTTTTTCGCCTTCTGCCTTAAAAAATTTTCTTAATCAGTTTATCGGCACTGAAGATGGGATTGGTGTATAGGTTCTTTCATCAGGTTCTGCTTCTATCTTTGGTGCAGGGGCTGGAGATTCTTCAAGTGCAACCCTTAAGACCTCGTCCATATTTTCAACCAGATTAATCTTAAGCACCTTCTTTATGTTTGCCGGTATATCTTTTAAGTCTCTTTCATTTTCTCTTGGCAGTATGATGTTAAAAATCTCGCTCCTGTGGGCAGCAAGGAGCTTCTCCTTAACCCCGCCAATTGGAAGAACCTTTCCCCTTAATGTAATTTCGCCTGTCATTGCTAAATCTCTCTTCACAGCCCTCTTTGTAAGAGCGGAAACAAGGGCTGTTGCCATTGTAATACCTGCCGACGGCCCATCCTTTGGAATGGCGCCTTCAGGAACATGGATATGAATATCAACCTTCTGATAAAAATTTCTATTAAGTTCCATCTCTTTAGCCTTTGATCTTACATAGCTTAATGCCGCCTGTGCAGACTCCTGCATTACATCGCCTAATTGTCCTGTAAGCGTAAGATTCCCCCTCCCGTCCATGAGTGTAACCTCTGTCGTGAGAATCTCACCCCCTACCTCTGTCCATGCAAGACCTGTTGCAAGCCCGACCTCACTCTTCTCAGTCTTTTTACTTACACGATAAATTGGGATACCAAGGTATTTCGCAAGACTCTTCGGTGATATAATTATCAACTTAGAAATTTTCTTTTCTGTAGCTATCTTCTTTGCTACCTTTCTGCATATATTGGCAATCTCCCTCTCAAGATTTCTTACCCCTGCCTCTTTTGTATAGTGCCTTATAATTTTTCTCACAGCCGAATCGGTAAACTGAATCTGCTTTTCTTTAAGCCCGTGGTCTTTGATATTTTTAGGCATAAGGAAGAGTTTTGCAATGTTCAGTTTCTCCTCCTCTGTATACCCCGGCATCCTCAATACCTCCATCCTGTCAAGCAGAGGCTGGGGGATTGTGTGAAGGACATTTGCAGTTGTAATGAACATCACCTCAGAGAGGTCAAAGTCCACTTCAAGATAATGGTCATTGAAGGCATAATTCTGTTCAGGGTCAAGCACCTCTAATAGAGCGGCAGACGGATCGCCCCTGAAGTCCATACTCATCTTGTCAATCTCATCAAGCATAAATACCGGATTTTTTGTCCCTGCCTTTTTGACTGACTGTATAATCCTTCCGGGTAAGGCACCTATATAAGTCCTCCTGTGTCCCCGTATCTCAGCCTCATCCCTGACACCGCCAAGAGAAACACGGACAAACTTTCTCCCCGTAGCCCTTGCTATTGATTTACCGAGAGATGTCTTCCCGACACCCGGCGGTCCTGCCAGGCACAATATAGGCCCCTTCATCTCCTTTACAAGTTTTCGGACAGCCAGATACTCAAGCACCCTCACTTTTACCTTATCCAATCCGTAGTGGTCTTCATTTAAAATCTTTTCAGCCTCTTTTATATCAAGCTTCTCCTTTGTCTTTACAGCCCATGGTATATCAACAAGCCAGTCAATATAGTTTCTCACCACTGTCCCTTCTGCAGACATGGGAGGCATCATCTCAAGACGTTTCAGTTCTTTCAGTGCCTTTTTATTTATATCTTCAGGCATCTTTGCCTTCTTTATCTTTTCTCTTAACTCCTCTATTTCAGTCTTGAACTCATTAAATTTGCCCAGTTCTTTCTGAATAGCCTTCATCTGCTCTTGCAGGTAATACTCTTTCTGGCTCTGCTCCATCTGTTTTTTCACCCTTCCACGCACCTTTTTTTCCAGATTAAGTATCTCAATCTCCGACTCTATTATGCTGTAGAGTTCTTCAAGACGGGCATGATGGGATATTATTTCAAGGAGCCTCTGTTTATCTGTAGTCTTCATTGAAAGATGTGCTGCTATAGAATCCGCAAAATGTCCGGGGTCGTTTATATTTTGTATAGACATTAATATTTCGGCAGGCATCTTCTGGCTAAGTTTCACATATTCTTCAAAAAGCCCCATGAGGCTCCTCATCAGCGCCTCAATTTCTGGAAAGGTTTCACCTTTTTTTTCAGGAAAAGAAACCTTGACCTCAAAAAAATTGATGTTTTCAATAAACGAATCTATTCTGACCCTGTTTATTCCTTCTACCAGAACCTTTACAGTTCCATCAGACAGTCTCAGTATCTGAAGTATCTCAGCTGCCGTCCCTATCTCATATACATCTTCAGGGGCGGGGTCATTTGTCTTTGGTTTTTTCTGTGCGGCAAGAACAATCCGCTTCTCCCCTGATATTGCATTCTCAAGCCCCCTTATAGATTTATCCCTTCCCACAAAAAGAGGAATAACCATATGAGGAAAAACCACAATATCTCTTAAAGGCAGAAGCGGCAATATATTGGTCTGTATCTTTTTCTTTTCTTCCATAGGCATTAAATATGAGGGGACAAAGGGTCAAGCATTCAAGTGGTCAAGTGTTTTTATTTCTGCTAACCTTTGAACCCTTGAATCCTATTTTAATTCAGCTTGCCTGTTTCTCGTATACTATAAGGGGCTGTTCTCTTTTGGTTATAACCTCTTCGCTTATAATGCACTCCTTTATTCCTATCTGTGATGGCAGTTCATACATGGTATCAAGCATTACCTCTTCCAATATCGCCCTTAACCCTCTTGCCCCTGATTTTCTCTTTGTCGCCTCTCTGGCTATTGTCCTTAAGCCGCCTTCAGTAAATCTCAGCTTAACCCTCTCAAATTCAAAAAACTTCTGATACTGTTTTGCAAGGGCATTTTTGGGTTCTGTTAGAATCTTAACCAGCGCATCTTCATCTAAATCATCCAGTGTGGCAATAACAGGGAGTCTGCCTATAAATTCAGGTATCAAGCCATATTTAAGAAGATCTTCGGGCTGGATCTGCCTTAATGTATCACCTATATTTTTTTCTGTCCTGGCTTTAGGATTTGAGCCAAAACCGATAGACTGTTTTCCTGTCCTCTGTTCTATAATCTTATCAAGCCCCACAAAGGCACCTCCGCAGATGAATAGGATATTCGTTGTATCAATCTGGAGAAATTCCTGATGGGGATGCTTCCTACCGCCCTGAGGGGGGACATTTGCAACCGTCCCCTCTATTATCTTTAACAGTGCCTGCTGAACCCCCTCGCCAGACACATCCCTTGTAATAGATGGATTCTCAGATTTCCTGCTTATCTTGTCAATTTCGTCTATATATACGATGCCTTTTTCAGTCTTTTCTACATCATAATCTGATGCCTGAAGGAGCCTTAAGATTACATTCTCCACATCCTCACCAACATAACCTGCCTCGGTGAGTGTCGTAGCATCTGCTATTGTAAATGGCACATTTAATATCTTTGCAAGTGTCTGTGCAAGGAGTGTCTTTCCAGTCCCTGTGGGGCCTATAAGCACGATATTGCTCTTCTGTAGATCCACATCATTTATATTGACATGGCTGTCTATCCTCTTGTAATGGTTGTGGACTGCAACAGATAGGATTTTCTTTGCCCTGTCCTGCCCTATCACATACTCATCCAGTATCCTCTTTATCTCCTTTGGCTTTGGTATGTGCTGAAATATATTCTCCTTATCATGCCCCCACTCTTCTACCATTATGTCGTTGCATAACTCTATACATTCATCACAGATATATACAGTGGGTCCTGCGATTAGTTTTTTTACCTCGTCCTGGCTCTTCCCGCAAAATGAACAACGGAGGTCAATCTCATTGCCTCTCTTTACCATTAGATATCCTCCTCTAAAGTTAAATGTTTATTCATTTGGTTTTTCTTTTTTGGATTTTGGGAATTCATGGCTTTCTATAACATCATCAATGATTCCATAAACCTTTGCATCTTCTCCTGACATAAAAAAGTCTCTGTCTGTATCCACCCTGATTTTTTTCAAGGGCTGACCGGTATGTTTTGATAATATGCCATCAAGGGTCTCCCTCATCTTTAATATCTCTTTTGCGTGTATCTCAATATCTGCAGATGGCCCCTGAAACCCGCCTGAGGGCTGATGTATCATCATCCTTGAGTGAGGAAGGGCAAATCTCTTACCCTTTTCCCCTGCTGATAATAAGAGCGCCCCCATACTCGCCGCCTGTCCAATACATATAGTCTGTACGGCAGGCTTTATATACTGCATTGTGTCATATATGGCAAGCCCAGATGTAACAATACCCCCCGGACAATTTATATATATATAAATATCCTGCTCAGGGTCTTCAGCCTCTAAAAACAAAAGCTGTGCAATTATAAGATTTGACATGTAATCATCAATAGGCGCGCCTAAAAATATTATCCTGTCCTTCAAAAGACGGGAATATATGTCATACGCCCTCTCGCCTCGTGGTGTCTGCTCCACAACCATAGGAATCAAACTCATTTACTTACCTCACTTTCTCTATCGGTATAAATATCGCTCACCTTAAGCAACTTAATTATAGCATCAAAGGTTTTGTCAATCAATAATCTCTTTCTCAACCTGTCAATTGAACTATTATCCTGCATCTTCCTTTTCAATACCTGAAAGTTTTCCCTTATTGATAATGCATACTTTTTTACCTCATCATCCAATTCTGTATCGATGACTGTTATAGACCTTTTCTCTGCAATATTTTCAAGTATGATATCTGACTTCAGGTTTCTGATAGCCGAGTCCCTGAAACCATCCCTCATCTTATTCATGTCAACACCCGATTTATCCAGATCAATCCCCTGCGAGGCAAACTGATGACGGGTGCTATGGACCATAGAGTCCATCTCTTCCTCTATGAGCTGGGGTGGGAGTTCAAAGGGGTTCATTTCAATCAGCTTATTAACCAATTCATTCCTAATCTTTGAATCGGCTGCCTTTCTTTCCCTGTCCTCCAAATCACCTCTCACCTTGCTTTTTAATACCTCAAGATTCTCAAACCCTCCAAGCTCCTTTGCAAAATTATCATCTATTGGCTTCAGCCTCTTCTTTTTTACCTCTCTGACAGTTGTCTTGAAATTCACCTCTTTCCCTGCAAGCTCCTTATCATGGTGATTGGCAGGGAATGTTATATTAATATCCCTTGATTCGCCTTTTTTGAGTCCTATCAATCTTTCTTCAAACTCAGGTATAAAAGACTTTGAACCGATAAAAACAGGATGGTTCACACCTTTTCGCACAAGATGATTATTTGAAAAACCCTCATAATCAATTATCACATAGTCATTGCTCTCAAGCAGATGGTCATCACTGCTTTCAAACTCTGCCTGCATCTCCTGAATTCCTTTTAATCCCTTTTCAACATCCTCATCTGTAACTCTCACTATAGTTCTTGTAAATTCAAGATGACTGAAGTCTTTAACGGTTATATCGGGGAGTGTTTCCACTGTAACACTGAATGAAAGAGGTGCGCCATGCTCCATCTTTATATCCTCAACATTGGGCTGGGTTACAGGACGGATTTTGTGCTCCTTTATTGCCTCAGCAAATGTCTTTGGGATTATCCTCTGCAGGACATCGGATTCCACTCTATCTTTATAATGCTGCTCAAGTATCTTTCTTGGAGCCTTCCCCTTTCTGAAACCTTGAATATTGGCAGACTTGCTAATATTCTTATATGCCTCATCAATCTCCCTGTTCACTATTTCAATTGGAACCTCAATCTTCAATTTTTTTACACTCGGTTTTATATCAGATACCTCTACCTTCAAGATTATCCTCCTTCCCCAAATTTCGCTTCGCTGGAATTTAATAAATAAAAAAGAGGCTTCAGCAAATTTTCTTATTTTTTATTTTAGCATATCATAATACAAAATAAAATCTGATTTATCTATTGCTCTCTTTAAATGCCTTTTCTATCTCCCTCATAGCGGTCTTCTTTTTTATATCTTCTCTCTTGTCATGCAGTTTTTTACCTTTTGCAAGTGCCAGCTCTACCTTTGCAACGCCTCTTTTGAAATAGAACTTTAATGGTATTAAGGTAAGCCCTTTCTCAACAGTCTTTCCGATTAATTTATTTATCTCGCTTTTGTGGAGGAGAAGCTTACGGATTCTCAATGGGTCGTGATTATATATATTCCCGTGTGTATAGGGGCTTATGTGGCAGTTGTGGAGAAAAACCTCTTCATCTTCCACCATTGCAAAGCTGTCTTTTAAGTTTGCCTTCCCTTCTCTCAGGGATTTTACCTCGGTCCCTCTTAGGACAATACCTGCCTCAAAGGTTTCTATAATAGAATAATCATGCCTCGCCTTCCTGTTTTCTGTAATAATTTTTATTGACATAGATAATGGTGGTATAAAACTGTCTATGACCAAGTGATTTCCCTTGTAGTCATTATCATATATTGACCTCATAAAAGCAATATACTGCGAAAGCTTAAATACTCATCCAAACGAAGTCCGCAACCATAAGTCAATATTGCCATAAATGAGAGCCGAATCTTTTTTCCTTGTTTTTTTCATATTATCAGTGTATATTTTCGCCAGACATTGAATTCGGTATAAAAGTAAATATTAAGAGGCAATACAATAATGAAGCAAATCGTTGTATTCGTCATCAGTCTCATTCTTATTGGCTGTGCCATGCCCACGATTAAGGCGACGAAGAAATTGAGCGTTGATTTGTTGGGAGTAGTGGCTGTCTTACCTTTTGATGGACACCATGGCGACCAGTTTGCTGACTCTGTCGCACAAGAACTAATGTTACGGGGAGCAAGAATAGTTGAACGATCGCGCATAACCTCAGTTTTAGTCGAGCAGGGTATGAGTGTTGCTGACATAACCAGTGGGCGAGTTAACTACGAGAAAATTGG
>MHDO01000060.1 GCA_001805005.1 Nitrospinae bacterium RIFCSPLOWO2_12_39_16
GTGTATTTAATCCATCAATAGAGGATACACCTGTCTGGATAAAATCAGTGGGCTTATCCCTTGATACAGGGTTTATAGGTAATCCGCTTATATCCATTCTTTTTTCCGGGATGAAATTTGGAATCCCATCCCTCGGCTCACCGAGGCCGCTGAAAATTCTCCCCATCATATCCTCTGAAACACCAAACTTCGCTGCCTCACCTTTAAGCCTTACCTTTGTCTTTGATGTATCTATACCAGATGTCCCTTCCAGAACCTGAATCACCGCATAGTCTTCAGTAATCTTTAGAACCTGTCCCCTATTCTCCTCCCCCGAACTAAGCATGACATCCACCATCTCCCCCATAGACACCTTTCTAACCTTTTCAAGAAATATAAGGGGACCCGATATATATCTTATTGACTGAAACTCTCTTGTTATTAAATCCATATATTTTCAATCTCATTTGTTAAAGCCTTTGCCAATTCCATCATATCCTCATTCCTGCAGTCAACCATCCTTAAAAGCTTTGTCCTGCAAGCATTATCAAGTATCTTATCAATATCAACCCCTCTTTTCAGTGCATTTAGTGCCTCATCATAATAAATGAATATGACATTCAGCATCCAATATTGCTTCTCAATCGTGCAGAATGCATCCACATCATGAAACACACTCTGCCTTAAAAATCCCTCTATTATTATATTTTCTATATCAATGGTAATCCTGTCAGAATCCTGAATTGCATCAAGCCCCACCAGTTGCACCACCTCGTTTAGCTCCTCTGCCTTCTGAAGAAGCCCGAGGAGTCTTTCTCTAAGTGCATTTACATCCCCGACTATATTCTTTGAATACCATTCCTTAAGTCCTGTCATGTAAAGGCTGAAACTCTTAACCCAGCTTACAGCAGGAAAGTGGCGCCTGTAGGCAAGGTCTGTATCAAGAGACCACAAGGCTCCGGCAATCCTCAGAGAAGATTGTGTCACAGGCTCAGAAAAATCACCTCCGGGCGGCGATATGGCGCTAACAATTGTGACAGAGCCGACCCTCTCATTAGATTCGCCATGCTCACTACAAACCCTGCCGAGACACACAACCTTGCCTGCCCTCTCGTAAAAATTTCCGAGCCTCGTTGCAAGATAGGGAGGATAACCCTCCTCTCCCGGCATCTCCTCCATACCCGAAGATATCTCCCTCAATGCCTCTGCCCATCTTGATGTGGAATCAACCATAAGGGCAACATGATAGCCCATGTCCCTGAAATATTCAGCCATTGTTACGCCTGTGAATATGGATGCCTCCCTCGCAGCTACAGGCATATTGGATGTATTTATGACAAGAATAGTCCTGTTCATTAGGGAGTCGCCTGTTACCGGGTCTGTGAGCTTTGGGAAGTCTGTCAAGACCTCTGTCATCTCGTTCCCCCTTTCACCGCATCCCACATAGACAATAATATCAGCCCTTGAGAACTTTGCTAATGTCTGCTCTATTACAGTCTTTCCTGTCCCGAATCCACCGGGGACAACTGCTGTCCCGCCTACTGCAATTGGAAACAAAAAATCAAATACCCTCTGTCCTGTTATAAAAGGGGTATCAAGCATGAGTTTCTTTTTGTATGGACGGGGGTTTCTCACTCCCCATTCCTTTAGCATCTTTATTTTATTACCGCTGATTACAGCCACATCGTCTTCAACTGTAAATTCACCATCCTTTATATCCTCTACAATTCCCGAAACACCGTTAGGGACTGTAATCTTATGAACTATCTTAGGAGTCTCTCCAACAACACCTATTATATCCCCTTCTTCAAGCCTGTCCCCCTTCTTTACGACAGGGGTAAATCTCCATTTTCTTTTTCTATCAAGAGATTTAATGTGAACACCCTTTTTTATAAAATCACCTGCCTCATTCCTGATGCTTTCAAGAGGCCTCTGTATGCCGTCATAAATGCTGGACAAAAGCCCGGGACCAAGCTCAACTGTCAGTGGCTTTCCATAGGTTAAAACCTTCTCTCCAAGATATAATCCCCTTGTATCCTCATAGACCTGAATTGTTGCCCTGTCATTGTCTATCCTGATTATCTCGCCGACAAGACCCTTTTCCCCTATCAGGGCAGATGCATACATCTTTGCCCCGCCTATCCCATTTGCCACAACCATGGGACCTGATATTTCACAAATCTTTCCCTCTATTTTTTCCATGCACTAAATAATACAATTAATGTTATTAGAAATACAAGCTAAAACAGGGCATTTTGTTGACAACAATTACCTGCTTTTTAGGCTCATCACGGATTATGGTAAAGAGAGAAGGAAGGGAAAGAGGGGTGGTTTAAATAATAGAGATTTTTAACAAAAAGATTTTAAACTCCATTCCCCTTTTAAGGAATTGCTACTTCCTTTTCTTTTACGAGACTGGAAAGAGAATTGAGAATGAAATCTTTGGCATCGAGTATTTCAAGAAGAACTGGTTCTCCGTCTTTAGAAAAATGAATAATCATCTGCCCTTCTTCTTCAGCGTAATCTATTTTTTTATCTGAAAGTTCAATAAGGAGAGCATCTACATCTTTACTATATTTAATCTTTCTCATATCGAGACCTCCTTCCCGGATAAACAGTAACAACATAAAGCTTTTCTGGTAATGTTTCGTAAACAACTCTAAGAACCCGAGTCTCATCAAAACCTTTTTGAGCAACCAACCTATTTTGATAACCTTTTTCTATTTTATCAGGTGTCCTGACAGCATTTTCAACAATTTCTTTTGAGAGATTTATGCCGTGAGACTTCAATATCTCAATTTTCAGCAGTGAATGTAAGCTGAATTCTATTAGCATAAATTCTCTCTTCCCATTAGCAAACCTCTTATTCAATCATATCAGGTCAGCTAAACCGATAATGCCCTGATGACTGACGAGTTCATGTCCATCTGGTTGTTATCAGTAGGTTTATATTTCATGCAAAGAACAATAGATTTCTCACAACTCCAATAAAGTCCGCCAAGACCTTAGGTCCTTTAAGTATGTACATCGTATATTTCTGACTCAAGAGATCATCTTTAACGAGTTCAAATACTTCTCGACAATTCTGGTAATTTTCGGGAGCAATCTGATCCAATACTTTTGCGATGGATTCAAAAAGTTTTTGTACAGCGGCAAAATTCTCTTCAACCGTACCGCGGTGTAATGGTACTAATCTGTAATTATAAATATTGCCTTCAAAAACTTGAAAAAATAATACTGAGGGGTAGACGAGCAAAGCTTCGTCGTCAAATACTTCATTAAGCAGATGGGAGTAACTTTTTGTCTTGCTTGATCTTGATGAACTGAACGCTGTCATGAATTCCAATGTATTGTTTCCCTCCCATCTCGAATCGACTTTGTCAGACAAAGCAAAGACCATCAACTTATCGCCTGAGATTCTATCAAGTGCTTCCCAGTAATCCTTGTCCCGTAATAGTTTTCGATATTGCGGTGTAGTCTCATCATAAATAATGAACCCGAATGTCAGGATATTATGCTGTTTTTGGAGATCATCACATATCGTAGTTAAAGACGATACAAACTCTTCCCCGTTAAGACTACGAATATGAGACCTAATTCCCTCCATCTCCGCCATATTATTTTTCCCTTATATTATTTACTGATAACGACCCCAGCTCAGCTGGGGCCGTTCCTGAGAAGCGCAGCGTCTCAGGAACATTTACTTTTATCTTTATTCTACATTTAGTAAGAATCATAAAGAGAACATTGTATATTGTCAACGATTTTTCTATAAAAACCTTCAAAATGGGCTAAGCATTCGGTATAATATGGCAAATATTTATTATTATATAGAATCAATGCAATTTAGGAGCTTGTTATGTTTTCAACTGTCCGTTATTTCGTAAAGACCAGCGTAATATTTCTAATTGTAGGAATCCTTACAGGATTTTATATGCTCATTGCACAGAATATCTTAAAGACAGGATTCACCCAGGACATAATATCCGCACATACGCACATCATCCTTGTCGGCTCAATAATAATGATGATTATGGGAGTAGCACTGTGGTTCTTTCCCCGTGCAGAAAAGACAGATAAGAGGTATAATCCAAATATAATCTGGACATCCTACTGGATGATGACAATTGCAACATCATTAAGATATATATTTCAGATTGCTGCATCCTTCACTGAATTTGAATCATCGGGCTTAATGATAACATTTGCATCATTTTTTCAGGCATTGGGAGTAATCTTATTCTTCTATTCTATGTGGGGGAGGATAAGGCCCATTGGAAGCCATATAAGAGAGGCAAAGGGAGAAGAATTTTGAATAAACATAAACCTGCCTCAAAGACTCGAAGACTCAAAGAAAAATTTATTCTTTATTCCTTTGCGCCTTTGTGTCTTGGTGGCTATATAATTTCCTATATTAGATAAAAAGGAGTAAATATGATTAAAAGAGAGCAGATTCTTGAGACATTAAAAAATGTTATTGACCCTGAGATAGGAATAAACATAGCAGATTTAGGATTGGTTTATACCGCTGAGGAGAAGAATGGACAGATTGATGTAAAGATGACAATGACTACAGCCGCATGTCCGATGGGCAGTATGCTTAAAGACCAGGCAAAGAATGCAATAAAGAAGCAGTTCCCTGATAAGACAGTAAATGTTGAGTTGGTCTGGACTCCGCCGTGGAATCCTGACATGATGTCAGATGACGCAAAGAAAAAACTGGGAAGGCTTTAAAATGAACTTAATTAGCCACGGACTTACACAGACTTAAAAGCAAGAAGATAAGAAGTTATGAAACTGAGAAGATAGGATAGTGCAATTTATTTCTCATCTTCTTAACCTCTTAATTTCTCACCTTCTGTTAATTTAGTCAGTGAAAGTCTGTGGCTAAATATTTTATGATTTCTATGTATAAAATAAGATTTCCTCTCATGGCTCTGGGGATGCTCTCCCTGATAATAGGGCTATGGACAGGGCTTTCCCGTTTTGGATGGGACTTACCTGAATTACGAACAGGTCTCCTTGAGTTTCATGGTCCCCTAATGATATGTGGATTTTTGGGGACTGTAATAGCCCTTGAGAGGGCAGTTGCACTTGATAAAGGCTGGGCATACATCGGACCATCCCTCTCAGCCATTGGAAGCATTGCAACAATCATTGCCCCTTACAGTATTGCAGGCCGTCTATTGATGACTACAGCAAGCCTTCTATTCGTGTTTGTATTTATCGCCATTCTCCGCCGCCAGTTTGCAGCATTTACAATAACTATGGGATTTGGTGCACTTGTCTGGTTCATTGGCAATATATTCTGGCTTATAGACTACCCGGTATATCTAATTGTCCCATGGTGGGCAGGATTTCTCATTCTCACAATAGCAGGAGAAAGGCTTGATTTAAGCAGACTCCTCGCACCAAAAAAATCAGCATATAATATCTTTGCTGGAGCAAATATCCTTTTCTTTATAGGTGTAATATACGCTACCTACAATACCGCTACAGACATACGGATTTTTGGCTTAGGTATAATTGTAATCACAATATGGCTCATTTTACATGACATTGTCACAAAGACTATTAAACAGACAGGGTTAACCCGTTTTGTTGCTGTATGTCTTCTTACAGGCTACTTCTGGCTTGGGATAAGCGGCTTACTTTCATTTTTTGGAGGGGAATTTATTCCCGGCACGCCTATGTATGATGCCATACTCCATTCCCTCTTTCTCGGCTTTGTCCTTGCAATGATATTCGGCCATGCCCCAATAATCTTTCCGGCTGTTCTACAGGTGCCGATATTATACAGCCCTCTATTCTATATTCATTTTGCACTCCTCCAGTTATCACTCTTAATAAGAATTATAGGAGACATTGCATCAATCTCTCATGCCTCAATGTGGGGCGCTCTGCTGAATGCAGTATCTTTGATACTCTTTATAATTAACACTGCTATTGGCGGTGTTCGCGGCTTAATATCCCAAAAGTAGATAAGACACTTCAAGACTACAAAAAGGTAGTTATTCTTTGTAGAGCCTTTGTGGTATACTTTTGCCAATGTTAGATTACCTTTTGAACCTGTGGATAGTTGTGGTATTTATAAAAGGAGGAGTGGTTATGTATCCCATACTCCTCTGTTCAATCCTCGCCCTCGCTATCATAATGGAGAGACTCCTTTCATTGAGGAGAAAAAAAATTATACACCCTGAAATCCTTGAGACGGTCAGAAGATACTGGCAGACTATGGAAATAGACAAGGCTGTTATAATATGTAAAAGCAATAATATTGCAATGTCGCGAATATTAAAGGCAGGGCTGTTAAGGGCGAATTACGGCATTATAGAAATTGAGAGGGCAATTGAAGGTGCAGGAAACCATGAGGCGACCCTTTTAAATGCAAATTTAAGAGGTCTTGGCGTGATTGCCAATCTTGCACCACTCTTAGGTCTCCTTGGCACTGTAACAGGCATGATAAAGGCATTCGGTGCGATTGCAGAGAGCGGCACAGGAAACCCAAGTATTGTGGCAAGCGGTATTGCCGAGGCATTAATTACCACAGCGGCAGGTTTAATTGTGGGGATACCAACACTTGCAGTCTATTATTATTTCAGGGGGAAGGTTGACAGGCTTGTCTTTGAAATGGAAGAGGTATCACTTAAATTTTTAGAAGAACTGACCCAAAAGAAAAAATAATTGAACTCTGCATTTATCTGCGAAAATCTGCGTCCTGAATTTTTATATTTTAACATGCAATTCAGAAAAAGAGAGGAAGAAGATTACAGTATCCCGCTGACATCGCTTATAGATGTGGTGTTTCTCCTGTTGATATTCTTCATGGTGTCAACTGTATTCATAGACTTCAGCCGTAAAATTGATATAGAGCTGCCTGAGTCAAAGACCTCTGATTCTTCAACAAATATAAAGAATATTGAAATAGATATGGATATAAATAATAAGATTTATCTAAACGGAGAGGTAATTACAGAAAAGGAACTTGAATCAAAATTAGCTAAGATTTCCAGTGAAAACGGGAACAAGACTGTTATTATAAGGGCAGACAAGAGATTAAATTATGGCAGTGTGATTAAGGTTATGGGTATATGCAAGGGTGCAAAACTAATGGATATAGGGGTTACAGTAAAATAGTTTCACTCTTCATTTACCATCTTTTCCAATGCTGACAGTTTTTTTATCCATATCTTTCCCCTCTTAGATGTAACCAATCCCTTTTTTTCAAACCTACTTAATACCCTTATGGATGTTTCTACTGTAGTCCCAATCATATCAGCCAATTCCTGCCTTGTTATAGAAATTGGGTCTTCTGAATTTGATGACTGTTCTTTGAATAGTTTTAAAAGTGCCTTTGCAATTCTCACATCTACCTTTTCAACAGCCATTGTCTGCATAATTTCATGGGCTGATACAAGCCTTTTACCCATTGTCTTTGCAATAGATGTGATTACACCCTGGAATCTCTTTTCTAATTCATAAAAATTACCTTTTGATAATTTTAGTATTCTTGCCGGCTCCCCTGCAATTGCAGATGCTGGAAAGGTATCCCCTGATAGGAGGGCAACTGTGCCGAATATCTCGCCATGTGGAATAATATCTATAATTACATCTTTACCTGAGGGTGAATGCTTGATTATCTTTACCCTTCCATGATAGACAATATACAGCCAGTCACACTTCTCCCCTTCATAAAATATATATTCATCTTTATCGTAATTATCTTCCACAAACATCCTTGAGATATTTTCTATCTCATGCGAGGGGATATTTTTAAATATTGGCAGGCTTTTTAAAAACGAGTTTTTATCCATTTTTTATTAAGTTAAATTTATTTGAAAATATACCACAAGACTCTTTCATTTTAAATAATAATCTGCTATTTTAAGAACAACAAAGACCTAATGAAACCACAGATGAGCACAGATTAACACAGATAAAAACTTTTCCCCTTTATTCTATCAGTGTTCATCTGTGTTTACTGTGGTTAATTTTATAATCTCCTATACATGAATAAAATTATATTTATAACAGGCGGGGCAAGGAGCGGGAAGAGCGATTTTGCATTAAAAACTGCTAAAGCCATTGGAAAGATAAAGGGCTATATAGCCACAGCAGAAGCACTTGATGATGAAATGAGGGAGAGGATAGAGATTCACAGAAAATCAAGGGGTGATGGCTGGCATACATTAGAGGAACCGAGAAACCTATTGAATCTCTTTGAATCTCTGCAAACAAAATATGATGTCTTGATTATTGACTGCCTTACCCTATGGGTCTCAAATCTTATAGGGGATGGATTAAATGATGAGGAAATTCTAAAGATGGCTGATAATCTTTCAAAGAAAATAGATAGGCTTAAACTAAACTTTATTATTGTAACAAATGAGCTTGGGATGGGGATTGTTCCTGACAACCCTCTTGGCAGGAGGTTCAGGGATATTGCAGGAAAGGTTAATCAGATAATGGCTGCTATTTCTAATGAGGTTTATTTTATGGTGTCAGGGATACCAATGAAGATAAAAGATTCTTCCAAAATTTCATAAATAAGCAGATTCGATTTATTCTTCTACAGTTACCTTTCCAATCATACTCTTATGAATAAAACATAAATAGTAATATTCGCCTGTCTTTTCAAATTTGTAATCCCAGCTTTGCCCGGCTTCAACCTTTGGTGAGAATAATCCAGGAACACTTATAAGAGGCATAGAAGCTAATATATGCTCGGTTTCACCGGTGTTTACCCATCTGACAGATTCTCCTCTCTTTATGGTAATATTATCAGGTTTGAATATGTTCTTATCATCCCCGGAAGGTTTGGGCATTTCAATAATGTGAAATCCCTCTACAGGAGCAGAATGTAGCTGGGGTGATAATTTGGAATCAAAGGCATCCTTCTTAACCTGCTTAAGTGGCTCGATATTTCCAGTAACATTCTTATATGCATTTGCTATAATTTCAGCTATATTTAATTTAGTTTCTTTATCTTCCTTTGATAGTTCGGGGAGTTTAGCCTCATCTATGAGAGCTTTAATCTCATCCGGAATCTTATCCTTATTTTCTTTAATTATAGAAGACATTTTTACGGTATCCTTATTAATAAAGGCATCTAAGAAATTCTGAGTAATCTCTGACCCATGGGAAGGGTTTATTTTGCTTAAGACAAAAATCGTGAGTAAAATCAGCATAATGCTAATAGAGTTTTTTTTAAATTTCACGGGCTACCTCCTGTTAAAATTGTTAATTAATAAAAAGTATAAACTTAAAATAATGATTGTCAAGATAAAAAATTTGGAATATTATTAAAATTTCCATTTTGATGGGGATTTTCTTGCTATGATAATTCTAAATAACTTTCTTATATCTCTCCAGTTTCTCACTATAATTAACATCAAAACCGACACACCGATTGATGAGAAAAGTTTTGGAAAATCAGTTATATTTTTTCCTCTAATCGGCGCATTTATAGGGGTTTTACTTGTTATAATCTCAAGGCTGACTTCTGCCTTCCTGCCTGTATCAGTATCAGATGCGATTGTATTGGCAGTTTTAATTCTTGTCACTGGTGGTCTTCATATAGATGGTTTTGCTGATACTGTTGACGGTTTTGCAGGCGGAAAGAATAAAGACGATATATTAAGAATCATGAAAGACAGCCGGATAGGAACATTTGGCGTAGTCGGGATTGTGATGCTCCTTCTTACAAAATACCTATCTCTCCAGAGCCTTCAACCTGATACAAAATACTTTGTTTTAATTACAATGCCAGTGATTGGAAGATGGTCTGTCCTGCCAATGGGTCTGTTTTTTAAATATGCAAGGATAGAGGGCGGGACAGGAAAGATATTTGCGGAATCTATCAGATTAAAAGAATTAATCATTGGGACCGTTATAGTTCTATCAATTATAATACCATTATTCAGACTTAATGGATTTTTGATGCTTGCAGTGATATTTATTGTTACACTGCTCATTGGCAGGTATTCAAAAAGAAAGATAAATGGTATCACAGGCGATGTATTCGGTGCCACGATAGAGATTAATGAACTGATAATACTTATCCTATCGTTATTAGTTTAATGGAAAACAGGGCAACCAAGATATTTTTAGTCCGCCACGGTGAGGTGGCAAATGCTAATGAGAGATGTTACAGCGGTCATTATGATGTTGACTTATCGGCAGAGGGAATAAAACAGATGAAGGCAATTGCAGATAGATTAAAAGATATGCCTATAAAGGTTGTCTATTCAAGTGATTTGCAGAGGGCAGTAAAAGGGGCAAAATCAATTGCCGAGAGGCATTCTATTAAACCTATAGCTCTAAAAGAATTAAGAGAGTTGAACTACGGGATTTGGGAGGGACGAAGGTTGGATGAGATAAGAAGCCTCTATCCTGATGATGTTTTGGATAGGTATAACAATATTGAGCATTATAGGATTAAGGAAGGAGAGACCTTATTAGAGATGAGGGAGAGGATTTTATCTGCTGTTAATTCTATTATTGACAGGCATAAAGGTGATAATGTTGTTATAGTTTCTCATGGAGGTGTCAACCGTATAGTCCTTTTGTGGTCACTCAACATGGCTTTAAAGGATTTCTATCGTTTACAACAAAACTATGCGGCCTTAAATATAGTAAATTTCTATGACAACGGAAATTCAATTGTGGAGTTGATGAATGGATAAGAAATTTAAAAAAGGTATTGTGCAGGTTTATACGGGGGATGGGAAGGGGAAGACTACTTCATCATTAGGACTTGCCATGAGGGCTATTGGTCAGGGGTTTAAGGTTTACATGATTCAGTTCCTAAAATCTCCAAAATTGTCTTCGGGTGAATATAAAATGAAAGATGCCTTTGGAGATAATTTTCAGTTAAACAGACTCAATACACCATGGTGGTCTCTAAGGTCTTTTAAAAATGATAGCCATATAAAGAGAATGAAAGAGGTCTTAAAAGAAGAGATGATAAAACTAAAAAGTATAATATCGTCAGGTAATTACAATCTGATTATTCTTGACGAAATTAATATATGCCTATTTTATGGATTAATTGATTTAGAAGAAGTGATAGAAATTATAAAAAACAAGCCAAAGGATGTAGAACTCGTTTTTACAGGCAGATATGCACCAGAAGAATTAAAAGAGATTGCAGACCTTGTTACGGAAATGAAGCTAATAAAACACCCATTCTCTACAGGTCTAAAGGCGAGAAAAGGGATTGAATATTAAATTTAGCCAAAATTTACACGAAGAATAAAAAATTATACTATTCCATCTTTTTAAATTTATCCTTCCCTACCCCACAATCAGGACATACCCAGTCTTCCGGAAGGTCTTCAAAAGATGTCCCCGGAGGGATATCACCATCAGGGTCTCCATCTGCTGGATTATAAACATAACCACATACCATACATTCCCATTTTTCCATTTTATATAACTCCTTTCACTTTCCCTTTTTTAATTCTTCTTCCAATTGGATTTGAAGGTCATTCATTATCCTTTCAAGATGGTCTCTATGAAATAATTCCTGTTTTGCAAGAAACAGGAACATCTCTTTTGAAGGGGCATCATCTGCTGATTTTTCTGCCAAATCAAGATAGAACTCATAAGCCTCTAACTCTCTTGGGATGGCAATAACAAGTGCCTCAATTTTTTTCTTTAGCTCTCTTATTTTTTCTTTTGACATATGTAAAAATATCAAAGATTAAAAATCAAAATGTAAAATGACAAATTAAAATTCAAAAAATAATAAATTCCTTAATTTTTGATATTTGATTTTTGAATTTTATTATATAAACTTCCCTCCAAGATAACCCAGCCATGTTGCAATACCTGTAAGAGAATACACAAGGGTTACATAAAGCCATTTATTTAATCCAATTGAATACATAATCCCGCCATCATACGAACGCCATATTACAACCATAATGGCAAGGATGAAAAATATAATACCAAATACTACCTTATTATCGAAGATAAAAGTTCGCCTTCCTTGAAACCTCGTTCTCCAATCATAAAAACCTGAACCATAAGCTACTGGAATTGACATCAATCCGAATATCATTGAATAATAACAGGCAGTCTCAAAAGATGGATTATCAGTAATCAGATATAGTGTTATAAGGGCTGCACTCACAGGAAAAAGGGCATTTGTGAAATGTGTAGCTATATGATGGGTATGAACAATGAGTTTTTTCAGTGGCAACATGGCTTATAAATTACCAGATTATATATAAAAAATTCAAGAACAAAAACTAATTAAAACCACAAATTCACACAAACCTGCCTGTAGGTAGACAGGTTTTCACAGATAAAAATTTTAATCCAACATCTGTATTCAGGGGAGAAGGGATTAATGGAAGGTTTATCTCTTCAAAAATTTTTGAAATAAGATGAGACTCATGCTATTCATCATAATCTATAATATACAGGAATGATAATGATATTGCTCACATTAAACTACAAAAGGGAGCGAGGATTCAAGTAATTAAGGGGTTCAGTGAACTAAAAAACACTTGAACTCTTAAACCTCTGAACCCCAGACCCCTCAAATCCTTTTAGTTAATAGACTTAAATGCACCTGCTGCCATCATTCCCATAGAGATTATAATACACCATTCGCCAAGAGGGATTAAGTAGCCAATAGGTTGTATAAAAGGAACAAGGAAAAGACCGAGAGGCATGATTATCATACCTGCCAATGCCAAATTAGAACCGAGTTTCCTGGCACTGTCTCCAAGCCCAACCCTCCCTATAAATAAGCCATATAGAATATTCAAGATTGCAAGTGTATTTGCATGGACATGGGCAACACTCCAGTAACCTTTAATTGGTGACTTCTGCCATTCCTCCCCCCCTGTCTGCATCTTTATTGCAAGAATAAATCCTAAAAAAGTTGCAAGTGTAATCCACAGAAAGCCAAATTTTATATTTGTCTTACCTGAATTCATACCTTTTTACCTCCTCTCATCCAAAATAAAATTTTTTGTTATTTATTCTTATGTCTCATTCGTTTCCTCATCTTTTTCAGCTTATGCTTTCTCATTTTCTTTCTTCTCTTTTTCACAACACTTCCCATATTTATCCCCCCTTTCTGTTAAAAGATTTACCTATTTTCTAAAGCCTTTTCTCATTTTTAAGTCCATATAGACCCTTAAACACTCAGCTACATTTTTTAATGATACCATACATTATCCTCTAATCACCACAAAACTTATCATTCTCCCTGCCGATTTACCTTCTCTGCGGTACGAAAAAAATTTGTCATTGTGACAAGATGTACAAAAATCTATTGTAAAGATATTTTTTTCCTCTACCCCTGATTCCATCAGCTGTTTTTTATTTATCTCCTTGAGGTCTAACATCCACTTTCCATGCCCCTTTTTTACTGTAATATCTTTAAAATAGGCAAATCCCTCTTTAAAGGGATTGACTGATTTTTCATCTACTTCATAACAGCAGCCACCAATCCCTGGTCCAATAGCTGCAATAATATCTTCAGGTGGAATACCAAATACCTCTGCTATTTTTGCAGCAGCCTTCTTTGAAATCTCCAGAGATGTCCCCACCCTACCGGCATGGACAACACCAACACCTCTTCCTTTTATATCAGCCAATATTATGGGAAGACAATCTGCTGTAAAGACTCCTATTGGAAGATTTTTGATATTCGTTATAATGGCATCAGCCTCAACATTGTTTAACTTTGGATTTTTCTCTGTTATAACATGTATGTTGTCGCCGTGAACTTGCCTTACAGTAAATACTTCATTAGCATCTAATTTAAAATGATTTCTAAGAATATCTTCTGCATTTCCACAGGTTCTTGTTGTAAAAGCATGTATAAGATTGCCCAACCCGTCAAGCTTCTTTATAGTTAAATATTCGTTACGCATCCTAAATCTCCACACCTCCTGCACTCACCCTTTTCAGGACATGCTGGGGTAATCTTTTCTTCTCTACTCTCTTTAGCTTCTTTTATGAGATAATCTTTCCTTATTCCTGAATCAATATGGTCCCATGGCAAAACCTCATCAAAACCCCGCTCTCTATAGATATAAAAATCTGGATTGATGTTTGTCTCTCTGAAGGTTTTAAACCAGTCGCCATTTAATTCATAGCATTTATAGAGCAGTTCACCAATCCTCCTGTCTCCTCTTGAAAGCAGAGCCTGAACAAACGCCCATTTTGGCAATTCATGTATGATATTTATATTGCTCACACCTTTTAGTCCTGACTTTATCTTTTTAATTTTACTATTCAGCGACTTAGTATCTTCCATCTTCTCCCACTGATACGGAGTAAACGGTTTCGGTATAAATGGATTTACACTTAATGTAATATCTCCAAGATGCCCTTTACTCTTCGCAATTTTCAATATTGAGTGTTTTATCCTTTTCGTAAGGCTTACAATAGCCTCTATATCATCATCAGTCTCTGTAGGAAGTCCGATAAGAAAATATAGTTTATAATTGTGTAACCCTGCCGAAGCTATAAGCTGAACTGCATCCAAAATTTCATCATCACTCGTCTCCTTATTTATAACTCTTCTCAATCTTTCGGAGCCTGCCTCGGGGGCAATTGTTGCTGTCCTGTGTCCGCTAACAGATAGCAAATCAACCAGTTTTTTTGACAGTCTATCAAGTCTTAATGACGATACCGATATTGTCCCTCCCATTTTTGCTATGCCATCGCATATTTCATCTATATAAGGACTGTCGCATATTGCCGACCCTATAAGCCCAATCTTTTTTCTATATCTTAACCCTTCAGACACCTCTTTAAGAATAACCTCTGCACTATAATTTCTCACAGGGCGGTAGCTATATCCGGCAAGGCAGAATCTGCAGTGTTTTCCGCACCCCCTTTCAACCTCAATCAGAAACATATCACCAAATACTGTATTTGATGTTATTATTTTAGAAGAAGTAGGGGTCTTATTCAAGTCCTTTACCCACCTCCTTTTAATCTTCTGTGGAAAGCCGTTCTTCGGCAATACCATTTCAATTGCACCTGAATCTTTGTAAGTCACATCATACGCAGATGGTATATAGATACCATCAATAGTGGATAGCCTCTTATAAAACCCATCCTTGCCCTTATTAATGGCGAGGCTGAAGCATCGCACTGCATCGACAAATTCATCTATTGCCTCATCCCCTTCTCCAATAAAAAAAATGTCAATAAAATCTGATAATGGCTCAGGATTGAATGTAGCACATATTCCACCCATCAAAACAAACGGGTGCTTCTCGCTTCTATCCTTACACTTTAGCGGTATATGAGAAAGGTTAAGAATTTTAAGTATATTTATATAATCTGCTTCAAATGTAACAGATAAGCATAGGATATCAAAATTGTGGACAGGGGTCTGGGATTCAAGAGAAAATAATGGAATGTTCTTTTTTTTAAAACTGAATTCATCTTTAGGGAAAGGAAGGAATACCCTCTCACAAAGGACATCATCATGCTGGTTAAGGAGGTAATATATCTTTTGAAAACCGAGATTGGACATGCCAATCTGATAGGTATTTGGATAACATAGGGCAATTGTTATCTTTCCACCAAAAGATTTTTTAATGCCACCAAATTCTTCCGATAAAAGACCTCTAGCTTTTTCATAAAGCTGCCATGACATAAATTTAACTGGGGGTAAAAAACTTTTAACTTTGATTCTTTGACTCGCTGAATCTTTGACACTGTTATTTCTCTGGTTCTCTTATTCATGATGGCCTAACTCATCATCTTTTTTTCTTTTTTCTCCTGCTCCTCTTTGCAGGCAATACAAAGTGTAGCAACCGGACGAACTTTTAACCTGTTTACACCTATATCCTCACCACACTCTTCACATATGCCAAAGGTTTTATTTCCAATCTTTGAAAGTGCTTCATCAATTTTTTTTAACAATTTTCGCTCCCTGTCCCTCAATCTTAGTGTAAAGTTTCGGTCTGTCTCTATTGATGACCTATCAATACTATCTGGCAATTCTTCCCCCGCAACAACAAGATTTTCATTCATAGTCTTTGTGGCATCAGAAAGAATCTCCTGTTTCTGTTTTAAGAGCTCTTCTTTAAAATACTCAAGGCTTTTCTGTTCCATTAATTAAAACCTTCAATTTAATTCATTCTTACTCTTTCTTCATATCTATGTCAAGTCCAAAAGTTTTGTTAAAATATCTTGATATAATACTTACTTAACTGATAAAATTTAATACATAACACATAACATAACAAGAAGGGGTAAAAATGAATACAGGCATATTTTATGCGATGGTTGCCCTCATTGCTCTAATAGTTGGTGTAGCTCTGCTCATAATAATTCTAAAACCGTTGATCTTCCCCTTGTTGTGGGCAGTTATAATTGTAATGTCAGCCCAGCCACTCCATCGGTTTGTTAAAACCCGGATAAAAGGGGATATAACATCGGCACTTATCACTACTACACTTTTAACTCTTATTATAGTATTGCCGTTTATTATTCTTGTAGAGATGCTTTCCATTGAGGCTATACAAGCTTATAATATCTTTCAGGAATGGTTTGAAAAAGGCATATACCCACCTCTTGAATTCTTAAAAAGTTATCCCCTCGGCAAAACTGTCTGGCAGAATATGAATTACTTTCTCTCACATTTCGGAACTACCACAAAGACTGTCATGCTTTCGTTGAGTAAACGGATTGCAGAGCTTGTTCTAGAATATTCAGGTGAGGCAATTAAAAATATCCTTATTTTTATGATAAAGTTTGTATTTATGATAATTGCCATGTTTTTCCTGTTTAAGGATGGTGCAAAATGGGGACATCGCATAATAGAAATAATCCCACTTGAAAAAGGTCAGATAGATATACTCCGCAGTAAATTTCACCAGATGATTTATGCCGTCCTCTATGGGATACTCCTTACATGCCTTGCTCAGGGGACACTCGCTGGAATTGGCTATGCAGTTTCAGGTATTAATTCTCCAGTCTTATTAGGTGCTGCCACTGCCATTTTTTCTATAGTACCTATCATAGGAACAACGATAATATGGGTTCCTGTGGTTGGCTATTTATTTTTGTCGGGGAATACAGGTCATGCAATTGCATTGGGACTCTGGTGCCTTTTAGTCGTCGGCACAATTGACAATATGATACGGCCGATTTTTATAAGTGGCCAATCCAGAACACCCCTATTTATTACTATAGTCGGAGTATTTGGCGGTCTCTCATCATTTGGTTTTATTGGCATTATCTTGGGACCGCTGATATTGGTAATCTGTTCCACCCTCTTTGAGTTCTATATTGAATACGGACAAACACAAGACTCGCCCCTTTTGGATAAATAATTTTATTTGACATAAACTATTTCTATATGATATTTTTAAAAAACTACAGCAATTTTAACGTTCTATTCAGGAGGTAAATAAATTGGCAAAGAAACTTAAATCAAAAAGGCATAAATCAGCAGTAAAAAGGGCAAGACAGAGTTTAAAAATAGCCGAGAGAAATACCTTTTATAAGTCTGCTGTTAAGACTGCGGTAAAGAAAGTTGTTGCAGCAGCCAACATCGGAAAAAAGGAAGAGGCATTAGATTCACTTTCAAAGGCAAAATCTTTAATTGATAAGGTCGTCTCAAAAGGGATAATCCACAGGAACACGGGGTCAAGGAAGATCTCAAGGTTATACAGGCTGGTCAATTCTATTGGCGTAAAAACTGCTACTGCATAGATCAAAGATGAGTTTTTCAATAATAATCTTCTTGGATATATCGGATGTTTTAATTTTGACATCCGCTGCTTGAACCTTATAAAAGCTATCCTTAAGTTCTGTTAAAGTATATTTATCAGCCTGTTTTAGATAGCCCTCTAAGAGAAATGGGGCAAAACCTGCCTTTGCAGGTATTTCAGATGAAGGGGCTCCATTTTCCCTATAAACCTTTGTAAGCAGAATAAGGCGGAACTGCCGAGCAATCATACCAACTATTTTCTCAGGCATCTCTCCCTGACTAAACATTTTATCAAGAAATTTGAAAGCCTTATTAATATTCTTTGAGCCTATTGAATCTGTAAAGGCAAAGATTGATTCTATCTTTGTATCTTCAACCATCAGCTTTATATCATCTATTTTTATATCTTTGTTACTCCCCTTAAATGTGAATACCTTTTCCAGTTCATTTTTTAGCCTCTGAAGATTACTCCCTACAATACTTAGCAGATAATCCTTTGCATTATTATCAATTCTATATCCTGACTCTTTTGCAATTTTCATCACCCATCCTGTTGTATCCTTCTCATATAATGACTTAAACTGAATTACTACACCATTTTTTAAGATAGTATTATATAATTTATCCCTGCCATCAATTTTATGTCCGGTAAGTATAAGGGTGGTTGTCGGAGATGGATTTGAACAATACTCTATTAATCTTTCTACACCTGATACCTTTATTTCATCTATACCTTTAACAATTATTGCCCTCCTCTCTCCCATAAATGGAAGTGTCTGTGCCTTGCTGACTATTTCTTCACAACTGGTCTCCCCTCCCCTTAAAAACTCCAGATTAAAATCCTTATTAGAAGGTTCAACTATAACTGACACTATCTTTTTAACCGCCTCATCAATCAGAAATCCTTCATCTCCATAAAACAGATAGAGAGGATTTAGCCATCCCTTTTCAATATTTTTAATAAGTTCGCTGTAGTTCATTATCAGTAAATCCTTTATTTGAGAACAAAAAATTAATTAGCCACAGAAAACACAAGTCACAGAGAAAAATAAAAACCACAAATAATCACTGTATATCTGTTTTAAAAAAGATTGTTTTTTTCTCTGTATTTTCTATGCCTTCTGTGGCAAATTTTTACAATTTCCTGCTAAAAACCAACCTTCTCTCTCCTCACACTGTGACAGCGGATACAGTTTTCAAATCCCTTAGGTGCATATGCAATCCTGCCATGGCATCGTCCACAGAATTTTCCCTCCCAAATATCTTTCATTTGAAAATCATTAGCCCCTTTTTTAGGTATAAATATAGCAGGGTGACATACCCTACATGAGAACCAATAATTATGAGTGGTATGCGGAAAACGGACATTTGCCATCATTCTGTCATTTATCTCAAATATTATATCTTGATTAAACTCTTCATCATCTTTTTTGACCCTCTCCCCTTTAATTGAATCTAATGGACTTATAATACCTCTTTTTACAGCCATACTCCAATCAGGATAACCGAAGAGATCTTTTGGAAATTCCCTAAGAGCAGATACCAACGGAGGATTAATTGGAGGGGGTATCCAGAAATCACCCATCCAGCGTTCCTTTGCCTGAGTCTGAAATTCACCCTTTTTTCTTTCAAGCTCTTCTCTTTCTCTCTTCAACCTCGCATCCATTTTTACCTTCGCCTCTTCTTCTGTAAAATCAAGTCTGCCAGTTTCGTAAAAAGGGATAAAACCAAACCCTTCCTTATCTATTGCTTCTACTTTTGCCTCCTCCTTCAGATCAGAAGGTGTTTTACAACCACTGTTTGGAAACAAAAGAATGAATAAAAGAAAGATTAAAAGGTGAAAGGTGAAAGGTGAAAGGTGAAAGTTTTGAGCTTTGAGCTTTTTTGCCTCTTGTCTATTACTTCTTGCTTCCTGCATTATTGCCCTTTATTTTTTCTCTTGTCCTTCCTTATATGATCTGGGGGTGGGGTAAGTTTGTCATCATCTTTTTTTATACTCTGACCTTGTACCGTCGGTTTTTCACTCCCTCTTATCGTAGCACTTCTACTGTGACATTCTTTGCAATTATATTTTTTCTCTGTCCCGATATCGGGTTTTTTTATCTCAGAATAAATTAGTGGAGTATGGAGAATTAAAAACATGATACAGAAACATAATATCAAAATCATCCGTTTCATTTTAAATCCCTCCTCTGAAGAAATTGAAGATTGAATATTTAAGATTGACTATTTTCTATTTTTCAATATTCAATTTTCAATAGTCAATATTTAATTAGTAACAACTATCTGCAATATTAGGCGGTGAGTACCATAACTCCATATCAAACCCATGGCAGTTAAAGTCGCATCCCTTTCTCCATGCACCAGCTGCCTTAACGCACCCCCAGAATGGTCTGCTGTAGCTCCACAATGAACTGGGACTAACAATAGGAGAAAAATTAATAAGACGGGTTCCACCATCCAGAGGCCTCTTCCACAATGGGGCATTGGTATCATTATACATGGTATTAGCAGCATCTATATTGGAATGAACATTATAATGACAATTCGCACAGGTTGTACGGCTTCCACTGTCTGCAAGAACAGGTTTTTTGACTATATGGCTTGCATGGAGGTTTATATCATATAACGTGCTATAGAAATTGGTCTTAGGTCCATCTGTCCAGCTGCCACATTCATTATACGGATCACCACACTGTTTTGTAAATGCCTCTTCATTATGGCAGAGAAAACAGAGGGCAAAATTATTACTCTCGTAAGAACTGAATGGCTCAGCCCACCCCGCCTCAACTACTCTCGTTGAGGGATTCAATACAGTCCCCCATATCCCCAGTGTCGTATTATAATTAGCCCTCAAAATCCGATGTGTCTGATAACCGCCTACAGGAGAGGGTTGAGAGCCATGAGGACCTACAGGACTTACTCCGCTATAATTTGATGTAAGGTCTGTAGTTCTTATATTGGGATTGGATTTTGTTACAGGTCCCTGTGTGCTTCCTGTTGCTTCTGTATTATGACAATCGGTACACATAATAGTTTTGTTAGGGGTTAAATCAGCCAATAACTGTCTCTGTAAAGCAGCCGAAGTATTCCTACCGGCCTCGGCTACCGGATGATAGGCAGTATTCTGACTTGGGCTGGGATTGTAGTCAGAAGATTGTAAGCCCGTACTTGAAGGGTTAAACTCACGCCTTTTATTGCTTCCATTAGTATTACTGGAGGCAGGATTTCCAGTAGAAGTTCTCAGTGGATGATTTGAATGATTTGGATTAAGCCCAGAACCTGGATGGGTTTTCTCTGGAATAAAATTAGCGTATCCATCACCATGACATTTAAGACATATTTCATAGACATACGGCTGACGTATTGGTGATGGGTCATTTGTTACACCAGTTATATCTACATACCTTAGCCCTTCAACCCTGTTGCTTGACTTAGCAGCATGAGGGTTATGACAATCATAACATTCCACATGCTTTTTATTTATATCATCTATAGCTATAGGGAAGGTTTCATTAACAACATGCCTACCCGCCAGATTTGTATCATCCACAGGATGTCCACTCCCGCCAAGACTCCTCTTATCAATTTCTGCTTGTATATTGGGTATGTTACCATTTCCGGTTGTTCCATCATGACAGGTTTCACAGAGTTTCTCCTCCCATGCATTAAGCTGGCGGGGAATAAGATAATCCTTTGTAACAGAAGGGTTGCTTGATGTCAGTTGTTTTATTTCAGGAACTGCATCTGTATCATAGGCATTACCTGCACTGCC
>MHDO01000061.1:0-5162 GCA_001805005.1 Nitrospinae bacterium RIFCSPLOWO2_12_39_16
GGCAATTATCACAGTAAAAACAAGTCGTGATGCTTACCTTCATATCTTTAACCTCACAGCAGATGACAGGATAAGCCCCATAGCCCCCTCTACCACACTACCAATTATCCCTATTAAAGCGAATAAAGAATTTAAGTTCCCACCCGAAGGATTTGGATTGCTGATGAGTGTCATAAAAGATAAAAAGAGGAGTTCAGAATGTTTCATCATAGTAGCCACAAAAGAGCCTTATGACTTTATAGGACTTACCAATTCCCCCTATTCCCCCTTAACAAAGGGGGACAGGGGGTTGTCAATCCCCTCTCCCCTTGAGGGAGAGGGAAGGGTGAGGGGTGAAGGAATGACAGTCCCCGAATTTTACAGAAACATCATAAAAATCCCCTCCAATGCAAAGGCAGAGGAGATGCTGGTATATGAAGTAGTAGCAAAGTGAAAAATAAAATTGGACACAGATTTTCGCAGATAAACGCAGATGACAGCATTGCTGTCATTCTGAGGGCGAAGCCCGAAGAATCTCAAAATCGAGATTCCTCGCTTCGCTCGGAATGACATTTCCTAAAAAATCTGCGTTTATCCGTGTCCAAATTTAATCTTTTATTTTTTTTGTTTTTTTCCTCTGTGTCCTCAGTGGTTTATTAGGTTTTTGTTCATTTTATATTATAAAAAATTCCTTTTCCCTTGAAGACAGCAGATTTTCCAAGTTCCTCCTCTATGCGGATAAGCTGATTATATTTAGCAACCCTGTCGGTCCTTGACATTGAGCCTGTCTTTATCTGGCCGGTATTACAGGCAACAGATACATCGGCGATTGTAGTATCTTCAGTCTCTCCTGACCTGTGGGATATGATTGTAGTATATCCCGCCCTCTTTGCCATTTCAACAGCATCAAGGGTCTCCGTCAAAGTCCCTATCTGGTTTAATTTTATCAATATGGAATTTGCAATCCCCTGCGAGATTCCTTTTCTAAGAATGGATGTATTTGTTACAAATATATCGTCTCCTACAAGCTGAACCTTCTTTCCAAGCCGCTTTGTCAATTCCTTCCAGCCATCCCAATCACCCTCTGAAAGCCCGTCCTCTATGGATATTATAGGATATTTGCCTACAAGTTCTTCATAGAGTTTTATCATCTCCTCAGTTGATTTTTCCGGCTTGCTTTCAGCGTCGAGTGTATATTTACCGTTTTCATAAAATTCACTCGCCGCACAGTCCATAGCAATCAGGACATCATCTCCGGGCTTATATCCTGCTTTTTCAATTCCCTTCACCACCATTTGAACAGCCTCTTCATTTGATTTGAGATTAGGGGCAAAGCCTCCCTCATCACCGACAGATGTGTTGTAGCCTTTATCTTTTAAGACATTTTTTAAATTATGAAAAACCTCTGCACCCATTCTTACTGCATCTGACAGGCTATTTGCACCAACAGCCATTATCATGAATTCCTGAAAATCCACATTATTGTCTGCATGAGAGCCGCCATTCAATATATTCATCATAGGCACTGGAAGTTCCTTTGCATTTACACCGCCGATATATTGATAAAGCGATAGACAAGCCTCATCAGCAGCAGCCTTTGCAACCGCGAGGGATACCCCCAGTATGGCATTTGCACCAAGTTTTGATTTGTTTTCAGTCCCGTCAAGCTGGATTAATAGATTGTCTATATAAACCTGATCTGATACTTCTAAGCCTATTACCTCTTCTGAGATAATATTATTAACATTATCAACTGCCTTCTTTACACCTTTGCCGAGAAACCTCTTTTTATCCCCGTCCCTAAGCTCTATTGCCTCCCTTGAGCCTGTCGAGGCGCCTGAAGGGACGGCAGCCCTCCCCATCGCACCGCTTTCACATACTGCATCCACCTCTACAGTAGGGTTGCCTCTGGAATCAATTATCTCTCTTGCAACTACATAGGCTATTTCGCTCATAAATCTCCACTTAAAAATAAAACACTTAAATAATTTACATTATCTGAGAAACCAAATCAAGAAAAAACAAAAAAATTGTCAAAGAAAATTACCAAAAAAAATACTTGACAATCTGAAAAAAAGGTATAAAAATACGAGCAAGAATTAAACTCTAACAATTTTAAGGAGGTTTTATGAAAATAAATTTTTATAAAGGGTATTTGTGGAGCATAATTTTTATCTCTGTCATTACATTTTCTATCGCCGGTTGTGGCGGAGGAGGAAGTAGTGGATCATCTTCTACTACTAGTACTACAACAACCGCTGACACTGTCGGCGCCACGACGGTCTCCAGCTTGAAAGTGGCTGAAAAGGTAAGCGTGGTAGATGCTTCGTCAACATCAACAAAGCCGGCATTAGGCAAGACTACCGTTACGGGCCTCACTATCATGGACGCCAGGTATCTTCCCGCGGGGTGGGCCACAACGGTGGATTACTATAAAGACCCGCAGTTCGTGTATATCCATGAACGTTCGGGCGAAGCCTTGAACACCCCAAACGAAATCCTGTGCATGATGGCGCAGGCAAAATACGATACGATGGTAAACAAGGGGAATACAGACGGCTACTATCTTGCCCAAATAGATACAAACCTCTGTTCGCAAAATCAGGATAGTTCATCCAATGCCGATACCTCCAACCAATCGTCTGGCTCTACGACCCCCAATTATGCGATGTGGACGGTAAGATCCATTAGGGCTGATGACGCCGCTACCACCCCGCAATATGTGAAGGCATGGGTACATGAAACGATAGAGACAGGACCTGGAGGCAACGGTCAGGAAATGTTAATCCTTGCCGACGTCAAAATCACCGAGGCGGCTTCCGCAACCAACCCATACGGTCTTTTCACCATGAATTTCGCCGGCTACCCCTATGACAAAGCCACCGCCACTATTACATCAACAACACCCTTGATGAAGGGAACACTCAAGACGGTTAAAAATGCCACAACAGGCAAGGTGAACCTGCAGTTCTGGTCATCCATGCTTGCAGGCACTGAGACGTTCTCCGACGCCGCCACGCTGGAAAGAAGCACGGACGGCACAACCGGCGGCGGCGAGGTGCAGTTCACCGACCATGGCTGGGACGAAACCACTATGAAGCAAACCGCTACAACCAAACGCGGCCGATTCGCTTTTGATGCAACTACGTTCAAAAGACAGGCGGTTGACACTACTTCCGGCGCGCTTACCGGCTCCCCTGTCTGTCTGGATAAGACAAAGTTCAACTACTCTGTCTGGAGCTACGGGATGTACGATTCGGCGGGCGCCAGGGTAAACCTGCAATCCGGCTTCCCTATAAAGTTTGTCAAGAGCGGGAAAGACTACTTCGGCTATGTGGGGAACTACGGCATTTTCTTCCCCGGCGATGTAACGCTCACCGATGGGGATTCTGTGTCGAAGATGGATTGGTCGGGCGGCAATGCTACAGCTACCCCCTACACCATCAAGAAGACCGGCGGCAAGCTGATAAAGCATACCCGCAATACCACCACGTTGGACAAGCTGGACGGCATCAAACTCAGCTACGGTTACTTTGATAGTACCACAAACACATTCAGCAACATCAATTTGCATTGGGACAATGCCACGAAGACATTCAAAAAGGATTCCAAGTGGGATATGACCACCCAATCGGAAACCGAGCTCACCGGGACGCTGGACATCAGCTCCATACAATGGAACAATAACCTGATGATGTGGTCGCAGTCGATGGGCGGGCAGGTAACCATCCTTCTCCCGGTGGTCGGGGGCAAATATACCGATGGAGTCACTACCGGTAACGTCCCATCAGGTGCGGGATGCGTTCCTCCCGACTTTAGTCTGGGACAGTTCAACTTTAGCTGTACCAACGCAGTTGGAACTCCGGCAACAGTAGGCGTAGTCTACTTTGTGGAAGAGATGATTTATCCCAAGGATAGCTCGTTCTCGGCAAGCACTTCAATGACCTGTTACAACAACTGTCCGGATGGGACGAAGTTCTCCTCTACCGCGACAGGTTCCGTGTACCATACGCAAGAGTTTGGCAGTGGCGGGCAGCAGAAGTCTTACACTTATACTTTTGACGGGGATGCTTACACACTGAAGGAGGGGACGAATTCTATAAGCGTGACCACGAAGAACACCAATCTGTCCGCCGGGAATTTTGGCGGCAGCCTGGATTTCGGTATCCAGACCGGACCGATGTTTGACCCGACCGCTACCAGTGGTGGCAAGACCTATCTCGCACTGCTGGCATGCGATTGGGACGCCAATCAGGTTTGTGCATGGGACGCCAATACCAAGCTTCCCGAATACTACACATGGGAAACTGGCTGGAGTTCGTGGAATACTTTGACCTCGCTTGTCGCTTCAAACGGCACGGTGTTAAAGTTTGACCAGGAGGCCAACGTTAAGTTTACATATCCGTCAACGGCCACCACAATAAACTCTACTACTACGGACACAAAGTACGCCGGAAAAGCGTTCCAGCTTCAGTACGGCGGGTTCCGCCAACTGTGGGGCATACCCGGCAAGTGTGTGGGTATGGATAAGGGCGAGGCGGTCGCCTGCGGCCCCGGGACGAGATATGTGCCGGAGTTCGTGATACCGGATGCCTCGGAGGTTCTATACTCGTATAAAAAGAGCGACGGGACTTCCGTCTCCGCCGCCACCGGCTATATCAAAGCGCTGGACATGGAGAAGCAGATGCAGGAGGCCACATGCGGAGCGCAATCGCTGACCGCCTATACCCTGCTTACTTCAGCCGATTGGACGGCGCCGACCAATAGCACGACGGAGCCTACCATCACCGATCCGCCCGCGGTTATCGGCGGAGTGGTACAAAAGCAGTAAACCCGCTTTTTTTATCCTATTCGGGCCGCCCCTTGAAAAGGGGGCGGCTTTTTTTTATTCAATTCCGCGACTCCTTCTAAAAAAATATCTGTAAAATCAAAACTAAAGTATGCTAAACTTGTGGCTGCATTTATAATTCCCTATGGAAATAGAAGAAGAGATTGGCAAAATATTAATAGAGAAGAACTTAACTCTATCAGTTGCTGAATCCTGCACAGGAGGATTGATATCTAATCTGATTACAAATGTTGCAAGAAGTTCCGATTATTTTGAGAGAGGATATGTGGTATATAGCAATAGGTCAAAAATTGAGCTTCTTGATGTCCCTGAAGATACAATAAAGAAATATGGT
>MHDO01000061.1:5185-8103 GCA_001805005.1 Nitrospinae bacterium RIFCSPLOWO2_12_39_16
TGGTGCTGTAAGCTCGCATACCGCTATTGCCATGGCTGAGGGTGTAAAGAGGAAAAGCGGGACAGATATAGGACTCTCTGTAACAGGAATTGCAGGTCCATCGGGAGGAACAATTAAAAAACCTGTAGGGCTTGTGTATATTGCTGTGTCAGGTGATAAAAAAACTGAATATAAAGAGTATAGATTCAGGGGGAAAAGACATAAAATAAAATCAGAGTCAGCAAATGCCGCCCTCAAATGTTTGAGAGAATATCTTTATAGAGTAAGCAAGGATAAGGGATAAAATAAAACCAATATTTTTTCATTTTTCCTTTTTTCTTTGTATAATATATGCAAACAATAAGGGCATTTATTTCCATAGAGATACCACAAGAAATAAAAGGAAAAATATCCCTTATTCAGGAGCAATTAAAGACTATTGAAACCCCGATTAGCTGGGTGCGTCTTGACAGCATTCATCTTACACTGAAATTTCTTGGCAATATCTTGGAGGAACAGATACCAAACATAAAAAGGTGTATAGATACAGCAGTGAGCGGAATTTCTCCTTTTAATGTAAATATAAAGGGGGGAGGGGTTTTTCCTAATCTGAATCACCCAAGGGTTATATGGCTTGGGCTTGAGGATAAAACAGACAGCCTGTTTAAAATCCAGAAGGGAATTGACAACTGTCTTGAGAAAATTGGTTTTGAGCCTGAAGAGAGGGGTTTTACACCGCATCTGACACTTGGAAGGGTGAAATCATTAAAAGGGAAAAATCAATTAATCCGAACAATCCATATTTATAAAGATATTGAGGTTGGTGAGATTTATGCGGATAAGATAAAACTTATGAGAAGTCAGCTAAATCCATCAGGTGCAATATATACAGTATTGGAGGAAGTCGGATTAACGAAATAAAATTGAATATTTAATACTGACGATTGAAGATTGATAAGGACTGTTTATTTTCAATTTTATAAAGGGAGGTAAAAAATGGCAACAGCAAAAGATGCGAAAGAAACAAAAGAGAAGGATGTAAAGGATGAGAAGAGAAAGGCACTGGAATTGGCACTATCTCAGATTGAGAAGCAGTATGGAAGAGGGTCTATAATGAGGATGGGTGATAGAGAGGTATCCGCCGATATACCTGTTATACCAACAGGCTCTGTATCCCTTGATGCTGCACTCGGTGTAGGTGGAATTCCGAGGGGAAGGGTTATAGAAATATTTGGACCCGAATCATCAGGCAAGACTACACTTGCCCTCCATGTTATATCAGAATCTCAGAGGCAAAAGGGTATTGCCGCATTTGTAGATGCGGAGCATGCATTAGACCCGATATATGCCGGAAAACTTGGCGTAAATGTTGAAGAGCTATTAATCTCACAACCTGATACAGGCGAGCAGGCACTTGAGATAGTAGAGCATCTTGTCAGGAGCAATGCAGTTGATGTGATAGTGATTGATTCTGTCGCAGCCCTCACCCCAAAGGCAGAAATAGACGGCGAGATGGGGGATGCTCAGATGGGGCTTCAGGCAAGACTTATGTCCCAGGCACTACGCAAGCTGACTGCAGCAATAAGCAAGTCAAAGACGAGTGTCATATTTATAAACCAGATAAGACAGAAGATAGGCATCATGTTTGGAAACCCTGAAACTACAACAGGAGGCAATGCCCTTAAATTCTATGCATCTCTCAGACTTGATATAAGAAAGAAGGACTCCATAAAAGAAGGGACAGATGTTATTGGAACCAGGACAAAGGTCAGGGTTGTGAAAAACAAACTCGCACCCCCATTTAAAGAAACTGAGTTTGACATCATCTACGGCGAGGGGATATCAAAGGAGGGGGATTTACTGGATATCGGCGAGAAACACAAACTGATAGAAAAGAGTGGGGCATGGTATTCATACAAGGGAGAGAGGATAGGACAGGGGAGAGAAAATGCAAGAAAGTATCTGAAGGAGAATCACGAAGCAGCAAAAGAACTGGAAGGAAAATTAAGGGAGATACTTGGGATTGGTGAAAAGAAACCTGATTCAACAGCAAAACAATGAACAAAGACTCATTAATCCGCAGATTACCGCAGATTAAAACAAAATATTTTTTAAAAAATCTGCGTAATCTGCGGATAATAATTTCTTTATGCAAAATGATGAGTTTGAAAGGGGTAAACAAATTGCCTATCGGTTTCTCTCTTACAAACCCCGCAGTAAAAAAGAGGTTGAAAAGAAATTAAAAGAGAAAAATATCTCTGGAGAAAATATCTCAAATATCATCATCCTTTTAGAAAAAAACAATTATTTAAATGATAGGGAGTTTACACTTAACTGGCTCAGATACAGGATGGAGAATAGACCTCTTGGCAAGAGGTCTTTGGAATATGAATTAAGGGAAAAGGGAATAGATTCAGAAATAATAAAAGAGTCTCTTGATGAAGTTTATGCAGGTGAATTTGATGAATACGAGGTGGCAGTCAGATTAGCAGAGAAAAAAATGGTTTCTTTAAAAAAAAGGAAAATAGAACATAATGTTACTAAAAAGAGACTCTTTGGCCATCTACAGAGAAAGGGATTTTCTTACGATACGATTGAAAAAGTAGTAAACGACATATTTGAAAATTACAAACACCAAACACCAAATCTCAAATAAATTCCAAGCACAAATATCCAGATTCCAATCAATTATGTTTGGATATTGAAATTTATTATTATGGATATTCTTCTCCCTATTTTTATATTTCTATTTGGAGCTGCGGTAGGCAGTTTTTCCAATGTTTGCATATACCGCCTCCCCAAAAAATTATCTATCATATCTCCATCTTCCCAATGTCCCAGTTGCAGCAAGGGTATAAGCCCATTTGACAATATCCCGATAATAAGTTTTCTTATGCTCCGTGGCAGATGCCGTTACTGTCAGTCTCCTATATCATGGA
>MHDO01000062.1 GCA_001805005.1 Nitrospinae bacterium RIFCSPLOWO2_12_39_16
TCAAGCCATGTCTTCGAAGTGGGAACTAAACTTATATCATCCCAATAAGCTGTTCCGCTTCTTGCCCCATCAACAATCAATCTTATCTTAATTCTCTGTGCATTAGAGAGAGTTGTGAAGGTTTTTGTAAGCTGGGTAAAGCCGCTATTGGGATTGGTGGAAACACCATTTGTATCCGCCCGAATACTGGTGGCGCATGAAGTATCACTAAATTCCTGCACATCAAGTCGGGTGCCTCCACTTGTGTAGGCATTGTAAGCCCAAGCAGTGAGAGTATAACTTGTGCTGCCTGTTACAGCAATACAGTCCGAATTAGTTGCCTGGGCCGCACTGGGATTGATAATAGCCATTGAAGAACTGCCTGATTTAGATTGAGTAGAAACTCTGTCAGCCGCTGTGCTTTCAGTCCAGTTACTTGCATCCACCCCGCTGCCGCTTTCAAAAGAAGAATTTGTTATAATATTTGATAATACAAGGACAGTATTTATATTATCCTTTGTAATAGTAGTTGGGGCATTTGTCTCATTGGTAAATCTTATCTGGACTGTATCCCCTGTATGAAGCCCGAGCCCAAGTCCTGATGTATCATGTGCATCTGCCCTCTCCAGTTGGGCAGGTAATGAGCTAAAACGATTTAAAATTTCAGTCTGTGTAAGTGCAGTATTGTATAAAACAACCTCATCCATTTTCCCATTGTAATAATTTATCCCCCAGTAGTTTTCACCTGTATAATTTGCTCCAGAATAAACTGCAGTCCTACCTGCTGATGTGCCCCGGCCCGAAGACCATGTTGACAGCTCCCTCCTCCCCATTACAAAGGGGTCTCTTGAGGCGCTTACAGTTCCTGTCCGTGATAAACTTCCATCAAAGATACCATCTATATAAACCTTCTGTAATCCAGTCGCTGAATCATAAGTGCAGACAACCTGTCTCCATATATCCTTATATCCTGAATAATTCCTTTGCAATCTGTCCATACTCCCTGCTCCATACCATGCCCATGTTGTTCCTGTATCGGATGTTTCTATGGCACACTGTCCATTTGATGCCATTACATAACTATCCTCTTTACCGAGGACAGTATATCCTGTGCTAAATAAATTATTCGGCTTGAGCCATGCCTCAATGGTGAGCTTTCCACCATTTATATCAGGGAGGGTCGGAGCAAACAGATGGTCATCACTACCATCAAGAGAGACTCCATAACCCGAAGCACCTGTTGTCCATGAAACACCTTTGTTTAAAGAGGCATTATATCCCCCTGCACTGTCATAAGCTGTCATCTTCGCACCTTCATCCATTTTATAGTATGCCACAGCACCCGATGGCGGAAGTTTGACTCCAGTGTTCCCCTTGATTTCTGTCTGTAAAATTATAGGATTGCCACCACCATCCAATATACAGGTTCCATTCAGAGATACCCTATCCCCAACCTCTACTGTAGGCACACAGCCGCCTGTGCCAGAAGTAACTGTAATTGTCAATGTATCATTTGTATTATAAGTAGTGCTCCACCCGGCTGTTATAGTGCTGCCGTCACACTTCCATGAATGGCCATTTGAGAGTTTTAAGATAGTGTCTATATTAGCTGTTGTAATAGAACATGCTGACCCATTTGTAGCACCTGAAAAGAGGATTGTAAAACTATCCCCACTCTGCAAACCCGTGCCGCCATTGGATGTATCACTTGCACGGGTATCTGCTGTAATGCCTGAATTCCCATAATCGCCGTTATTTCCAGGATGATAAAGCATTAACTGGTTTGCATCATAATTGTAATAAGAAATCAAAGGGTTGTTAGAGGAATCAAGGATAATTGAGGAATAAAGGCCTGTATTATTGGTCCCATCAATACCAGAGATGGCATTACCACTACTACAGGCACTATTGCCGCAGAGGACATAGTGGAGGTCCTGAGCAAGCCCAATACTGTAGCCACTATTTGCCCTATGCCCCCAGTAATGATAGGCGATTCTTGGTTTGCCATCACTCCCAACCTTTATGGAGGATGTATACCCATTCAATTGTGTCCCTCCATAATTGGCTAAATTAACCTTTATCCAGTTTGTAGAAACTGTGCAATCTACAGCATCACAATAGGCAAAATAGGCATCACGGCGGCTTATTTTACCAGGCAGCTCATAACCCCAGCTAAAACCTTGACGATCTGACCGAGGATAAGGTGCAGACCCCCCCCAGTTGGTACCATAGTTATCCTGCCCCTGATATTGATAAACTAATCTCGGCTTACCTGTAGTCGGATGGATTGCTATTGATGTATCCCTGAATAAATTACTCGTGTTTACGATTGTATCTATCTCTGCGCTGGTATTCCATGATGTGAATGGCGGTGAGCCTTCCGCATATTTTATCTTTTGAACCTCATCCGCATCATAGCTTATCATCACCTTTGTTCCATATATGACCATAGAGGCAGACCTGCCGCCATTTGTATCTACTGTGCTTATTGACCAGTTTGTAGAAACCGTGCAATCAGCCGCATCACAATAGGCGAGTTTTAATGCACCCTTTTTCGTGTCACTACTATTTATCTTGTGGGAAAAGTCATAATAGGCTATTCTTGGTTTACCTGATGAATCAAATGCGAGGGATGTCCACCCACCTGTATGACCATTCTCTGACTGACCAATCTGTGCTACAGTTACCTTTGTCCAGTCCTCAGGGGTAAGACAGGTTGTGGTAGAACAATATGCATATTTGAGTGCACCTACCATGTGGTTGCCGTATTTACCGTTTATATCCGAGCCTGTGCTATTATTCTTGCTTATGTTGTGATAATAGCTTATGTAGGGCTTATTTCCGCTGCCTAAAACAAGTGAGACATATCCTTGGACACCCTTTTCTTCTACAACAGTGCGAATCCATTGATTCACAGTCCCATTCGTTGTCCAGTAAGAATACCTGAGCTCCCCTGTCTTATAGTCAAAATAGGCAATCGCAGGCTTGCCATTAGATTGAAGCTTAACAGAGCTATATGCACCACCACTGGAGTCAACAGTGGAGATACCAGCAGCAAACACTGGGGAAAGTGTCAGTGTCAGTGTCAGTGTCAGCAGTAATATTTGCAGCAATTTACGAATCATAAATACACCTTTTTTGCCACAGAGGCACAGAGACACAGAGAAAAATAACCTTAACTTCTTATTTTTATTTTCTCATCTTATGTCTCTTATCTCTCTGTGCCTCCGTGTCTCCGTGGCTGAATTAGGTTTTTGCTCATTACAAAATAAACCTCTTTATCCCATCTTTCATAAATCTACTATTAAAATTCATTAATAATCCGACCCTCTTATTTGTTATTTTTAAATATGTTAATACCTGTGCTTCAAATATTGGGTCATATCGCTCAACGCTCTTGTTTTCCAAAACAACTTTATCTTCAACAATTAAATCCACTCTATACTCACCAATTTCAGTACCTTTATAAACCATTGGCACTTTAACCTGTCGTTGATATCTTAAACCTGAAAGTTCTAACTCTCTACAGAGAGCCTTTTCATAATTTTCTTCTAATAAGCCTGGTCCAAGATTTTTATGCACTTCAATTGCACATCCAATTATTTTCTCAGACAATTCATTAATTTGTTTCATCTCTCTGTGCCTCCGTGTCTCTGTGGCTCGCTTTTAATCCTTTGCGCATCTGAATCCCACCATCCCATCGCCGTGCCATGCGTCTGCCGCCCTTGGCATTCGTGTCGGTAGCATATAGTATCTCGCCGATGCCCTTGCTGATTCAGGGGCATTAATTAAATAGGACCCGCCTCTGACAACATAGAACTCTCTTTTAAATGCCTCTCTTTCTATCACAGGACTATCTGGATATGGACGATATAAAGATGATGTCCATTCAGCCACATTACCTCCCATATCATTGACACCATAAGGACTAACATCCCCCTCAAAATATCCTACCGGATATTTAGTGTCAGTGTGAGTGCCAGTGTCAGGTAAAAGAATTGCTTTTTTACTCACACTTACACTGTCACTGACACTTTTTTTTGTGTTCGCATACCCCTTATTCTCCTCATTCCCCCATGGATATTTTCTTCCATCAGTCCCCCTTGCAGCCTTCTCCCATTCCTTTTCTGTAGGAAGCCGCTTACCCTTCCATTGACAATACCCGCTTGCCATATACCAATCCACATCACTTACAGGATGATTTTCTGTCCCCTCCTTGTAAGTAGGGAGTAGGGAGTAGGGAGTAGGCAGCTTACTGCTTACTGCATACTGCATACTGTTTACTGTATCACTTGAATACACCCACTCCTCCGGAATAGGGATGCCTATATCTTCATAAAATGGAAGCCTCACCTTGTTCTTAATGAGATATAATAGATATTCTTTGTATTCGGCATTCGTTACTTCAAATCTGTCAATATAAAAATCTTTGACAAAGACCTTTCTCTGTGAAATTTCATCCACTCCGTAGTCAATTCCGGGCCTTCCACCCCTCTCTCCGCTCCCCATTATGAACTTACCCTCCGGTATAAAAACCATCTCACTTGCCTCTGCAAGAGGCAAAAAGCAAAAAACAAGATACAAGATACAAGATGCAAGAACAACTTTCTTGCCACATAGGCACAGAGACTCAGAGAATATTAGAACAAAAAACTGTTTTATAATTTCTTTCATCTCTTCTCTGTGTCTCCGTGTCTCAGTGGCTAATTTTTTATACCTTTTGCACATAGGAATCATAATTTCACCCTTTCTTATTTTTAATCCTTTGCACATCTCATACCAAAATGCGGGTGGTGGTTTCTCTCTGTCCCACCAGCAGCATACCGATGGGATGCCCTTGCAAATGGTGTCATTGGTCCCATCCATGCCCCGCCTTTCATAACCTTATACTTTTTTCCAAATTGAGGTCGTTTAAGCTTACTACCCGGATATGCCTCATACCATGAAGATGTCCATTCCATAATATTTCCAGCCATATCGTAAACCCCATAAGGACTAACATCTGTCGGGAAACTGCCAACTGCAACAGCAGCCACCTTTTCCTTTGACCACTCTATTGTATTTGCCTTTCCAATTTTCTTATCATTCCCCCATGGGTATAACCTGCCATCTGTCCCTCTCGCAGCTTTCTCCCATTCCTCTTCAGTGGGTAATCTTTTACCCGCCCATTTACAGTAGCTTTCAGCATCCATATAAGGGACATCATTTATTGGGAAGTCATCCTCTATGGGGGGATATTTAACTGCCTCTGCCCATTCCTTCTGTCTAAATCCCCCTCTTTCCCCCTTTTCTAAAGGGGGAGTAAGGGGGATTTTCTTTTCTGGCATTTCACCTGTCAAAAGCCCCGGAAGGGGATGGCCTGTTGCCTTTGCAAACTCTTTATATTCACGAACAGTAACTTCATATTTGTCTATATAAAATGTCTTCAAGAAGACCTCCCTTTGCGGAAGCTGGTCAACCCCAACATCCACACCCAAAATTCCTTCATCTCCACCATTTCCACGACTCCCCATAATAAACGGACCCTCTGGTATAAGAACCATCTCACCCGCCCAACAGGGCAATGCAAAAAACAAAATGCAAAATACAATAAATAGTTTCA
>MHDO01000063.1 GCA_001805005.1 Nitrospinae bacterium RIFCSPLOWO2_12_39_16
ATGAAAAGCTATCGTAAGGAACTGTGGTTTAATGTCCCTACCCGGAGGGGATTTATAAATATCACTTCTCATATTGAGGAGGCTTTAAGGGAGAGCAGTGTCAAGGAAGGGCTTGTCCTTGTAAATGCGATGCATATAACTGCATCTGTTTTTATAAATGACAATGAGTCAGGACTTCATCATGACTTTGATGTCTGGCTTGAGAAACTTGCACCCCATGAGCCTGTATCACAGTATCGTCATAATAATGGTGAGGATAATGCAGATGCCCATCTTAAGCGTCAGGTGATGGGAAGAGAAGTTATTGTAGCCATTACAAATGGAAGGCTTGATTTCGGTCCGTGGGAGCAGATTTTCTATGGGGAATTTGACGGTAGGAGAAAGAAGAGGGTTCTGGTGAAGATTATTGGAGAATAAGCAAAACCTGATTAATCCGCAGATTACACAGATTTTCACAGATTTTTTAAAAGAATTTTATTTTAATCTGCGGTAATCTGCGTAATCTGCGGATATATAATTTCCATGAGCAAAAAAATAAAAATCATTGGTGTTCCTATTGACCTTGGCTTTGGGAGACGTGGAGTTGATATGGGACCAAGTGCCTTAAGAATTACAGGTATTGCAGATAGTTTAAGGGGGTTAGATTATTCTGTAGAAGACATTGGTGATATAAAATCCCCAATCCCTGAGCTTTGTAATTTAGAAGATAAAAATGCCCGATACTTGCCTGAGATAAAGGATATATGCATAAGGCTGAGTAATACTGTCTATACGGTATTACAAGAAGGTGCTGTTCCCTTATCAATTGGAGGTGACCATAGTCTGGCAATTGGCAGTATTGCAGGTGTAAGCAGATTTTTAAGAGAAAAAAGTAAAAAGGCGGGGCTTATATGGTTTGATGCACATGGCGATATGAATACACCTGAATCTACAAACAGCGGCAATATCCACGGAATGCCTTTGGCTGTCTCTCTCGGATTAGGTGCTAAGGCGTTGACTGAGATAGAAGCTTTTTCACCAAAGATTGAAAGTAAAAATGCAGTGCTTATAGGTGTAAGAAACCTTGATGAAAGGGAGAAGGGGCTTATTGTCAATTCAGGGATTAAAGTTTATACGATGAAAGAGATTGATGAAAATGGAATGTCAAATATTATAAGAAAAGCAATTGATTTGGCCGCAAGAGATACTGACTATATTCATCTCTCGTTTGACATGGATGTATGTGACCCCTCCATAGCTCAGGGTGTTGGAACACCGGTTAAAGGTGGACTTAACTATAGAGAGGCACATCTTGCCATGGAAAAAATAGCAGAATCGGGGATGCTCGCTTCAATGGATATGGTTGAGATAAATCCTATACTTGATTACAAAAATCTAACTGCAGATCTTGGTGCGGAGCTTATTTTATCAGCTTTTGGAAAGAGAATATTTTATTGATTTGATGACCTGTCTGAAAATGGTAAATCCATATTTACCTCTCACATAGTCTATGTACAGAGTTTATCTTTTATCCTTTACAATCTTCTTCGCGCCATCAACAAGTTCTCTCATAATATCCCTTGCCACATCATCAGGCACACCGTCTGCTGCCTTTGATTTTAGCCTCATATCGCATGTATCATTTACATAATCAACTATAACAAATCTGCCTGTCTTTGTAAGGGCAATCTCTGTAGAAAAAAAATTAATTTTGGCAACCTCAGCAATTTTTTTTGTAATCCTTTTTAGTTCCTTTAGCTTATATCTCCTTTCAGCCCTTGATGTAAGCCTCTGATATACACCTGTCTGACTATCCCACCAGCACATAATCACCTTTCCATATATATAAAAAGATCTGAACCATGCCTTCCTTCCTTTCAAGGTTACAGGAACAATCTCTTCCTGCAAAAGATACCTATCTTTACTATGCTTCTCCCTTGCCTTTACTACCTCATAAGGGGTCTTAACTCCAAGAACTACCCCCCTCCCCCCGCCACCATCTGCAGGCTTTACAATAAAAGGTGTCCCTATTGAATGTATATCGGATTCATCAAATTGAGGGTCTTCTTCATAGGATGAGAGGATAATTGTATATGGGACATAAAGTCCATTTGTCAAAAATTCAAGATGCATTATAGACTTGTCATTTGCTCTGACTGATAGAGCATGGTCGTTTACAAATATCACCTCTTTTTTCTTTAACAGTTTTATGAGAGGAATAAATCTGCTGTCAGATTCAGAAGCCCTGTCAAGAAACATTTTGAATATCAGTTCGCCGCTTGATAATTTGCCGATTGTCTCATCTAAATTATGGGGATATACAAGATAACTCTGCAAACCCCTCCTGTTGCACTCCAAATCAAGGATGCTTATAAAATCCCTGTCGTATTCCCAATCCCACCCTATGGCGAAATCCACCTCTAATGGCATATAGACTATTCTATAGAATCTTGTATTTAGTGTCAAAAAAAGTAAGGTATCAATCTCTAAAGCCATCACCAATTCTATAGAATCCAGTGAATCTGCCCCTAAATCTTCAATAAAAGATGTTTCTATAGTTTTACTTCTTCGGGTTTTGCCTTTAATTGCTCACAGATAGTTTCTCTTATTTCTTCGAACAAATCCATTCATGCCTCTATTTTAGAAATAAGATATCTACTTAATTCTTCAAACCGTTTTCTATTCTTAGAATAAAAAGGAAGCAATCGATGGTATTCCCTTACTTTCTGCACATTCTTTATCTTTTTAATTTGAATGTCTCTATATAGTTTGGGGTTGATATTATGGTAGGCACCGATAAAAAGAATACCGGTTTGGTCTTGAGGTAGAGATTCATCTATTCTTTGGGCAATAAATCTGTCTCTTTTATTTAAAAGTGTATTCTTAGTCAACCTATATTTTATAAATCCAAATAATTTCTCAAACTTTGTCTTAGCCTGAGTTATTTTAAGCAATTTATCGCGCTCTTCTTTAACGAGATTAAAATCTTCAGTCTTTACTAAAGTGGCTCCTCTTTTAAGGAGTCTTGCGACTAATTCGTAATTCCTGCTTCCTAAATTTAGCCCTTCCTCAACTATTTTTTCTCCTATTTCTCCTTCGGCTACCATTCCGTCTTGATATATTTTCATTCCGGATACATCTACAGAAATAAAATAATCTGATATAGCATCCCAGAAGCCCTCAACTGTCCTCTGATGTTGTCTCCAAACATCCTCTCCTAAATCTGCAATGCCTCTTTTCGTTACATCTTTTGCCAAAGAACCGAGGTCTGCACTGGTATGAATAACTGGGACATAAATCAGTGTTCTCATAATGAGATGCGGAATAAGTTATTTCGCCTTTATCTTTTCTTCCAGGCGATCTAATCGTTTTTTAAGCGCTATATTCTCTTTCTCTATCTCAGTCTCTTTGGCTTTAGTGGATAAATAAGAATCCTGCTGCCACCAATTTATACCCATCTCCATCGCCTTATCAACTGAGGCAACCAAGAGTCTTATTTTAATATTAAGCAGGTCAATATCGGCAAGTTGGATTTTTATATCTCCGGCAATCACAATTCCTTTATCCAAAACCCTCTCTAAGATATCTGCAAGGTTAGTAGCCTCAATTGCATGAACCATTTTGTCTTGAGCCATAGTTTTATCCTCCCTTCATTATTATGCCAATTTTTTAGCTTTTATAATTAAATCTGCTGTTTTCTTACGTAGATTTGCAATAAAATGGCAATTTTTACAATCTAAAATCTCTTTTTTATAATCTTGGCAGTTTAAAAGTATGTCTACTTCCTTTTGTAATTCTTCGGCATATCTTGCCTTCTCTTGAACACCTTCGGCCTTATTGATTTTGTCTGTGATATCTTTTATTACAGGCTCTTGTCTTTGAAATGTCAGACAACTTATTTTGGGTTCTTCTTTATGTTTATGCATAACTACCTCTCACATTAAATCCCCTAAGGGGCCCAAATTTATGTTCAGCTCTTCATCTTTAAGCCCAAAAATCTCCTTTAGTTCCTGCATCTTATTTTCTAATTTTAAAAGAGTTTCTCCTATTTGTTCAATTTCTTCCTCACTAAGAGAACCACCTTCTATTCTTCTCATTGCCTGTTTTTCAAGCAGCTTCCTAATTAATTCTACAAGCGTAAGGACTAATTTTGCCAGCCCCTTCTCCACATTTTTAGGGTCAATATTAATCCTTTCAGGGTTTGTATCTTTAACTTCCTCTGGCTCTTTAATGGTTATTGTTACAGATGGCCTTTCCATTCTATGTCGGTTCCTCCGTTGCGCCTGCAAAGGGAGTTCCTCTTAGCCGTTCCATAGTCTCTACTGAGCTAAGTAAAACCTTTAATCCTAAATATATAAGGTCTACATCAGCTATAGAGATAACTATATCTCCTGAGATAACTACGCCTTTATCTAAAGCCCTATCCAAGACTTCTAAGAGAGTAATCCTCTTTTCCTTTTGAAGGTCTAAATAACTATTTTTATCCTGTAGGGTTTTTATTGGTCTATCCATTATGTATCTTTCCTTTTTTAGGATTGCAGAAATTATAGGGTGGCCAGGGGCCGGTGCAATCAAAGAAAAGCCCCTTGTCAGTATATTTTGCCCTAATATCCTCTACTATGTTAAGAAAATCCCCTACTTTATCCTTATTAATTAAAAAGGCGGAATTTAAAATCATTTCGTCATTTCTTTCAGTTACTTCTTTGGGTAATAATTTATTGATACGGACCCCCGTAGGCTTCTCTTTTAACCTATCAAAACTTACCTGACCATACTCATTAAGCTTTTTATTTGCGGCTATATTCAATAACTCCTCTTTTTTCTTCTTTAAAAGATATGCCTTGCCCGGTGCAGAAGAATTGATTTCCTTATCTATATTTAATAATTGCTCATCTTCTTGTATAAGATTCTCTTTCAACTTCTCTGAATTACAGTAAATCTTGACCCCCCATTCCTCTTTATCTTCTAATTTTATTAATAGAGCTTTAAATTCTTTTAAATGCTGGCTAAGCATTGCTTTTAGATTATCCTCAGTATTAAATATAGTGGCAAACTTAAAGGGAATCACGCATGCATCTTTCATAATCCCTTCTATCGCCTTTTCATGGATACTCGCCTTTGCCTTAATCCATTCTAAATCAGCTAAATTCCTCTTTAAATTCTCTTCATCAAATTCGGACTCTTTAACCTTATTGACAATCGCATATAAACTTTGGTGGTAAATGAAATAAGGTTTATCCACTAAATTCTCTATTTCTTTTAGTTTTGGCACCTTATCAGTAATGCAATACAAATAGATAAGGCCTTCTTTGGCTTTCTTTGTATTCATAGCTTACCTTTTAGTAAAATTATTCTCTTGGGCTAAGTTGTCCTTTGCGCTCGTAAGATTCCACTTCTAAACTACCGCTGAGTTTAACTGCATAGATATTTCTATCTTGCACTCTCGTAGGAAGCCCAAGTGACTTAATAAATGAGCTCTCTTCATAAACCTCTGCCTCTGCTTCCCAGCCATCACTGACCTTGGCGGTCTTAATTACCTTTACATCCTTGACCTCAAGGGTCTTTTTCAAAAACTCAACCACTTCTTTTCTGATATCCTCAATATTAGTCATCTTCACACCTCCTCTTCTTTTGCCTTTCTGACGGCATCTAATCGTGCTAAAAGTTCTTTCTCCTGCCTATTGTATTCCTCCTCGTTTATTTGGTCCAATTCAAAGTTAAGCTGTAATTCCATAAGCTTCTCTTTTATCAGCCCTTCATCGGAAAATTCCTTTTCCGCGACCTCATAGATTTTCTTACCTATCCAGATTACGCCTTTTAACGGTGCAAGAAATATGTCGTCGATCAAAAACATTTTAGTATTTCCCTGTTTCTATCACTAAATTCACAAAATTAAATGGCGGCAGCGTGCCCACATATTTAAATTTTATTTTATCTCCGGATTTGTCTGCGAGGGCCTGAACGTTTTGGTCAAATTCTGCTTCTCTACATTTTTCTACCAGGAAGGCGGCACTTATAATCATCAGCTCGCCATAGGGAGTATTGACCTTCGTATCTTGGCTCAGCGGTGAGAGCGTATTTAAAATCTCTCCCTTATAGATATCTTTCTCTTTTTGCAAGACGGCTTCGACCTTTTTGCCGACTTCCATGCGTTGATAGTAGGTCTTTGCCGGAGGCTCGGACGATATTGCTGCTTTAAGCCTCCCGATATCTTCGTATTTCTCCAATATCTCTTTGTATATTATCTCTTCTTTAAATATCGCTTTTAGTCCAAGCTCTTTTTTGCCTTCCATATTTTTTAATAAATCAATGAATCTATCATGCTCTTTTTCTAATATCTTTTTTACTTTATCTTCATCTTCGGCAATTGTGGCGAATCTAACAGGCAAAACCGTATAACTCCTCATTACCTCTTCAATGGCTCGCTCATGAGGAATTAAATTTTCTCTTGAAACAGGATATTTTTTAATTGGAGAATTGCTCACCACCGCAGCAATATCATTAAAGCAAATGGAGTATAGCTCATCGCCTCTTCCGCCAATACCCAATGGGCCAAAGGATTGAGATTGATTTAACTCAATTATACAGTAGATATATTTACCTTCTTTCAAAATAACATTTCCCATTTATTTTTACTCTCATCCCATAAGTAAGGGAGTTCCTTACTTACGGGACTCATCAGCGCTGGCTGCGACTAATGCGCCTTTAGCTACGCTCCTTAGCGGCTGAGATGCCATTCTTACTGAGCCGACCGGGATGGGTAGCTTTAGCCGGTCTAAAATTTGTTTAAACCTGCCTGAGAACCCTTTGGGAAGCGAAGTGCCGCCTGAAAGGATAATACTTATGGGCTTGGTAATCCTCGGTAATCTTCTTGCCTTGACAAACTCTTGTTTTATATTTTCAATTACATACTCTATTAAGTGATTGTAATAAATTGATAAAGCGCTTTCAATCTTGCTTAAACCTTCTTCCTTGCTTAAATCCAAGGATGATTCTTTTATTGCCGAGACCCTGCTCGCTGTCTCATCCACCGCCATAGCCACTTGCTGGTCAATCCAATCTCCTGACTTAGCGACAGAAAACTTAAAAATCGGCACAGACATAAAACTTAAACAGACATTGACCATCCCACCGCCAAAGGAAAGGCCAATTCCCGTAAAATCTTCCTCAGCTAACTCAGATAAGATAATGGCATGACCCTCATTTATCGGCTTGGGACTATATCCTAATGTCTTTAAGAATCCTTCAATCATCTTTATATGATATAGGACGTTGAAATCCGCGTCCATGGGTTCGCCGGGAACAGAAAAATAGACTATCTCGCCTTTGTGAGCAGGCTCGCCTATGACGCTTTTTATCAATAATTCTACTATAGGAAGGGCTTCTTTCTCTGTCGGGCTTATTACGCCTTTACTTAAGGGCCTTCGTGTATCTTTATTAAACATATTAGCAAACTGTAATGCCTCATCGCCTACTACATAAAGATTTTCTTCTTTGATAATATATTTTACCTTGTAGTTATCAAGGATCTTCTTGGTAAAATCAGTATGCTCCACCCCGAAGAAGGCGTTCCTCTGCGAC
>MHDO01000064.1:0-542 GCA_001805005.1 Nitrospinae bacterium RIFCSPLOWO2_12_39_16
CAAAGGAGGCATCCATGGCGAAGCTTTTTGCCTCAGAGGCGGGGATGAGGGCAACCATGAAGGCGATTCAGATACATGGCGGCTATGGCTATACTAAGGAATTCCCTGTGGAGAGATACTTCAGGGATGCAAAACTCTGTGAGATTGGTGAGGGGACATCTGAGATACAGAGGATGATTATTGCAAGGGAGACGATCAGGACAGACCCTTAATAAATTCCACAATCCCTTTCAACTCTGTCCCGGGTAGAAAGACCTCTTTTATACCCATTTCTTTTAATTTAGGGATATCCCCGTCAGGGATGATACCTCCTGCAAATACGGGGATATTTTTTCCTCTCTCATTCAACAGCTCAAAGACCCTTTGAAATATGAGATTATGTGCCCCTGTCATGGAGCTGATACCTATGACATCAACCTTCTCATTTATAGCAGTATTCACAATCTCTTCAGGGGTCTTATGGAGACCTGTATAGATTACCTCAATCCCCTCATTTGTCAGGGCATCCCTTATCACTTTTACTCCCCTGTCATGACCATCAA
>MHDO01000064.1:553-6345 GCA_001805005.1 Nitrospinae bacterium RIFCSPLOWO2_12_39_16
GACCAACCTTTGCTAAGAGAATCTTCATAGGAAATTATATATCCGCAGATTTCGCAGATTACCGCAGATTAAAACAAAATATTTTTTTAAAAAATCTGTGAAAATCTGTGTAATCTGCGGATTAATCGGTTTTTTGTTTTTATTACACAATCGGCTCCTTATATGTTCCTAATACCTCCTTCAATACATCACATATCTCACCAATGGTTGCGTATGACTTGACCGCTTCTATAATAAATGGCATAAGGTTTTCATCTCCATGAGCTGCCCTTTTCAAATCCTCCAATGCCATTTTCAATCTCTTTTTATCTCTATTCCCTTTTATATCCTTAAGCCTCTGTATCTGTTTTCTCTCCACATCTGGATTCGTTTTAAATACCTCAACAGGAGCCTTTTCTTCTTCAATAAAATCATTCACCCCAACGATGAGCCTCTCTTTACTGTCTATCTCTTTTTGATATGAGTAAGCAGACTCCTTTATCTCCTTCTGGGGGAACCCCTTTTCAATGGCAGATACCATTCCCCCCATATCATCTAATTTTTTAAAATATTCATATACAGCATCCTCCATTTTGTTTGTCAAGTTCTCAATATAATATGAACCACCCAATGGGTCTATAGTATTTGTAACACCACTCTCATGGGCAATAATCTGCTGGGTGCGGAGTGCAATCCTTACAGCCTCTTCGGTTGGTATAGCGTAGGTTTCATCCATGGAATCGGTATGAAGGGACTGTGTCCCGCCGAGGACAGCAGATAGTGCCTGAAGTGTAACCCTCACGATATTATTATATGGCTGTTGTGCTGTGAGAGAGCAGCCTGCTGTCTGTGTATGAAACCTCAATGTCATTGACCTCTCGTCTTTCGGGTTGTATCTCTTCTTTATCTCCCTCGCCCATATCCTTCTGGCAGCCCTGAACTTGGCTATCTCCTCAAAAAAGTCATTATGGGAGTTAAAGAAAAAGGAGAGTCTCGGTGCAAACTCATCTATTGATAGACCTCTTTTTATTACCCCCTCCACATAGGTCAATCCATCATAAAGTGTAAAGGCAAGCTCCTGGACTGCTGTTGAACCAGCCTCCCTTATATGGTATCCGCTGATACTTATGGGATGCCATTTAGGGAGATTTCTGGCACAGTATATAATTGTGTCTGTGATGAGTCTTAAAGATGGCTCAGGAGGGAATATCCACTCCTTCTGTGCAGTGTATTCCTTTAGCATGTCATTCTGGGTTGTGCCGCCTAATTTATTCAGAGGGATTCCCTTTTTGTCGGCTACAGCAATATACATTGATAGGAGAATAGAAGCAGGGGCATTTATTGTCATGGAGACCGTCACCTCATCAAGAGGGATGCCATCAAAAAGAATCTCCATATCAGCTATGGTATCTATGGCAACACCGCATACACCCACCTCGCCGGCAGCCCTTGGATTGTCCGAGTCATATCCCATAAGGGTTGGCATGTCAAAGGCGGTGGATAACCCTGTCTCACCATGCTTTAAAAGGTATTTAAACCTTTTGTTTGTATCCTCAGCAGCTCCGAATCCTGAAAACTGCCTCATTGTCCACAGACGCCCCCTATACATGGTTTGATGTATACCTCTGGTAAATGGGAACTCACATGGAAGTCCAATATCCTTTGAGTCCTCTATATTTTTCACATCTTCAGGTGTATAGACACTCTTTATATCCATATTGGAAAGATTTGTAAATTTCTCTTTTCTCTCTTTCATAACTAATACTTTTGCCACGGACTTACACAGACTTAATAAAAAGCTCAAATCTTAAATTTGAAATTTCAAATCTTTAAAGTTAGTGAAAGTCTGTGGCTATAAATTTATATGTCCTTCATCAACTCCTTTGCTATGGTCAATCTCTGAATCTCTGAAGTCCCCTCATATAGGGTTGTAACTCTGGCATCCCTGTAATATCTCTCCAGATGGAAATCCTTTGTATATCCATAGCCGCCATGGATCTGGAGTGCCTTGTAGGCACATCTGTTAGCTGTCTCTGATGCGTATAGCTTTGCCATTGATGACTCTTTTATAAATTTTAGTTCCCTATCCTTCATATATGCAGCCCTATAAGTAAGGAGCCTTGCAGCCTCAATCTCCATTGCCATATCGGCAATCATAAATTGAATTGCCTGTAATTGGGCAATAGGCTTACCAAATTGGACCCTTTTTTGGGAATATTGAGTAGCCTCATCAAGACATGCCTGTGCAATTCCTACAGACTGGGCTGCAATTCCAATCCTCCCCATATCAAGGGTATTCATCGCTATCTTAAACCCCTCCCCCTCCTGTCCAAGTAGATTTTCCTTCGGGATACGGCACATCTCAAAGATTAGCTCTACGGTCTCCGAGCCTTTAATCCCCAATTTTTCCTCTGTTCTTCCAATGGATAGTCCCGGAGTTTTCTTTTCAACAATAAAGACACTTATCCCTCTATGCTCCTTATCGGCATCGGTCACTGCAAATACTATAACTACCTGTGCCCTCTTGCCATTAGAGACAAAAAGTTTTGAGCCATTAAGGACATACCCATCACCTTCTTTGACGGCAGAGGTCTTTATGGCTGCTACATCCGAGCCTGCCCCTGCCTCTGTAAGGGCAAAACAGCCGAGCATTTCACCTTTCGCCAGATGGGTTAAAAACTTCTTCTTTTGCGCTTCTGTTCCATAGCGGAAGATAGGCTCACAGATAAGAGAGTTATTTACTGTTACAATAGTGGATGTGGAGGCACAGGCACTTGCAATCTCCTCCATTGCAATGACATAACAGACTGTATCCATCCCTCCACCACCGTATTCTTCAGGGATTGTAATACCCATAAGCCCCAGCCCTCCCATCTCATCTGTTAAAGAGGAGGGGATGTCGCCAGCTGCATCTATCTTCTCTGACAGAGGTCTTATCTTATCACTGGCAAACTTCCTCACAACTTGCTGTAACATCTTCTGTTCTTCAGTGAGATAGAGATTCATATCATTCTTATTTCTTTTTTGCCACTGACTTTCACTGACAAAGCCAATAGAATTCAGGAGTCAGGAGTCAGAATAAAAAATAAAATAAATGTCTCTTTTATTCTGAAATTCTGTATTCTGCCTTTTATAAAGTCTGTGTAAGTCTGTGGCTAATTACTCTGTAGCCTTTTTCGTCCTTTTGTATATGTCCCCATGGGATTTCATCCTCATGCTCCCATATTAGGAGATAATTATAGCAGTATGCCTCATCCAATAATATCACTTTTTTATTAATAACCTCCAATGGATATAGGTCCCATCCCATTGTCCAGTTGGGCTTTAGATGGGCTGTAGTCGGTATGAGGTCTCCGAGATAGACTCCCTTATTCCCTTCGGATTCAAAAAAGACAATCTGATGTCCATCACAATGTCCCCCTGTCCTTTCTACAGATATTCCCGGCATAATCTCTTCTCTCTTATTTACAAATTTGAGTAATCCTGCCTCTTTGATGGGAAGATAATCCTCTTTTAGGTAGGATGACCTTGTCCTTATATTTGTATTATTGGCATCCTCCCAGTCTTTCCTCTGAACTATGTGAATGGCATTTGGGAAGGTTGGCTTTAAGATACCATTTGAATCAATATATGTGCAGCCTCCGCAATGATCAAGATGGAGATGGGTAAGAATTACATAATCAATATCCTCAGGTTTTAAATATAGGTCTTTTAGTTGTTCTATGAAAGACCTCTTCCTTCTAATATCGTATAGCTCAATATCCCTTTTATCAATCTTTGTCCCGATGCCTGTGTCAATTATAATATTTTTTTTAAAGTGTTTTATCAGAAGAGAGTTAAGCCCCAGCCTTATCCTGTTCAGTTCATCTGATGGTTTTAACTTTTTCCACAGGGTCTTTGGCACTACGCCAAACATACTCCCGCCATCCAGGCTGAACTCGCCATCACTTATAATATGAAGCTCCATCTGACCGAATTTCATTTGAGGGGGCTTGTTCATGTCAAGGAAATTATAAAAATTACCACGGATTTATCACGGATGGACACAGACAAGATAAATCCTTTTACTTTTTCTGTGTTTACCCTGTTAGATATTTGCTGTTGAATGGGGATAATTCCATTGAATATCTATTATCTAACAGGGTTTATCCGTGTCCTTCCGTGGTTTTATTATGTTTTTGTTCTGGTTTATGATACTTAAGTCCCCTCTGACCGGTGTATAAACACCTTGGACGGATGAGACGATTATTCTCATGCTGTTCTATCACATGGGCTGTCCAGCCTGTAATCCTGCCTGCCACAAAGACGGGAGTAAATAACTCTATGGGTATGCCCATCAGATAGAAGGCAGAGGCAGAGTAGAAATCCAGATTTGGATATAGCCCCTTCTCCTTTGACATTACATCTTCTATGATACAGGAGATTTTATACCATTCTGTCTGATCCGAACGCTCTTCCAATTCTCTGCTGTATCGCTTGATTATATCTGACCTGAAATCCCCCTTTTTATAAACCCTATGACCGAAGCCAGGTATCCTCTCCTTTCGTGCAAGGGCATCCTTGATCCAGACTTCCGCCTTACTTGATTCTCCAATATTGAGAAGCATCTGCATGACCCTTTCATTTGCCCCTCCGTGGAGTGAACCCTTCAGTGTCCCGATAGCAGAAGTGATGGCTGAGTGCATATCCGAAAGGGTTGATGCTGTTACCCTCGCAGAGAATGTAGATGCATTGAACTCATGTTCTGCGTAAAGGATGAGGGATACATTAAGTGCTTTAGCTATAAAGTCTTCAGGGATATCTCCATTTAGCATATAGAAAAAGTTTTGGGTATGAGAGAGTTTTGGATCCGGGTGGATAGGCTCTTTACCATGAAGTATGCGGTAGATAGATGTTATAACGGTAGGTATACTGGTTATGAGCCTTATAGCCTTTCTGATATTCGCATCATGGGAATTATCAGCAACATCCGGGTCATAGAGGGCAAGGATAGAGACTGCACTCCTTAAGACATCCATAATATTGCTGGTTCTGGGTAGTCTCCTGATGATATGGAGAATATCTTCTGGGACAGGTCTCTCCTGAGATAATCTGGAGATGAAATCTTCAAGTCCTTTATGGTCGGGAAGCTTACCGAAGATGAGTAGATATGCCACCTCCTCAAAGGTGGCATTTTCTGACAGGTCTTCTATGCTGTAGCCGCGGTAGATGAGACCTGTCTCATGCTCGACACTACAGATAGAGGAGGTATCTGCAATAATATCTTCAAGTCCTGGACTCACCTCTGGTTTCATAGAAAATTATAAAAACAACCGCAGATGGAACACAGAAATGTCATTCTGAACCCTTCGCTCTTGTCATCTGTGAAAATCTGTGGTTAAAAGTATATCTTTGTTCATGTTTTTCCTGGTTCATATCTCAAAAGCTTATAAAGCTCCTCCCGAGTTTGCATCCTGTCAATAAACCCCTTCTGGGTGCCGCTTTTCTTTAATTCTGTCAATGCCTCCTCCATTGCCTTCATAGCTACCCTGAAGGCGGTCAGTGGAAAGATGACAATGGAGTAACCCATCTCTTCAAACTCTCTAACAGATATATATGTGGTTTTACCGAACTCGGTCATATTAGCCATTAAGGGAATACTCTTTACCTTTTTTGCAAATATCTCAAACTCCCTTTTTGACTCCAGTGCCTCGGGGAAGATTACATCTGCACCTGCCCTTATATATCGGTTTGCCCTTTCTATTGCATCTTCAAGACCGTTAATTGCCCTTGAATCTGTCCTAACTATAATCAGAAAATCAGGGTTCTCTCTT
>MHDO01000064.1:6354-7094 GCA_001805005.1 Nitrospinae bacterium RIFCSPLOWO2_12_39_16
AGGGTTCTCTCTTGCATCACAGGCTATCCTTATTTTTTCTTCCATGTCTTGAGCAGGAATTACCTTTTTCCCCGGAAGGTGGCCACATCTCTTTGGAAACTCCTGGTCTTCTATGTGGATACCTGCAACATCCACACTCTCAAATGCCCTCACTGTCCTTGCTATATTCGGTAAATCCCCGAAACCTGTATCTGCATCTGCTATGGCAGGGATATTGACAGCACTGGCAATATAGCCTGCCTGCTGGACAACCTCTGTCATGGTTAGTAAACCGATGTCAGGGACACCTGCCATACCATTGGACAACCCTGCCCCTGAAATATAGACTGCATCAAATCCGACTTTCTCTATAAGCAGGGCTGTAGCAGCATTAAATGCCCCCGGCATAACTACTGTACCTTTTTTAATAAGCTGCCTGAAATGTGAAGTTTTTCGTTCCATTATTCTACAAAAAGGAGTGGTATTATCTCTCCCATATCCTTTATATCCTCCAGATGCCAGAGTTTATTGAGAATTTTATTTGCCTGTCCTGTGGAAAGAAGACCTGTTGCCATAGCCCTGAACTTCGCCTCCACTTCTTTATCTGTCATCGGGTTTTTTGGATGTCCTTTGGGATGGGTAATCATCTTTGAAAATTTCCTCCCATTTTTTGTGATAATCTCTATCAGATTTGGCATTGCCTCTGGATATTGTCTGTTTAGCTCTGCATCACGGCTAATTTTAATCTTCCCCATTAATTT
>MHDO01000065.1 GCA_001805005.1 Nitrospinae bacterium RIFCSPLOWO2_12_39_16
CAATATTGTGCCTACAACATTTGAAGCATGGGTAATTATGATTAGTTTTGTATTTGGCTTTATTTCTCTTTCTATATCTTTTGAATTGAGAAATCCTTCCTTTGAACACTGGACAACTGTCTTACTAATCCCCCCAAGGGGAGGATTTTCCAATCTCTTAAGAGGCCTCATAACAGCGTTATGCTCCATGCTTGATGTTAGGACATGGTCGCCTGCCTTTAGAAAACCCTTTAGTGCAAGATTAATTCCCATTGTTACATTGAATGTAAATATGACATTACTACTATTGGGAATGTTAAAGAAGGAGGCTATTTTCTCCCTTGTCTCAAAGATAAGCCTTTCAGTCTGAATGGACATCTTATGCCCGCCCCTTCCGGGGCTTGAGCCGTATTTTCTAAGGGTATCACTTACAGCCTTATAGACTGATTCAGGCTTTGGAAAAGATGTTGCCGCATTATCAAGATAGATGCTCATAAGTAAGTTAGCGAGTTGAGGAGTTGAAGAGTTATGGAGTTTAAAAAAGCCCTCATTTTCTTAACTCTTTAACTCCTTAACCCTAAAACTCTTTAACTCTTTAAACGATATATTTTCTTTGAATATAAAATAAATCCCCAGAACAAATACTACCCCCATCTGCACAAACCAGCTTATTATGCCAAAGTTTACCGCGGCAACCTCAGGCACCTTATATATCTCATGAAGCCCTATTACGCAGGCTGCCTGATAGGAGCCGAGAAATCCCGGCGTAGGGAATATGCTTATAAGAACACCAACAACAACTATCAGGACAAGAATTGAGATATAGGGGAGTTCGGTAAATCCAAAAGCAAGATAAAAGGGATAATAGCTTAATATCATAAATATCCATAAGATTGCCGAGAGTATGCTTATGAGAAAGATAGACTTAATATCATTGAGGATGCCAAGCCCCTGTGCAAATGAATTGATAAATTCTATTAAGCCGCATGAAAATCTTGCCGGGAATGGTTTAACTATAAATCTTATTACATTTAACATCTTCTCCCTGAAATGAAGGAGAAGATAAGAAAAGGTTACTATGCCGATTGATATAATAAATGTCAGTAAGCCAAACTTACGAAGAATATTCACAACCGCTACATCCTTAAAATTTCCTGCTGAAAGAAATATATCTGCCCTGAAAACCAGCAACCATGTCATAATCAGCATAAGGCAGATAAGGTCAAATAACCTTTCAACAAAAACTGTAGCAAATGAAACGCTAAAAGAGAGGTTTTCTTTTTTCCCAAGCAGATAAGCCCTTATAAATTCACCTGCCCTTGCAGGAAGCAAGTTCCCCATAAATCCTATCATCAGGGGGGAAAACAGATTTGATGTCTTTACACCATTTTTTAGGGGAGCTACAAGATACTTCCAGCGAATTGCCCTGAATAGATATGTCAATACGATAATCAGAATTGCAGGCAACAGGCTTATGTAGTTGACAGTGGAAAGGGCTTTTAAAAGCTCGCTGAATGTTATATTTTTAAATGTATAGTAAAGCGCCCCTATAGTAATAAGAAACGTTATAATTAGATGTTTTTTTTTCATTTATCTATTCGCATCAGTTTATGTCTAACTGCTTCATTGCCGACACTATTTAATATCCCCTTTACACCATTTACATCTTTTTCTATCTGTATCCTTAATTCATCAGCAGAGCCAAATTCAACCTCATCCCTTACCCTTTTTATAAAAAACACCTCTATCTCTCTGCCATATATATCACTGCTGAAATTAAATATATGAACCTCAACACTCAATCTGTCTCTGTGAAAGGTGGGATTAAAACCTACATTTGCCACACCATTAAAAATTTCACCGTCAACAAGGGTCTTCACGGCATACACACCGGTATGGGGTATCAAATCGTGAGATGTATCTATATTTGCAGTTGGGAAACCTATTACACTCCCCTTTTTAAAACCATCAACAACCCGCCCTTCAATTGAATAATACCTTCCCAGCAACCCCTTTGCCTTCTCAACCTTACCATCTTCAATTGTATCCCTTAAAAGCGTGCTGCTGACTATCTCTCCATTAATTGTTAGTGCATCTATGACCGTTACCTTAAATCCAAACTCCTCCCCCATCTTTTTAAGGTAGTCAATAGTCCCTTCCCTCCCTTTTCCAAAGGTGTAGTCATATCCAACAAAGACCTCTTTTACGCCGATTTTTCCTGACAATGTATCTCTTGCAAAATCCCTGGGATGCTGGTCGGCAAACCTCTTTGTAAAATCAGCACACACAACTATATCTATACCAGACTTCTCCATCAATTGCATCTTCTTTCTAAATGTAGTAAGGAGTGGCGGAGTTCTGCTTGGCGCTACTATTCGCAATGGGTGCGGCTCAAATGTATATACTATACTTGTCCCATCAATCTCCTTAGCCCTCTCCACTACCCTTCTGAATATCTCCCTGTGCCCAAGATGGACACCATCAAAATTACCGAGTGTAAGAACAGGGTTTTTTATTTTATTTTTAATATTCTGTGAACCTCTGATGATTTTCATAAATATCTTTTTGCCACAGACTTACACAGATTTAAAGAATAAAAAGTTGAGTTTCTTATCTTCTTTTTTAGTCTGTAAGAGTCTTGTGGCTAAAACTCATCTATAAGGGATTTTACCTTTGATAAATCAGGTTGGCTATTTACCTGTGGCTTAATGCCGAGTCTATCCAAAGTCTCATCATAAGTTTGCCTCTGTGAACGATATATAACACCGATTGGTATCTTATCTCCCCATTCAAGAGACTTCTCAAATGCCTTTACCCTGTTTGTCGGGTCGTAGCTGTTGTCCAATTTATATGCCCGCTGTGAATACCACTGATATGTATTAATCTTATTAAAAGACACACAGGGCTGTAATATGTCAATCAGTGCAAAACCCTTGGTCTCAATCCCCTGTTTTATCAAATCGGCTGTAAAATCTATCTCCTTTGAATAACTGCGGGCTACAAAGGGTGTATCCATAGCAATAGCAAAGGCAATTGGATTAAAGGGAAGTGATACAACACCAAAGGGCTGGGTCTTCGTAACCATGCCAACCTCAGATGTCGGTGACGCCTGCCCCTTTGTCAATCCATAGACCTGATTGTTATGGACAATCACGGTAATATCTATATTTCTCCTTATTGCATGAATGAGGTGATTTCCCCCTTCGCCATAACAATCACCATCTCCTGTAGTTACCAAGACAGTCAGATTCCTGTTGAAGGATTTAATACCGAAGGCGGGTGGTAATGCCCTTCCATGAAGCCCATTAAACCCATTTGCTTTCATGTAATGGGGGAGTTTGGCTGCCTGACCAATGCCCGAAACCAGCACAACCTCTGAAGGTTTTTTGTTCAGTGAAGTCAGGGCTTTCTCTACAGACTTTAATATCTGGAAGTCCCCGCATCCCGGACACCACGAAAGCTCACCTTCATAATGAAATGGATTTATATTTTCCATAATCTTAGCTGTCAGCTATCAGCTTATAGCTGACAGTTTTTTCAATATATACTCCACTGTAAAAGGTCTGCCGTCGTATTTTAAGATTTTTCCATCTGCCTCTATACCTGTCTCTGTCTTTAATATATTACCAAATTGTCCCTGATAATTATTTTCTACTGTAATTATTTCTTTTGCACCTTTAAGAAATGCTACTGCCTCTTTTCTCGGAAATGGGTAGATGCGGTTAAAGTGGAGCATGGCGGCAGAGCGTTTCTGTTTTTTTAAATAAGCTACAGTCTCTCTAACAACTCCGTAGTTTGACCCCCATGCCAAAAAGACAGTCTTTGCCTTTTTATCACCGTAATAGGTTGGTTTGCCAAATTCCTTCTGCATACCTTTCAATTTCCTGAAACGTTTCTCCACCATCTTATTTCTAACTTCTCCATCCTCTGTTATGTGACCATTCTCTGTATGCTCGTGGCTGTCTGCAATAAATGTGAAATCACCCTGCATCGGATATGCCCTCGGTGATACACCATCCTTTGTAATCTGATACCTCTTATAATCATTACTAAAAGCTGATTGCTGAGAGCTGATTGCTTTTACTTTATTCAAATCAAATTCCTTCACTGTTGCATAAGTATCTGCAAAATACTGGTCAATTAAAATAAATGCAGGGACCTGATATTTATCCGATAGATTAAACGCATGGATTGTAGTATAAAAAGCCTCCTCATGATGCCCCGGTGCAAAGACAAATCGCGGGAATTCCCCATGTCCAATATGCAATACATACTCCAAATCTTCCTGCCCTGTCCTTGTTGCAAGACCTGTTGCAGGGCCGGGCCTCTGGGCATTTACAACTACAACCGGTGCCTCCATCACGCCTGCCAAACTCAAACCCTCCGCCATTAGACTTAAACCACCACCCGATGTAGTCGTCATTGCTCTTGCACCTGAAAAGGATGCACCCAATGCCATATTTATTGCTGCAATCTCATCCTCTGCCTGTTCAGAAATAATATTAAATTCTTTTGCCTTACCTGTAATATATGTAAAGACTCCAGTAGAAGGGCTCATTGGATAGGCAGCAATGAACTGGCATCCGCCGGCAATAGCACCAAACCCTATTGCCTCACTTCCGTTTATTAAAATCGTCTTATTTTTCTTCTGTGCCTTTATATCTGTAAATTTCCAACTGCGGAAATTCTCTAAAAAATATATATAGCCCTTCACCAACGCCTTTAAATTTTTTTCTACTGTCTCTTCACCTTTCTTGGCAAACTGTTTTTTTATAAATTCCTCTGCATCCATTTTATCTATATCCAATAGTGCCAGAATAGAACCTGTAGATATTGTATTGCTCAAGATAGGACTGCCGATTTCTTTGGCAAGGTTAGTAAGAGGGATTGGAAAGTATCTGCTGTCAGGAGAGTCAACCATTATTGAATTAGGGTCATAGATTATTGCCCCTCCCTTTGGAACCTCATTTCTATGCACATCAACACTATTTGTATCAAGGGCTACAAGGATATTGCAATCTTCCTTTATTGAGTATACAGGACTGTCACTTATTCTGACCTGCATGAAATTATGTCCACCGCGGACTCTGGACATATAATCCTGATAGGCAAAAACATGCAGTCCATTAAGTTTTAACACCTTCAGCAGTATTTCAGCAATGGACTGGATCCCCTGACCTGCCTGTCCGGCAATCTTTATACTTATATCAAATGGCACTTGAGTTGCTCCTTAATTCCGTACAAGTTGGAATCAAAACAATTTAACCACGAAGGTCACGAAGCTCACAAAGAAAAAGAATTATGAAACCACAAGATTTCACGAGATTTACACAAGAACCATATAAATTTTAATTAAAAAAATCTGTGTTAATCTGTGGCTAAATTATGTTTTTTCGTGTTCTTAGTGTTCTTCGTGGTAAATTTTCTTGTCCCTTTAGCAAGAATTTATTTTGTAAAATATTAATGATATCTAATCTGCAGACATTGCAAGGCGAAATCCATACAATGTATCTGTGCCGCCTCCACCAACATCTGTCCAGTAGCGGTCAGTTGTTCGCGCATTCTTAGCCACACTATACCATGAACCGCCGCGAAGCATATGATACATCCCATTATCCGGTCCTTTTGGATTGTCTTTAGGACTTATATCGTAATAACTTCCATCGTACAGGTCAGATGCCCACTCCCATACATTACCTGACATATCGTAAAGCCCAAGGGCATTAGGCTTCTTCTGTTTTACAGGATGGGTCTCATTGTCGGCATTTCCATAATACCATGCATATTCTTTAAGCTCTGATTCATTACTCGTTCCTGCAAATTTGTCTTTCCTGCCTCCACTCCTCGCTGCATATTCCCATTCAGCCTCTGTAGGAAGGCGGTAGCTTTTTCCGGTTTTCACATTCAATTTTTTTATGAACTCTTGAACATCCTCCCACTCAGTTGAGTCAACAGGATAATCATCACCACCTTTATTGACAGACGGATTGTTATCCATTAGTGCCTTCCACTCCCCCTGAGTTACCTCATTCTCTCCAATGTAAAAATCATTTACACAGACCTCATGCACAGGTTTTTCACCTGCATAACCGTCTCCGAATGTATCCCCCATCTGAAAACAACCGCCCTTGATAAAAACCATTCCATCTATTTTTTTATTTTTTAGATTGTCTGCTAAAGAACTGCCAGTAAGTGAGAGTATCAAACAAAATATTATTAAAAATATTCTAATCATCGTCTTCTTCCTTATCTAAACAGAAATCAGGACACTCTTCCAAGGCGGATAGATATGGACAGAGGGATTCATTGGTCCCTAATGCAGCCCCTTGCTCAAGCCTCCTGATGCAGAAGTAATTATTGTAGGGAAACTTGAGGTGCGAAAACCCTGTCTCTTCACTGCTGTCAAAGACTAAAAAGATACACATTAACCTTCTCCTAAGATATCCCCTTTTGTGAAAATAGATTCAAACCTGTAACCCTTTTTTTCAAGATTCTCTCTTCCCCCTTCTTCCCTGTCCACAAGGGCTAAGACCTTTGCAACAACGAACCCTGCCTCCTCTGCCTTTTCAATAGCCTTTAGTGTTGAACCGCCTGTCGTAACAACATCTTCAACTATGGCAACCTTGGAGCCCTCTTTAAGCCCCCACCCTCCTTCAATCCAGAGTTGCTTCCCATGTTTCTTCTGCTCCTTCCTTACAAAAAAGGCAGTTATAGTCCTTCCTTCTATATGGCTCACAATGGCAATTGCAGTTGCAATAGGGTCAGCACCCATTGTAAGCCCGCCAACACCATCAAGCCCCAGATTTTTAATCTTCTCAAACATTAATTTTCCAACTAAAAACGCACCCTTCGGGTTAGTTGTAGTCATCTTGCCATCAATGTAAAAATCACTATCCTTGCCTGATGAAAGAACGACCTTTCTTTTTTCGTATGACTGTTTTCGCACTATCTTTAATAATTCTTCTTTTAGTATCATCTCTCCCCCTTTTTTATGTGAGAAATTTACCATATACTACAGTGAATATTCAACAAAGAAATTCCCTTGTCTTGCCAGCAAAAGAAAATTATAATAGCTCCATGTCAGAGCCTATATTGCAGATTAAAAATCTTAGGACTTACTTCTATACATCAGAGGGTGTGGCTAAGGCAGTTGATGGTGTAAGTTACGGTATAAATGAGGGCGAGACACTCGGGCTTGTGGGTGAATCAGGTTGTGGAAAGACTGTAAGTGCCTTATCAATTCTGAGATTAATACAGGAACCTCCCGGCAGGATTGTGGATGGGGAGATAATCTTTGAAGGTAATAACCTGCTTAAACTCTCTAATGAGGAAATAAGAAAAATCAGAGGAAATAAAATCTCAATGATATTTCAGGAGCCGATGACAGCCCTGAACCCTGTATTCACTGTCGGCAACCAGATTTCTGAGGCATTTACTGTGCATAAGGGATTAAACAAAAGAGAGGCAATGGAAAAATCTATAGAGATGCTTAAAGTTGTAGGAATACCTGCCCCTGAAAAGATTGCCTATCAATATCCCCATCAGTTGAGCGGCGGCATGAGGCAGAGGGTCATGATAGCTATGGCACTCGCCTGCAATCCCAAAATCCTGATTGCAGATGAGCCTACCACAGCACTTGATGTAACAATTCAGGCACAGATACTTGACCTGATGATTAAATTAAAGGAGGAGTTTGGCTCGGCAGTAATCTTAATAACCCATGACCTTGGGATTATTGCAGATACTGCAAAAAATGTAGTAATAATGTATGCAGGAAAAGTAGTGGAGACAGCGGATGTAAAGACAATCTTTGCAAATCCATTACACCCATATACTCAGGGACTTCTTAAATCTGTCCCTCGTGTAGATAAGGCGGCAGAAAATCACAAAGTAAAAAGAAGGCTCCATGAAATACATGGAATTGTCCCGAGTCTCTATAATCTGCCAAAGGGGTGCTATTTCCATCCCCGATGTCCATTTGTAATGGATATATGCAGAGAAAAAGAGCCTGAGTTAAAATCTGGTGGTGATGGACATTTGGCGTCATGCTGGCTGGTGAGTTAATGAAATTTTTATATAATTTAAGCATAATTTCCTGAATTTGTTATAATACATTACTGGAGGTGATTGAAAATGACAAAAACGATTCATGCTATATATGAGCATGGTGTGTTGAGACCTTTGAACCAAATAGAAGGATTAGAAGAGAATACTGAGGTTGAGGTAACTATTTCTACTGAAAAAAGGGGGACTCATCCAATTCTAAAATTTGCCGGCATACTCAGTAATAAAGAGGCAGACGAAATGATGAAGGTGATAGAAGATGAGTTTGAAAAGGTAAATATAGATGAATGGCAAGATTAGTCTTGATACAAACATAGTTATACGGTTATTTAAGAATGACCCTCTTGTTACAAAGAGGCTTACCACTTTATCAACCATTTATCTTCCTACCCCTGTTATAGCAGAACTTTTATTTACTGCCAGAAATTCATCTCGCCCAAAAGAAAATCTAAAGATTTACAATGAATTTATTGATGACTGCAATGTTTTGAACATTACAAGAGAAACAGCAAGCCATTATAGTGCTATACGATTAGAGTTAAAGAAAAAGGGACGTCCCATTCCTGAAAATGACCTTTGGATTGCATCTATTTGTATTGAACATAATCTGCCCCTTGTTACTGGTGATGCCCACTTTGATAATATCAATGGGTTAGAAGTTATAAGATGGTAGCAGATGTGTATCTGGATTGGTGAAGATGCTTTTACATTTGCAGAAGGATAAAAAGACAGTTTAATTACATTATGGAAAAACAAAAGATAATTGACATATTCAATAAATTTAGAGATGGCTATGATGAAGAAGCTAAAACTGCTATATGGAATGATCACAGCAGACGATTCAGAGAGTTCTGGAATAATAAAGTCATTAACAAAAGAATATCCAATTTAAACGAATCAGATATAGATGACATGATAAGAATCCTTGATAAAAATGGAAAAGGAAACACCAGAAAAGATGAATCGGTGGCCAAAGCCATGATCCCACAGGGTGTATGGAGGAGAATGTTCAGGGAGATCAAGAGTAATGCAAAACTTAAAGACTTACTTAACAACATCTTTATTGAGAAAGATGATAAAGAGAAAATCCGTTTAATAAATGAATTGTATGAAAAAAATACGAGTGGGAAAAATAGTTTGACAGGTAAGAGCGCTATTGCAATTAATACTATCCTTTTTGCACATGCGATAGAACATATCTCTGTAGTATCCTTGGGGGATAGGAGGAAGATAATTGAATTTTTCGGTTTTTCGGGTGGTCCAAATTTTGATGTCGATTCACCAGGCAAGAAAATAGTAATGTCCAATAACGCAATAATAGCAGGCTTCAAGTCATTAGGTATCAATGCTTCGCCCAGAACAATATCTACATTTCTTTACAATTCTGAAATCAAAGGACATTGGAGAGGAGAGCAACCAGAGGATATCAGTAGCGAACCTGAATATTCTCCTGAAGAACTGACAAGGGAGGGAAAAGCTGATAAAGCATTATTTTACATGGAGAGTCAACTTGAAGATTTTCTTATTGAAAATTGGGATAGGACAGAGATGGGGAAAAAGTATGACTTAATAGAAGAAAACGGAGAGATAATAAGTCAACAATATAAAACCGATATTGGCAAGATTGATATTCTTGCACAGGATAAGGCAACCAAACAATTGGTTGTTATTGAACTGAAGAAGGACCAGACAAGTGATGATACCGTTGGGCAATTGACAAGATATATGGGATGGCTTGAGGAACATAAGACAGGAGGAAAGCCAACAAAGGGAATTATAATTTCAGCCAGATATGATAATCGCCTTTATTATGCACTGAAGAAATTAAAGGATGTTGAAGTCTATTTATATAGGGTGGATTTCAAACTTGAGGAATTTAAAAAAGAATAGCTTAAAGGAGATTAATAAACTAAAAATCCGCATGGCGGGATGATGTTTTAGGGCTATCTGTGCCTTTGCTTATGGTAAAGAAGGATTGATTGATGAGTAAAATTCAGAAAAATAAAGGTCTTTTTGATAAAATCTCCGTTTTAATTGAACAAGCAAGAAGAAAGGTTGCTGCTACAATAAATCAGGAGATGGTTATTCTTTACTGGAATGTTGGAAAAACTATAAAAGAAGAAATAATAAAATTTAAAAGGGCAGAGTATGGGGAACAAATAGTGCAATCACTGACTGCACAATTAACTCAAAGGTATGGGAAAGGATTCTCTTCTCAAAATCTTTGGTATATGGTTCAGTTATATGAGGCTTATCCAATTCTCCACGCACTGCGTGGAGAATTTAAAGGGCTGAACTGGACACACATAAGGAATCGGTCACAGACTCATACAGACTTGAATAAAGTGTAGGTGTAAGTATGTATTGTTTCCATTTTCACTTTAACTTTTTTAGTCAGTGAAAGTCTGTGGCTAAAAATTATTTTATGAATAACTCTTTACTCAAAGTTACCAATTTAAAGAAGCATTTCCCCATAAAGGGGGGTATTCTTTCAAAGACAGTCGGATATGTCTATGCAGTGGATGGAATATCCTTTGAGATAAGACACGGAGAAACTCTGGGGCTTGTGGGTGAGAGTGGCTGTGGAAAAACCACAGCAGGAAGGGCAATCCTCCGCCTTATAGAGCCTACAGATGGGAAGATTGAATTTGAAGGAAAGGATATAACAAATTTAACCAAGAAAGAACTTCGCCCCCTGAGAAGGGAGATGCAGATTATTTTTCAGGACCCTTATGCATCATTAAATCCTCGCATGAAAGTGGGGAGTATCATTGGTGAACCGCTTGAAATCCATAAAATCGCAAAAGGGAAACAAAAGGAGGAGATGGTTGCCAAATTAATGAGGAGGGTGGGTTTAAGGGCAGACCACATGAAAAGATACCCCCATGAATTCAGCGGGGGTCAGAGGCAGAGGGTCGGCATAGCAAGGGCACTGGCATTAAATCCAAAATTAATAATCGGAGATGAGCCTGTCTCAGCACTTGATGTATCAATACAGGCGCAGGTAATAAACCTCCTTGAAGACCTTCAGGATGAATTCAAACTCTCGTATCTCATCATATCCCATGATTTAAGACTCATTGAGCATATAAGTGACAGAGTGGCAGTGATGTATCTCGGCAGACTCGTAGAGATGTCAGATAGTGAGAAGCTTTATGAATCTCCCCAGCATCCATATACTGAGGCACTCCTCTCAGCGGTCCCCATCCCTGACCCCACAGTCAAAAAGAAGAGGATTATATTAAAAGGGGATGTCCCTTCACCCATTAATCCGCCGTCAGGATGCTATTTTCACCCTCGCTGTCCATATAAGATGACAATATGCGAAAGTGTCTATCCTGAATTGAAGGATATTGGAAATGGACAAATAGTTGCATGTCACTTACGCAATCCTCAAGGTTGAGGAGATGTGATTTATTATCTCCCCTTCTTTTTCTCATGAAATAATTCGCTTCCAGCACCAGGATATACTATACGTTCCTCTTTCGGCGTGGGTCTCTCAATCTCTGCCCATTTGTCTGATTGAGGCTCCGAGCCTTCCAGAGTTATGGCAGAAGGTTTTGTATCCCTCATCGCTGGATTCTTACGGATGTCAATACCCTCTTTATTGTGGCTGAACTCAATCGGGATGCCATTTGGGTCATAGGCATAAATAGAATGGATAAAACCGTGGTCTATAACATCCGACACTTCAAACCCTGCTGCGGATAGTTTATCCTTCAGTTCCCATAGGTTATCCTCAGTTTCTACTCCAAAGGATACATGGTCAAATATAAAAGGCCCCTTGACCGGCTGACCATGAACCTTTTCAGGAACTGCCTTTACACCAGTCCATTCAAAGAAGGCAATGAGGTCATTTTCCGATATCTCAAAAAAATAATGCCTGTATCCAGGCTGTCCCAGCCCTGCCACCAGCCTCATTCCGAGCAGGTCCCGCCAGAACAGGATGGTCTTGTCCATATCTCCAGTTGCCATAGCAAGGTGAT
>MHDO01000066.1:0-905 GCA_001805005.1 Nitrospinae bacterium RIFCSPLOWO2_12_39_16
GCTCTGGGATGGGGCGTGCAGTATTCGCGGGGCGGTGGATGCGCCGAAATTCAAAGATTACATCTTGCCGCTTATTTTTATAAAACGCATTTCAGATGTGTTTGAAGATGAGCTAAAAAGATTGAGTGATGAGTTCGGCGATGAAAAGGTCGCTTATGATTTAGCGCGGAAGGATCACAAGCTTGTCCGCTTTTTTATTCCCCGTTCTTCAACATGGCCTGAGATACGCAAGAAAACAAAAAATATCGGAGAGGAATTAACCGGCGCCATCCGAGCGATTGCTAAGGAAAACCCAAAATTGCAGGGCGTAATTGATATTGCTGATTTTAATGCCAAGGTTAGCGGGCAGAGGATTGTTGACGATGGCAAGCTGAGTCAGCTTATTGAGGTTATCAGCCGTCACAGAGTAGGATTAAAGGATGCTGAGCCGGATATTCTCGGCAGGGCGTATGAATATCTTTTGCGAAAATTCGCTGAAGGGCAAGGCCAGAGCGCGGGCGAGTTTTATACTCCAAAAGAGGTAGGATGGGTGATGGCGTATTGCCTTGACCCGAAGCAGGGGCAGGAGGTGTATGACCCGGCATGCGGTTCAGGCGGGCTTCTTGTTAAATGCCAGCTTGCCTTAAAAGACAAAGAAAAGAAGATTTCAAAGCCGCTTCATCTTTACGGGCAGGAACAGAACCATGTTACCTATGCCATGGCTAAGATGAATATGTTTATCCATGATATGGAAGGCGATATTGCTATCGGCGATACCCTAATAAGCCCGAAGTTTCTTGATGGAAGCAGCCTTAAAAAATTTGACCTTGTGATAGCCAATCCAATGTGGAATCAGGACGGCTACGACACGCAGTTTTACGAAGGGGATACTTTTAACCGTTTTGACTGTGGTTATCCTCCGGCAA
>MHDO01000066.1:973-5532 GCA_001805005.1 Nitrospinae bacterium RIFCSPLOWO2_12_39_16
GGTTCTTGATACAGGCGCGGTTTCCCGCGGCTCAGGCAATCAGGGGTCAAACCGTGAAAAGGACATCCGCAAAAAGTTCGTGGACAACGATTGGATTGAAGCGGTGCTTCTGCTTCCTGAAAATCTTTTTTATAACACCACCGCGCCGGGCATTGTTCTTTTTCTGAATAAGAATAAGCCTAAGGAAAAGAAAAACAAGGTCATGCTTATTAACGGCTCGCTCCAATTTGAGAAAGGTCGTCCTAAAAATTTTATTCCCGATGACAAGATTAAAAAGATTGCTAAGGCATTTCACGACTGGAAGGATATTGACCCCGTTAGAGATAAGACACCAAAGGTGTCTGTCGGTCGCCTTCGGCAACCTATCTCTAACGGGGTTGAAAAATTCGTAAAAATAATCGCAAAAGACGAAGCAATGAAGAATGATTATAACTTAAGCCCTTCGCGCTATATAGGTAATAGCCAAGATGAAGAATACCGCGACGTAGAAGAAATTCTCGTTGAGCTTGCAGAACTTGAGCATGACCGCGTCAAGACGGACAAAGAACTGAATGGCATATTAAAGAAAATCGGATATAAGGGGTTTTTGAAGTGATGATTAGGACTGATGGATATAAAGATACTGAGATAGGAGCAATCCCAGTTGATTGGGAGTTGACGTTTTTGGAGAAGGTTAGCGACCGGCTAAAAGCCGGAGGAACTCCAAAAACAAATGTTCCAGATTATTGGAATGGCGATATTCCATTAGTGAAAGTGGAAGATGTCGTCAACACTCATAAGTATTTGCTTGAAACTAATCTATCAATAACGAAAGAAGGGTTAGACAATTCAAGCGCGTATCTTTTGCCAGAAAATTGCCTAGTTTTTTCTATGTATGGCACGGCCGGTGAAGTTGCAATTAACAAAATTCCGGTGGCTCCCACACAAAATGTTTTAGGTATCATTCCATTAAAGGAAACCAGCGTTGATTTTCTTTATTACGCTCTTAAGTTTTCTAAAAATAGAGCATTGGAATTGATTGTAGACCGCGGACTATCTTTAAACATTTTACTCTTGCGAAAGCGAAGAGACTTTTGATTGCTAAGCCAGAAATAAAAGAACAAGAAAAGATTGCTTTTGTGCTTTCGTCGCTTCAACAGACCATTGAACAGCAAGAAAAAATCATCGGCAAAACCAAAGAGCTAAAGCGGTCGCTGATGCACCGGCTTTTTACCGATGGCTTACGGGGCGAGGAGTTGAAGGAGACGGAGATAGGGTTGATGCCGGAGAGCTGGAGTGCGAGAAGACTCAAAGATGTCGTAGAAAAAACAAGTCAAAGGGATACGTGATTTTGAAAGTTAATCTTATCAGGAGGAATGGTTATGAAAAAAATAATATTAAGTTATCTGATGGCAATAAGTATGTTCTCACCCAACTTATCCAATGCTAATATGTTGAATTCAAGTCATTATTCAGAAACCTACTTCACCAAAGGAATTAATTATTACAACAAAGGGGAATATAATAATGCAATTGAAGAATTCAGCCAAATAATTATTATGCTTCCTGATTTTGCCCCAGCCTATTATTTACGAGGGTTTGCCTACAATGACAAAGGGGAATATGTCAATGCAACTAATGATTTTAAAAGAGCATGTGATTTGAAATATGAGGATGGGTGTAAGGCATTGCGTATAATTTCATAAAGAAGGAAGTTGGAGGAGGAAGGATACTTATAACCAATTTAATGTTTCATTGTTCTTATTATCAACAACATCAAAAATATATAGGCAATACTCATAAGACTATCTAACCAACAAAATATTCCCTTGATATACACTTCCATTTTTCCTGAAATGTTAAAATAAGCCAGACAAATAATGTCTTGTCTTTGTTCTGCCTCAATGCTAAAATTTATTATATTTCAATAAGTTATTAATTGGCATCCTGTTGCATGATTAATATCATAGAGGGCTTTGTGTTTATATGTTAATTTAGCATGTAAGGAATACCCTTTTAAATAAAACTACTTAAATAGAGGGGAATAAATATGAATAATAAAAGTTTAAAGATAGATGACCTTCAGGCAAGCATAAGTGGGAAAAAGATATTAAAAGGGGTTAGCTTAAATATAAAAAAGGGCGAGGTGCACGCTATAATGGGACCAAACGGTTCAGGCAAAAGCACACTCGCATATACACTTATGGGACACCCTTCATATAAGATAGAAGACGGCTCTCTTTTGTTAAACGATGAAAATATAAATATGTTATCTCCTGATGAGAGGGCAAAGAGGGGGCTTTTTCTTGCATTTCAATATCCAGTGGCAATACCAGGTGTTACTGTAATGAATTTTTTGAGGAATATTTATAATAAGAAGATTGCTCTTGCTAATGGTGGCAAACCAGTCTCCATCTTCCAGTTTAATACTCTACTGAAAGAGAGGATGGGATTCCTGAAGATGGAGGAGTCTTTTGCAAAAAGGTATGTCAATGAGGGATTTTCAGGCGGAGAAAAAAAGAGGCTTGAGATACTCCAGCTTGAGATATTAAATCCTGATTTGGCGGTTCTTGATGAGCCTGACTCAGGGCTTGATATAGATGCCTTGAAGGTAGTGTCCGAAGGTGTAAACAGGGCTATTGAAAAAGGTGTTGGGGTTATAATGGTAACCCATTATGCAAGGATACTCAACTATGTGAAGCCCAATTTTGTCCATGTCTTTATTGATGGAAGGGTTGTGAAGTCTGGCGGTCCTGAGCTTGCAAAGGAGCTGGAAGATAAAGGTTACGACTGGCTGAAAGGGAAAGTAAATAGTAAACATTAGGCAGTAAACAGAGGTAGAAATGACAAAGGGAATTGCCGGTATAGGCGAAGATTATAAATACGGTTTTAAGACCCCGGAGAAATATGTCTTTAAATCAAAAAAGGGCTTATCAAAAGAGGTCGTAGAAGAAATCTCACACCTTAAAGGTGAGCCTGAATGGATGAGGAAATTCAGGCTGAAATCCCTTGAGATTTTTTTAAAGAAACCGATGCCGTGGTGGGGCGGCGACCTTTCGGGTGTAAATTTTGATGACATATATTATTTTATAAGGCCCTCTGATAAACAGGGAAGGACATGGGATGAGGTGCCTAAGGAGATAAGAGATACATTTGATAAACTTGGTATCCCGGAGGCTGAGAGAAAATTCCTTGCAGGCGTAGGTGCCCAGTATGAGTCAGAGGCGGTTTATCACAACCTCAAAGAAGAGTGGAAGAAAAAGGGTGTTATATTTCTTGATACAGATACTGCATTAAAAGAATATCCGGATATATTCAAAGAGCATTTTAGTACAGTCGTCCCTCCTGCCGACAACAAATTTGCTGCATTAAATAGTGCAGTCTGGAGCGGCGGGAGTTTTATATATGTGCCTGAAGGGGTTCATATTGAGATACCCCTTCAGGCATACTTCAGAATCAATGCCCAGAATATGGGGCAGTTTGAGAGGTCGCTTATAATTGCAGAGCCGGGCTCTTTTGTTCATTATGTAGAAGGATGCACGGCTCCAATATACAGCACAAACTCACTCCATACTGCTGTCGTTGAAATAATAATTAAAAAAGGTGCGAGGCTCAGATATACAACAATACAGAACTGGTCAAAAAATGTCTATAACCTTGTTACAAAGAGGGCTGTGGCTTATGAGGATGCAACAATGGAGTGGGTGGATGGGAATCTCGGAAGCAAGGTTACAATGAAATACCCTGCTGTATTCATGCACGGCAGGGGTGCAAAGGCGGACATCCTTTCCTTAACAATTGCAGGCAAGGGACAGAATCAGGATGTGGGTGGAAAGGTTATCCACATGGCACCGCACACATCATCCAATATTATTTCAAAGTCAATCAGCCAGAATGGCGGAAGGTCAAGCTACAGGGGGCTGGTAAAGGTGCTTAAAGGCTGTCATGGTGTTAAATCAAATGTAAAATGTGATGCCATGATACTTGACGATAAATCAAGGTCTGATACATACCCCTATATGGACATAGATGAAAAGAAGGTAAGCATAGGGCATGAGGCTACAGTAAGCAGGGTGACGGATGAACAGTTATTCTATCTTATGAACAGGGGGCTTTCAGAGTCTGAGGCTGCTGCAATGGTTGTCAGCGGCTTCATTGAGCCTATAGTAAAGGAATTGCCTATGGAGTATGCAGTAGAGATGAACAGGCTAATACAGCTTCAGATGGAAGGAGCAGTAGGGTGATGAAATCTCAAATTACAAATTACAAATTTCAAATTGAGGATAAGATTGAAGAAAAATCAGTAGCCAGTGGAGAACCGCAGTGGCTAAAGGAAAAGAGGCTTGAGGCATGGCAGAGATTTCAGAAAATCCCTGAAACAGATACAGATAATGAAACATGGATGAGGACAGATATAGGCAAATTGAACTTGAGAGAAATAATAGAAAATACAGTAGATAGTATAGAGCCGTCAGCCTTCAGCCTTCATACTTCTTCAAATAACGGTATAATATTTACAGATATAAAATCCGCACTTTTAAAACATTCTGCCCTTATTAAAAGATATTTCCTCACAAAAT
>MHDO01000067.1 GCA_001805005.1 Nitrospinae bacterium RIFCSPLOWO2_12_39_16
GTCGGAGAAGAGGCCGAATATTGAGCTAAAGTTTGCATTACAGTGCTGCATGAGTTTAAGCCTATCTTCTTTTGGCTTTGCGAGTGTATTTTCATGTGGGTGTATTTTCCCTTCTCCAAAGTTCTCTAATTTTGATAATGCGATAAAGCCGAGTCTCCTCTTCTTCTCAAATCCTTCAGTTTCGCCAAGGTGATATTCCTGTGAATATACATAAATAGACGGGAAGGCATCTTTAATAAGGATACTATCCTTCTGCCATGAATCAAAAGAGTCCTTTGCCTTTGTATAACGGTTGTTATCAGGAGTATCACTGTCTGATTCCTTCCCAAGTATAAGCCTTACCACATTATTCTCATGCCTCTTATACAACTCTTCCTGCTCTGGCGGGGATATGACATCATAAGGAGGTGCGACCACATCCTTCATGTCTCTTATCTTTTCTTTATTGTATAAAATACCCTTGAAAGGTATTATCTTTGCCATTGTCTGCCTCGCATCTCCCTTCTTTAATTGCTAAAATTAAAATCTTTTGACTATTTTTTCATTATATCAAACTTTTTTTATTTGTCCATTTGGTTTTATGTTATATTATGGTGAATTTGCAGAGTTTTAAATATGCTGACATATCATGAAATAGCAATAAGATTAATACTGTCAACTATACTTGGCGGAATAATAGGAATTGAGAGGGAGAGAAGAAACCAGCCTGCCGGGTTAAGGACACATATAATTTTGTGTGTTGGTTCAACCCTCATGATGCTGGTCTCAATATATGTTGCAAGCGAAATCGGAAATCCTGAGAATTCCGACCCCGGAAGGATTGCAGCACAGGTTGTCAGCGGCATTGGTTTTCTTGGGGCAGGTGCAATCCTCCGTTTTGGTGTTTCTATAAAGGGGCTTACCACTGCCGCAAGCCTCTGGACTACTGCAGGAATCGGGTTGGCAGCAGGGGCGGGGTTTTATGTGGGTTCATTACTTGCCACAGTAATAATCATTATTGCATTGAGCCTGTTGAGCAGGTGGGAGAAGGTATTTCTTGCAAGCAAGGGTACAAAGAGCATCAATTTAGTGGCAAAGGATGTCCCTGATATTATTGGAAAGGTTGAAAAAACATTAAATAAATATGGTATTGCAATAACAACAATTCAGATATACAGAAATGTAATAAGGGATTCTCTGGATATCATTGCCACAGTAACAACGGCTCCGGGATTAAACATCAGTGCACTTTCAAATGACCTCACATCTTATGGTGAGGTTTCTGAGGTGGAGATACAGTAAATAAAAAATAAAGACATAGGAAAAGATAAAGGGTTTTTCTCTGAAGCTATGACTCTCTGACTCCTTGATAGTAAAAGTTCTGTATCTTCTGTGGGTAATGCATTATTTGGATTGAAATATCCCTGCCATTCATCAATCATAAGATAAAATGATAAAAACGAGATGAAAAGAAAAACAAGAATAAGGTTTCTATTATCCATCCTTTTCTTTTTATTCTTTTTAGCCGCTTTAATTAATCTTGCCCCCATCTTTCTAAATATAAATAATTATAAGGGACTAATAGAAAAGAGACTGAGTGACTATACGAGGTCATCTATCTCTATTGGTAATATACATTTTGCAATAAAGAACGGCATAGAATTGGAGCTGAACAATGTATCAATAAAAGAAAGAGAAAACGAGTTGAGCATATTCTCATCAAAAAGGATAAAGACACTTATAAAAATTACCCCCCTTATCAAGCAAAGGACAATAGTAATCAGAAACTTATATATTGAAGGTGCAGATATATCCGCAAGTAGAGACAGAGAAGGGTATTTTAATATTTCAAGGATAATTTCTAATTACACTACACCGCCCTTAGAACTCAAGGCTGAGAAGGAAGGGGGATATGTATTAGAAGAGAAGAAATCAATCTTTTTGCTGTTCAAACATTTTTTAAGCACTCTTCAGTTTGAGTTTATACCTATGTTGAGTGATGTTAGGATAATTGACAGCCATCTAACCTTTATAGATAACTTTATATCTGAAAAGCCTAATCTTATTGAGTTTAATAAGCTGAATATGATTGTAGAAAAACCCTTCTTCCGCAAACTGATGAAATTTAAAGCAAACGGAATCCTAGTAAATGAGTATCAACCCTCAACAATTGAACTAACCGGGACTGTAAAAGATGCGATACGGGATATTGGATATGCAGAACAGCACCATAATTTTATTTACCTATATCTCACCAATTTTAATTGGGGAGGGCATATAAAGGTCAATTCATTGCCTCTAAACCGATTCAGTGATTATCTGAAAAAATATTTTCCACCTGAGCTATCGGTTATAGGCAGCCAGCAGGAGGGATGGCTTAATATTGATACTTCAATAGAGGGAAATTTAAAAAATGGATTTGAATCTTCAGGGGACATAATCTTCAGGGCATTAGATTTTTCTCAATATGGCTCTGGTGATAAAGGTTTTAGGAGAGAGGTGCTTTCTGACCCAACAAAGCCTCATCAAGCCTCTATTAAGTATATGCTGAACTTAAAGGGGGATTCACTAAATTTTGAAAATATTCAATTTAAGATAGAAGATTTATTAATAAACGGCAAATGTTCAATGTATGGATTTAAGTCTGATGAAACCACAATTAATATTGACCTTTCCATACCCAGATTAGACATAGACAAAGGTAAGAGGTATCTAAGGGGGAAGATTCATTCTTTAGGGGTTTCAGAATTTTTTGAAGAGGGTATAAGGGAAGGGGAGCTGGAAGTCAAAAGTTTAAAGTTTTCAGGAAAGGTAAAAGAGTTGATAAATTTAAGTGACCCTTCAAATTTTAAATTACTGTCAGGGGTTATTGGTGTTAAGGATTTGAGTCTGGATATAAATAAGGGGAAGTATCCATTGAAAAGACTGAACGGTTTGATGACATTAAAAGATGGAAATCTGATATTCTCGGATGTGAGTGGCAATTATGAGGAGTGCAGAATTATCAATCTCAATGGTTCTATTTCAGAGCTGGTATCTCTCCCTTATTTAAAACTTTCTATAAAAGGGGATGCAGATATTCGTAAGGCAAAAGACACTTTATTAAAGCATGTTCCACTACAGTATAAAAAAAATATAGATGCTAAATCAGGTATCATTACTGCCGATATAAAAATTATCGGCCCTCTGCCAAAAAATACGCCCCCTATTCATATAGAAGTGGATGCCGAGGCTAAAGGCTTAACTATTCACCATGCTCAGGTCAAACTCCCTCTTGAAAATGTGGCTGGCTCCCTTCATTTTTCACCCGAAGAAATACTTATAAAAAAACTGAACGGGAATATGAGGGATTCAAAGTTTAGCATCAAAGGTGTTGTGAAAGACTTTAAATCCCAGAATCCGTTGATAGACATAAATTTTTATTCCAGACTTAATCTGTCCGATGCATTGAGCCTCGGATTGGATAAGATGGAAAAACTCTCAAAGGCAGAGGGTGTATCTGAGATAAACCTTTATTTAAAGGGGAGGAAGGGCAATTTCAGCATCTCACAGACTCTTGACCTGACAGATGCTTCATATAAATACGATGTATGGCTTGAAAAGGATAAGAGTTATCCAAATCGCATTCAGTTTGATGGGAGGATAAATTCAGATACCATTAACATTGATAATTTAGTCATATTTTTAAAAACAGCAAGGATAAATATAAATGGAAAGGTGAATAATTATAACAATCCAAAGTTCATCTTGTCTGTCTCTACAAATGAAATGGATATCACTGATGTTGTTAAATTCCTCACAAGGGCTGAAGACTTAGGTGCATCAGGCATCATGTCTCTTCAGTTAAATACTGTGGGATACATGAAAAATATAAGAGATACAAAATTAAAAGGGAGGCTGTCAGTTAAAAATGCGGACTTTAAATTAACCTACCTCCCCATGCCTGTTAATAACCTTAATGCAACTGCCGATTTTACAGGGGACAGAATATTTATATCATCAGCAGATGGAGTTTTTGGCGATTCTACTGTCAGGTTTAGTGCAAGTGTAAAAGAATTTTCAAACCCTATTGTTGAATTTGTCCTCAATGCCTCACATTTCAACTTTGATAAATTTTTCCCGTCCAAAGACATAACAGGACAAGCTTTTACTTCTTCAAAAGAGGAAATCTCCACAGAGGGTAAAGAAAAGGCAGAGTCCCCATTAAGAGCAATTACATGGAGGGGGAAGATGGCCTTAAATAAAGGTAAGGCAATGGGGATTCCGTTTGAAAACCTGTTATTCAATATTTATTATAACGGCGAGATTCTGAAAGTAAAAAATCTGTTGCTTAGTGGTTTTGGCGGAAACTATATAGCAAAGGGGTGGCTGAATTGGGATAAAGAAGAGGGGACTGAAATTTTTCTGGATAATAAGATAATAAACATGAATATAGAAAACCTGTATGAGAAGCTGCCTGTGGGTTTTCGTGATATACATGGCAGTTTAAATATTAATAGCAATATTTCAGGAAAAGGCAAGGGTCTGGCAGAAATAAAGAAAACGCTAAATGGAAATATCCATATTGAAATGCATAGTGGAAATATAAACAGGTTTCATATCCTCTCAAAGATATTCTCCCTTTTGAATGTGTATCAGATATTCAAATTTAAGCTCCCTGACCTTGTAACGGAAGGAATGCCTTACAATTCAATAATTGCTAATTTTGAAATAAAAAATGGCATTGCAGAAACAGAGGATTTGCTTATAGACAGCGATTCAATGAGAATAACGACAGTGGGGGAAATTGACATGAGAACTAAACAGATGGATATGATTGTAGGTGTCCAGCCGTTTCAGACAGTAGATAAGATAATAAGCAGCATACCTCTTGCCGGCAGGATTTTAACAGGGGACAAAAAGGCACTTATAGTGTTTTATTATACGGTAAAGGGCGATATGAATGACCCCGAGATTACGGCTGTGCCATTTGAGTCATTGGGAGAAGGTATCCTCGGTGTTTTTAAGAGGCTTTTATCAACCCCGCGGGAATTATTGACCCCCAAAAAATGAGTATTTATTAGGTTTTATTGTAATACCAAAATGATAATGATAATGCCTTGACAGCCTTGACAAATGTCCTTGACAGGCTACATTTTTGTAGTGTAAACTAATTTTCACTTTTTTATTGGGGTATAAAATAAATGAGTAATTTTTTACAGGTTAAGATAAAGCCGCAGGAGATTAAGAAGGGGAATTCAGTAAAGGCACTGTTAGATACGATGGGGAATAGTGCCTTTCAGGGGAAGAATCTGGCACTCGCCCGTGATATATGGGTGAAGATGCTGAATGACAGGACTACGATATTTTTTGGTCTTGCTGGTGCCATGGTGCCTGCCGGAATGAGGGGAATAATTGCATATCTTATAAAGAACAGATATATTGACTGCCTTGTATCTACTGGTGCAAATCTCTTTCATGACTGCCATGAGACACTTGGCAGATTCCATTTTCAAGGCAGCCATGAGGTTGACGATATAAAGCTGTTTGAAAAGGGGATAGACAGGATATATGATGTCTTTGCATCTGAGCAGGAGTTCAGAAAGGCAGATAACTTTATAAAAATCTGGGCAAGGGGATTAGACCCTAAAGTTGTTTCAGGAAAAAGGTCAGTAACAACAAGGGAGTTTTTATATCTTCTCGGAGGAAAACTCTCAAAGATTAGTAAAGTTGAAGGAATCCTCACATCTGCATACAAGGCAAATGTTCCAATTTATTGTCCTGCCGTAGGGGATAGTTCAATAGGTATAGCACTTGCGGCTGGGAGGGCGGAAGGGTCAAACAATATCCAGTTTGATATGGTGAAGGATGTTCTTGAGACTGCAGAGGTTGCAAGCAAATCAAAATCTACAGGTGTAATATATGTAGGAGGAGGGACGCCGAAGAATTTCATACAGCAGACTGAGGTTACCGCTTCCATAATCAGCGATTCTGTATCGGAAGGGCATAGATATGCAATCCAGATTACTGCCGATGCACCCCACTGGGGTGGACTCTCTGGATGCACATTCAAAGAGGCACAGTCATGGGGGAAGATTGCAAGGGATGCTCGCAGTGTGTCACTGCATTCAGATGCCACGATAGCATTGCCAATTATAGCCACAGGTGTGGCAGACAATTTCAATACAAAAAAGAGAAGGATGCCAAAATTTATCATTAAAGAAGATTTGAAGATGACTCTCTAAGTATGAAGTATCCACTTCTATTAACATCCCATAATTTTTGGGAATACCCATTTTTATTAGGAAGTTATAAAAACTACCACGGATTTATCACGGATAAACACGGATTTTTTTGAAACTCATTGTTTTTTCCGTGTCTATCTGTGGTTAATCATGTTTTTGTTTATGAAAGGAGGTGAATTATAAAATAATAGTTTTATGGATAACAAGAAGGGAATGGTCGGAGGTCAAAAGGAAGACCACGATTTTTCAAGCGGTAAAGGTTTTCTGAATAAAGAAGCTAAGAAAAAGAAGCCCATTAGAAGGGAAAAAGATACGATAAGAAAGATAACAAGGGAATGTATGAAGGATTGGAGGGGGATTGATTTTGATGAGGATGAGATATAAATGGCAATTCGATTTTTGATAAAAAAATAGATTAGCAGGTAAAATAAAAGAATGGCTGAAAGCACTTGACAAATATAAGTTTGTTGTGTTGTAATTAGACAGTTTTAATGGGGCAGGTATAAACCCCATTACTTGACTGCAAGACATCTAACAGTAAGAGGGTAAAAAGTCTCATATAGAGGAGGGCGTATATGCCAAAACAATACACCATAATGGTGATACCTGATATATCAGGGAAACTCCGCCGTTTTAGCATATCCGAAAAATCTGCAAAGATTCTCCTCAGTGTATTCATTCTTATAACATTTACCTCCGCTTTTCTATTCTACCGCCACATAAAATTAAGTAAAGAGGTAATAGAGCTGGAAGGTTTAAGAAAAGAAACGAGGGAGCAGAGGCTCCAGATTCAGCAGTTTGTCCAGAAGGTTAAAGACTTTGAGCATCAGATGGCAAGGCTTGATAGGTTTGACAGAAAGCTCAGGGTGATAACATCCTTAGAAGGAAACGGGACACCAACATCGGTACAGAAATGGGGTGTTGGAGGTATTGACGACAGAGAGACTGATGCATATACATCAATTCTCCCTTTTGAGGGTAAAAATATAATTGGGGAGTTAAATAAGGATATAGATGAATTAAATAATCAGGCAAGGTCTCAGGAGATAAGTTTTCAGGAATTGGATGAATTTTTCAAAGAACAGGAATCGTTGTTATCATCAACCCCATCTATCTGGCCTGTAAAAGGCTGGGTTACGAGCGGATTTGGATATAGGTTATCACCATTTACAGACAGGAAGGAGGTGCATGAAGGTATAGATGTAGCAACGAGGATGAATGCCCAGGTAATATCCCCAGCGGATGGGATAGTTGTTAGGGCAGGCAAGGATTTAAGCTATGGGAATATACTGGAGATAGACCATGGCTATGGTGTGGTGACGAGGTATGGGCACAATGCCAAGATTCTCGTCAATATGGGTGATAAGGTGAAAAGAGGACAGGCGATTGCCCAGGTAGGAAATACTGGAAGGAGTACAGGTCCACACCTTCATTATGAGGTGATTATGAATGGTGTGCCTGTAAACCCGTTCAGATATATATTAGAAGAAAGTTAATCTTTATAGACATAAGACATCAGACTTAAGCTTTTTGTCTAAAGTTCAGTGTCTGCAGTCAGTTGATGGAGGCTTTAAAAGAATGGCTAAAGGTACAGTAAAGTGGTTTAATGAATCAAAGGGATATGGATTTATAAAACAGGAAAATGGTGAGGATGTATTTGTCCACTTCTCTGCAATTAAGGGAGAGGGATTTAAGACATTGAAAGAAGGGCAGGAGGTTGAATTTGATGTAACACAGGGAGAGAAAGGACTTCAGGCTGTAAATGTAAAAGGTTTTAATTAAATATAACATTTATAATCTGTTATTATAAATTGGCATAGAAAACCCTGATGAATAAAATCAGGGTTTTTCTTTTTTATACCCCCCTCTTATTATTCAAAAAGATTTAGAAATCTCAGCAGAGATTCGTCCCCTTGTATTACTAACCATTTCTATATATAATGATTTTTATGATAGGTAATCTTCTTAAAAAGATTGTTGGCAGCAGAAATGAGAGGGAATTGAAAAGGCTTCAGGTTTATGTTGACAGGATAAATCAGCTTGAGCCTGAAATGCAGATACTCTCTAATGATGATATCAGGGCAAAAACAGGTGAATTCAAGCAGAGACTGAACAATGTGCTCTCAGCTTTAAGTTCTGACATATCACCTTTGGACCAGAGGGCTGCAGTAGAGAATGCACTAAATGACCTGCTTCCGGAGGCGTTTGCAGTGGTCAGAGAGGTATCAAAAAGGACCCTCAACATGAGGCATTTTGATGTCCAGCTTATAGGAGGTATTGCCCTCCATGAGGGTAAGATTTCCGAGATGAAGACAGGAGAGGGTAAGACCCTTGTGGCAACCCTTCCGGTTTATCTCAACAGCCTCACAGAGAAGGGTGTACATGTTATTACTGTAAATGACTATCTTGCCAAAAGGGATGCCAGTTGGATGGGTGAGATTTATAAATTCCTCGGAATGTCTATAGGTATAATACAGCATGACATGGATGATAGGAAGAGACAGGATGCATACAGGTGTGATGTTACTTACGGAACAAATAACGAGTTTGGGTTTGATTACTTAAGAGATAATATGAAATTTTCAATAGATACCTATGTCCAGAGGGAGCTTAATTATGCCATTGTTGACGAGGTTGACAGCATCCTGATAGATGAGGCAAGGACGCCTCTTATAATCTCAGGACCTGCTGAAGAATCTACAGATAAATATTATAAGATTAACAAAATAATTCCAAGGATGAAAAAGGATGCAGACTATCAGATTGACGAGAAGGCAAGAAGCGCGACACTGACGGAAGATGGTGTTGCAAAGGCTGAGGGGCTTCTTGGCGTGGAAAATCTTTATGACCCGTCCAATATAGAGATACTTCACCATGTCAATCAGGGATTAAAGGCACATACACTGTTTAAAAAGGATGTTGATTATATAGTAAAAGATAATCAGGTTGTAATTGTAGATGAATTTACAGGGAGATTGATGCCGGGGAGGAGATGGAGTGACGGGCTTCATCAGGCTGTGGAGGCAAAAGAAGAATGCAAGATTGAAAATGAGAACCAGACCCTTGCCACAATTACATTTCAGAATTATTTCAGGATTTACAATAAACTTGCTGGTATGACTGGAACTGCCGATACGGAGGCCGCAGAGTTCCATGAGATATATAAGTTAGAGGTTCTTGTAATCCCACCGAATAAGTCCATGATAAGGGCTGACTATTCCGATGTAATCTACAGGACAGAGAAGGAAAAGTTTAATGCTATTGTAAGGGAGATAGAGGAGCTTAATAAAAATGGTCAGCCTGTATTAGTCGGGACAATCTCTATTGAGAAATCGGAGGGGATAAGCGATATGCTTAAAAAGAAGGGGATAAAACATCATGTCCTCAATGCCAAATATCATGAGAAAGAGGCGGAGATAGTTGCTCAGGCAGGGAGATTCAGTTCTGTTACGATTGCAACAAATATGGCAGGGAGAGGGACAGACATACTCCTTGGGGGCAACCCGGATTTTCTTGCAAAAAGACAGTATGAAAATGAATCAGAACTATCACCTGATGAAAGAAAAAAGGTATATGAAGGGCTTAAAAATCAGTGTGAAAATGAAAAACAAAAGGTAATAAGTCTTGGGGGACTTCATATTCTTGGGACAGAGAGGCATGAGGCAAGGCGAATAGATAATCAGTTAAGGGGACGTTCAGGAAGACAGGGTGACCCCGGCTCATCAAGATTTTATCTTTCTCTGGAAGACGACCTTCTGAGAATTTTCGGTTCTGAGAGGATATCTGGTTTGATGGAAAAACTTGGTATGGAAGAAGACCAGCCTATTGAGCACAAAATGATTACCAAGGCTATTGAGAATGCCCAGAGAAAGGTTGAGTCGCACAATTTTGATATAAGAAAACACCTCCTTGAATATGACGATGTGATGAATAAACAGAGGGAGGTTATATACGAGCAGAGGAAGCAGGTTCTGGAAGGTGAGAATTTGAAGGAGATGTTCTTTGAGATGTTGGAAGAGGCATTGGACGAAACGGTCAGTATCTATGCCGACGAGGGGAGGCATCCTGAAGATTGGGATATAAATGGATTAAGTGATTCTCTAATAAGGCAGTTCTCACTAAATATAACATCTGATAATGGGATGGTATCAATTGATGGAGGAAAGAGTCTTGATAAAAAAGATATTAATCTTGAGTTACTAAAAGAGGCGATCAATGAAGCATTGGAGAAGAAATATGAGAAGAAAGAATCAGAGCTTGGAAGCGAGATGATGAGATATCTGGAGAAGATGGTCATGCTCCAGATTATTGATAACCAGTGGAAGGACCACCTCCTCGTCATGGACCATATTAAAGAGGGGATAGGTTTCAGGGGTTATGCACAAAAGAATCCGTTAAATGAATATAAAAAAGAGGGTTTTGATGCCTTTGCAGCAATGATGCAGAGGATAAAGGAAGAGATAACAGAATATATATTCAAAATCCAGCCTGTAAGAGAGGCAAGGGCTGAGATAACCCAAAAGAAACAGAGGGTGATTGAACACAGGGGGGAGGGAGCAGGCGGAGGCGGAACACCATCTCAAGCAAAGAGAGACGGAGAAAAGGTAGGTAGAAATGACCCATGTCCATGTGGAAGCGGAAAGAAATATAAAAAATGCTGCGGGGCATGAAAAAAGACTTAATGAAACCACAGATGGACACAGATAAACACAGATAAAAATATTTTTAAAAGTCTTAATCTGTGAAAATCTGCGTAATCTGTGGATTAATCATGTTTTTATTCTTATGGTTACTGCAGATGTTGTAAATAGCGATGAGGTAAAAGAAGAGTGGAACAGATTTTTAAGTGAGAGTGAGAATGCCTCATTTGCATCCCTTTTTGACTGGAAGGCAGTTTATGAGGAAGTATTTGGTTTTAAGACCTTTTATATTTTAATAAAGGATGATAAGAAAATTAGAGGAATCCTACCCCTTATCCTTATAAAAAGCCCGCTTATTGGTAAAGGTTCTTTTCTTATTTCTACACCCTATATTACACAATCGGGTATTTGCCTGAATGGATTTAGTGTAGACCCAACTCCAGTGATTGATAGGTTAAGTCAATTAATAAAAGATTGTGGCGCAAGGTATGTGGAGATAAGACAGATTATCCCTTTCATGTCCGATACCCTTTTTACAAGGAAAGATAACTTCACTTTTCAAATAGACTTATCCAAGGGTGCAGAAAAACTATGGGAGGGATTTACTCCTAAAGTAAGAAATCAGATAAGGAAAGCACAAAAATCAGGTATTGAGATTGCTACTGGAAAAGACAAATACTTTATTGATAGTTTCTATCATGTGTTTTCAGAGAGGATGAAAGAGCTTTCATTTCCTGCATATCCTAAGAGGTATATAGAGTCAATAATTAAGAACTTTAATAATAATTCCAGAATAATTCTTGCACGGTATAAAGGTAAGATTATTGGCGGGATGTTACTTATATCTTTTAGTGATACATTAAGTAATCCTTATGCAGCGACCCTTGTAGAGTATAATTCTTTGTGTCCCAATAATCTCATGTATTGGGAGGCAATACAGCAGGGGGCAAGAGATGGTTTCTCTGTCTTTGATATGGGCAGAAGTCAGGCAGGAAGAGGGACATACGAGTTTAAAAAACAATGGGGGGCAGAGCCGATTCAACTATATTATCAATATCTTTTTGCTGAAGATGAAAAGGAAAATAGAGAAAAATTTTTTAATTTAGAAGAAAGCCCGCTTTTTAATATTTACTCTTTTGTCTGGCGGAGACTCCCAACAACTGTTACTAATTTCATAGGAAATTATCTTGTAAAACAGCTTTATACAGCATGAATAAAAATATCTTAGCAATAGTCCCTGCATATAATGAAGAAGATTCTATTAGCGGTGTTATAGATGATATAAAGAGCCATCTTCCAGAGGCAGATATAGTGGTTATAAATGATGCATCAACTGATGGCACTGCCAATGCAGTAAGGTCAAAAAATGGTGTGAGGTTGATTGACCTTTCAATAAATCTCGGTATAGGCGGTGCAGTCCAGACAGGTTTTCGCTATGCATTAAATGCCAATTATAATATTGCAGTTCAGATAGATGGTGATGGCCAGCACATGGCATCAGAGGTAAGAAAGGTGCTGACACCTGTCATAGATGGTATTGCTGATATGTCAATAGGCTCCCGTTATTTAGAGAAAAAGGGTTTTTTATCGTCACCAATGAGGAGGTTTGGAAATTTTATCTTTAAGGTTGTAAATTCAACTCTGACTCAACAGAAGATAACAGACAATACATCAGGTTTCAGGGCATACTCAAGGGAGGCAATAAAATTTCTCACCCGTTACTACCCCAGCGACTATCCTGAGCCAGAATCAGTTGTCTTATTATCAAGAAATGGTTTTAGGATAAAAGAGGTTCCTGTTATAATGCAGGAGAGGAGAGCAGGGGAGTCTTCAATAACTCCGATAAGGTCAGTTTATTATATGGTAAAGGTGGTACTTGCAATCCTTGCCCGCTTCAGCAGGTAAAAAGAGTTAGGAGATAAAAATTCAGAATTATGAGTAAAAATAGGGATTTAAAGTTTGATGAAATTATGGATATTTATAATTGCTTTTTTTCCGAGAAGAAGGCTGTCAGAATTGATCCGATACTGAAAGCAGTTACTCCAAAAACAGTAGCCGGGAGGATTAGAGAGGCAATCAGACTTTCGGAACTGCTTATATGGAAAACACCTTCAAAAAGATAATAAGCATTCTGAAGATGTCTAAAGACATTGAGGCTTATGCCCTTATTGGTGGATTTGCTGTTGGCGGTTGGGTTACACCACGGGCGACAAAGGATATAGATATATTTGTGGTTTGTTCCACAATAGGTCGTCCTGCCATTGAAAATGGGATTTTAAAGACCCTTAGAGAGGCAGAGTTTAAAAGCTCTCTTGAGATAGGCAGCCCAGTGGATGATATAAAGTTTTGTATAAAGGCTATCTCAAAAGAGGGGACACCTGTTGATATTATATTTGCCACAAAAAAATGGGAAGATGAGATAATTAAGGACAGTCTTCAGGTTGAAATACTGAAAGGAATATCTCTTCCAGTAATCAGACCAGAAGGACTGATAGTGCTTAAGTTAAGGGCTGGCAGCTTCCAAGATGTGGCAGATGCAGCAAGACTTCTTTTAGAGGCAGAATACGACTCTCAAAAACTCCTTTTACTCGCAAAGAGGGCAAAGGTTGATAAAAGGCGTGTAAAGTTAAGGGAAAGATTGGGTTTTGCCTGATTTCTGAGGAGGTTTAAAAATTGAGAATTGAATTTCTTGGAATAGGGGTATCAATATTTCTTTTTATTTTTGTCTTTAATTTAATCAGGAGACAGAAGATACGGGATGAATATTCCCTGATATGGTTTGCTGTAGCCCTGTTCTTTCTGATTATATCTGTCTCACGCCCACTGATTGATACAATTGCATCTTTTTTGGGGATAGAGTATGGTCCAGCCGCCCTCTTTCTCATTCTTATTTCTGTGGTTTTATGGGTGCTAATCCGCTTCTCCATACTAATATCAGAACATGAAAATAAGGTAAGGACTCTTATACAGGAACATGCCATACTTAAGGAGAGACTTGAGGGTTTTGAAAAATCTGAAACTGAGATTGCTTCGCCCCTGAACAAATCAGAGGCTCTCAATGACAAATCCAAAATCCAAAATCCAAAATCCCCAAAATGAACCCTTTCTCATACGGGCATTTGAATATATTAACATTTGACATTGAGGACTGGTATCACATCAATTATCCTCAGCTTGATTTTACAGTTTATGATAAAGAAGAAGACCACTCTTTACTTTTTTCGGCAGTAAAAAAGATTCTCTCCTTCTTGAAAGAAAAAAATACTAAAGCAACATTTTTTATCCTCGGCAGGATAGCTGAAAAGAAACCTGAAATGGTCTTGAGTATTGCTGAAGATGGGCACGAGGTTGCCCTTCATGGATATGAACACTATCTGTTAAAAGATATTGGAAAGGAACAATTCAAAAGAGAGACAGAAAAATGCATAAAAATCTTTGAGGGTATTACCGGGAAGATACCAAAGGGTTTCAGGGCGCCATCATGGTCTGCAACCCCTTGGCTTTTCAGTGTATTAAACGAGATGGGGTTTGAATATGATGCCAGTGTGTTTCCTGTAAAAACTCCATTCTATGGAATCCCTGATGCACCGAGATACCCATTTTTTATAGATGGTAATCTTTTTGAAATTCCAACATCTGTATATCGTCTTTCAGGAAAGAATATGGGTTTTTCAGGAGGAATTTTTTTTAAAATATTCCCGTGGATGGTGATTAAAAAGGCTATAAGTAAGATTAAAGGGGAAGGGCTCCCTTTAATATTTTTCTTTCATCCATGGGATTTCTGGGATAGGCCCGGGAGACTTCCTAAATTTAAGGCAAGAGTCATGTTTGACTTAAAAATAGGGAATGTAGAAAATAAATTTTTCAGGCTCATAAATAACTTTCCGATGAATTCAATTACCTCTGTTTTAAATGACTTGAAAAAGGGGGCGCAAATAGTTTCAAGTTCCAAGTTTCAAGTTCCAAGTTAAAAGACATGGAGAAATTGCAGGAAGTGGAAAAAAAGAAAACGCTGACATATCTTATTCTTATTATCCTTTTCCATTTATCTTTTTGGTTTACTATCTCATCAAATCTGACTATTCATCCTGATGAGGCAGACCACTGGGTATGGTCACAGCATCTCTCATGGGGTTACTTTGAACATCCACCGATGATAGCCTTTGTCATAAGGCTCTTTACCGATATATTTGGCGATAAATGGTATGCAATAGAACTATGCTCTCAGTCAATGTCCCTTCTGACAATCATATTTCTATTTATTCTTTCTAAAGAACTATTTGGGAATGAGGCAGCACTGCTTTCAGTGATAATAGCTGAATCCATGCCGATGTTTTTCATAGGCAGTACGATTTTGACAATTGACAATATCATGATTGTCTTCTGGATAATAACGACTTATCTGTTTTTAAAAGGTTTGAAGGAAGATAAAAAAGTTTTTCTCTTGTTATCAGGTGTTACATTTGGTCTCGGTCTGATGTCAAAATATACGATGATACTTCTTCCTGCCTCCATGTTTTTGTATTTAGTTATTTCGCCCCGTCACAGGGTTTTGCTAAAAAGAAAAGAGCCGTATTTATCTTTTTTGATAGGGCTGATTATTTTCTCCCCTGTCATTATCTGGAATGCACAGAACGATTGGCTATCCTTTAAATACCAATTTACCAAAGGGCTTACAGGCGGAGAGAAAGGGGGACAGTTCTTCTTTTTCATCGGAAGCCAGTTTGTGATTCTTGGGCCAACCATGTTTCCATTTTTCTTATATTCATTGTATAAGGGGTTTCGTGGTTCGGGTTTCGGGGTTAAAATCTTCAATCTTCAATCTTCAATCTTCAATCTTCAATCCGCAATTCTTTATCTAACCGTTCTTGCTTCATTTCCCTTTTTCTTTTTTGCCTTTGCAAGTTTCAGGTCAAAATATACAGATGTAAGCTGGAGTGATGTGGCATTGATAGTTGGTATAATACTTATGAGCAAGGTATTGACTAATATATATAGGGGAATGGATATAAGGAGGAAGATTATTATATCTTCAGCCCTTTTCATCCCCGGATTTTTGCTTTCCGGTTTTCTTGCTGTCCACTCTGTCAAACCTTTTCCGTTCATTCCAAAAAATGTTGACAAGTCACTTGAAATGTTCGGATGGGATGAGATTGGTGCAAAGGCTGAAGAGGCATTCAATAAATATTTGCCTGATGAGAAAAGAAGATATATAATTTCCAAAGAGTATCAGATGGCAGGCTCACTCTCATTTTATACCCCTTCTCATCCAATTCCATACAGCTTTAATAAGTCCATGAGAAATATCTGGTTAAGGGTAGAGGACATTGGAAAGGGAGCGGCACTCATGGTGTGTGCTGAAAATGACGGCAATGAGTGTGTTGAAAAGGCTGGGAAACTTTTTAAGGATATAAAAGAGGTGGAGAGGATGGATGTAAAGAGGAGGGGAGAGGTAGTGAAGTCTGTAAAGATGTATGTTTGCAGGGAGATAAAATGAGGAAACTGATTCTGATTATTTTTGTATTCATAACTTTATTGGGAGTATCTTGTAACAAACCCGCTGAAAAGAAAAGCGGTAGTTCTAATACTATAGCTAATCTTATGCCTGATATGAGTAAGGAAGGTCAGTGGAAGACTGAAGGAAAAATCAGGTGTTATAAAGGTGAAGAGCTTTTTGACTATATGGATGGCGGGGCAGAACTTTATCATGCATACGGATTTAAAAGGGCATGTGTGCAGGATTACCAGAATGGTGGTAATCTCTATACAATGGAAATTTATGAGATGGAAAGTTCCCCAAAGGCATTTGGTATCTATTCTCTTGACAGAGAGGGGGAACATCCATCTATTAAGCAGGATGCAACATATCAGGATGGTTCATTAAATATCTGGAAAGACCGCTATTATATACGCATTTTTATTTCACAAAAAGGCTCTAACATAAAAGAAGAGATGTTGTCTTTAGGGGGAAATGCAGTATCACAAATTAAGGGTGAAGGCGAGATGCCGTCTCTTATTAAACTTATTCCTGCCGGTGCTAAGAAGGATTCGCCAGCCTCTTTCTGGCAGATGGGTCCTATAAATAATATCTTTTTTATATCACATGAGAATCTTTTAAATCTTGAAGGAGATTCAGAGGGGGTTACATTCCTTTTTCCTACAGAGAAAGGAGATGTGAGGATAATTCTCATTCGTTATTCTGACTCTAAACAGGCAAAGGATTCGTTTGATAAATTTATTGGCGGATATTTTTCACAGCCTCCATCTTCAAAAGAAGGAGATGAGTATAAGGGGAAGAAAGGCGAGAAGACAGTAATTGCAAAGGTGAAAGATAACTATCTGTTTTTATCAGCAGGAACTGATGAGTCAGAGACTAACAAGGCTCTCCTTGAGTCCTTAAAACCTTTGGAGGCAAAATGAAAAGGGCTATAATTTTCTTTATAGGCGGAGCTATCGCTGCAACTGTAGGTTTCCTGATAGGACTGCCTTTTCACGACAGACTCTTAAGATGGGTTATTGTAGGGGCATTTATCAGCATATTCTGTCATGGATATGATGTCCGCGATAAGAAATTAGTCTTTACTCCCTTTATCGGGGGTGGGGCAGTGGTTTTAGGGTGGTTTTTTGGAAAATATATTACATATACTATGGTTGTCTGGCCCCTTTTCGGTTTGATAGTTGGTATGACAGTTCCAAATCAAATGACAATATCTGAAAGGATTAAAAAAGCCATTTTTGGTTTTATAGGCGGATTTGCAGGTGTCCACTTTTTCCCATTTATTTATTTTGGAGTATTACCGCTGCTCGGTTTCCCTTTCATGGCCTGGGATATTGAGAAGATGGGTCTAATTCTATCAGGCGGGATGATTGCATTATCAGTTTCACTTGGAGGCAAGAAAGATGGTTGACAATTTTAAACGACTCTCCCGCAGAAACTTTCTCAAGAGCATGGCTTATGGGGCTGCTGCCCTCTCATCCCTGCAGTTGTCATCATGTTCATACGAAGTTAAGCCTTCCCGTTCCGGGGCAAAAGGAATCTTTGCACAGGAGGGAAAGTCTCTTCTTGTTGCTGTTGAGGGGAATAACCCACAGAAGATGATGGAAAAGGCACTTGATGCAATTGGAGGACTAAAACCCTTACTTGGTAAGGGGAAGAAAGCCTTACTCAAAGGAAATTTCGTTTTTGCACAGCCATTTCCAATCACAACTGACCCTCAGATTGCCCTCTTATTCGGGAGGCATTTGAAAGATTCAGGCTTTGAACAGGTGAATGTGTTTGATGCACCGGGGACATATTTAATTGATTCTAAGGAAAAGAGCTTTGACATGAACGGTCTTTTGGAGCATAAGAACCCTTATGATATTGGTTTTTATGCTGGTGATGCAGGCGAGAGGAGTGAATTTATAATGACTCAGGATTCCAAATGGAAGGCATATTCTGAAATTGGAGTTCATCAGGACATATACACAACACCTGTAATTATCAATATGCCGTGCCTTAAAAGGCATCATACATCCTATCTAACCTGTGCATTAAAAAATAATTTTGGTGCAATCTTTGGTCCCCAGAGATGGGATGCCCATATCCGCGGCGAAGGGATAAAAAAGATGACTCGCTTAAAAGCCGAGTCAAGACAAGAAGATAAATTCAGGAATATCTACCATTTTATGGATGCGATAGCAGAGTTTGCCGATGCTGTCCGTCCGGAGCTTACATTTGTAGATGCGAGGTCAATCCTAACACGAGGAGGACCTACAGCAGGGATTGGAAAGATTAAGACAGGAGTTAATTTATTTATTCTGAGTCAGGACATGGTTGCAGTAGATGCCTACTGTTCAAAGATTATGGAAAAGCACGATGACTCTTATTCAACAGAGATGATACTCCCGTATTTAAAGACAGCAGAAAGATTAGGGCTGGGAACAATGGATTTGAGTAAGGTAAAGGTAATGGAGATTAGCTCATAGTTCATGGCTCATGGTTATCAGCTATGAAAATATTAGACAGATATATTCTAAAAGAGCTGGTTAAGTTTTTTATATTGAGTGTATTCATACTGACACTTGTTCTTTTCCTTGACCAGCTTCACTTTTTATCCGAGATGATTTTAAACAGAGGGGTGGCGGTTAGGGATATGCTGCTGCTTATCCTTTACATCTCTCCCGCTTTTCTTGCCTTAACAATACCACTCTCTGTTCTGTTTGCATCTCTTATGACATTCAGCCGTCTCTCGGGTGATAATGAGATTATTGCAGTTCGTGCGGCAGGCATAAGTATGTATAGGCTTATGCTGCCTGTCCTTATCCTGTGCACTTTTACATATCTTGCAAGCGGCTATATCATGCTCTATCTCCAGCACAGGGGGAATTACGCTTTTAAAAATTTTATCCTTCAGGTGTCAATGAGAAAGGCAAATTTTGAAATAAAGGAGAGGGTATTCAACAATGATTTTAAGGATTTAATAATATATGTTGAGGAGAGGGAGATTGGCTCATCGGTTATGAAGGGAATATTTATATATGATTCACAGCAAAATTCAGAGCCCCAGGTAATTACGGCGAGGGAGGGGAGATTTGTGGCAGACCCCGAGACTATGAAGATTCTGCTTCAACTAAAGGACGGAACTATCAACAGGATGGTAGATAAGATGAACAGGTATCAACTGCTTACCTTTGATACATACGATATCCTGGTTGATATGGGTAAAGGCGAGGGTAAATATACTATAGCAAAAGAGCCGAGGGAGATGTCAGTAAGAGAACTCAAAAAGAGGATGGCAGGGTTAAGACAGGAAAAAAAGGAAACCTTTATAGAAGAGGTTGAGATACAGACAAAATACTCGCTTCCGTTTGCCTGCTTTGTTTTTGGTCTGTTCGGTGCGCCGCTGGGCATCAAGGTTCACAGGTCAGGGAAGAGGGGAGGGCTGGGAATTGGACTTATTATAGTTATTGCAGATTATATATTTCTTCTTGCAGGACAGGCATTGGGGAGGGAGGGGCGGGTTTCACCGGTCATTGCCCTATGGCTGCCTAATATTCTCATCGGTGGTCTTGGCATATATCTGCTTAACAGGATATCCAAGGAGGCTATGCCTTTTGAGTTTATGATGAAATTGTCAGAGTTTATAGAAAAGGTGAGGAGATGAGGATTCTAAACCGCTATATCTTTAGCGAATATATTAAGATATTTTTTATCACCCTCACAGTCCTGACCCTCCTTTTCACAGTAGTTGATTTTTTTGAGAAGGTTGAGGAATTTGTAAAATTCAAGGCTTCCATCATCTCAATATTCAAATACCTGCTTTTTAAGGTGCCGCTATTTATACATTTCATGGTGCCTATGGCTGTCCTTCTCTCAACTGTGATATGCATGGGAATCCTGTCAAGGCATAACGAGATAACTGCAATGAAGGCATGCGGCATGGGGCTTCATAGAATTACAATGCCGATATTAACTACTGCCGCTGTTATAAGTTTTTTTGTGTTTTTGAATAGCGAATATATGCTCCCCCTGACAAACCGTATTACAAACCATACATTCAGGGTTGATATAAAAAAGCAGATAGAGAGGGGGATATATCAGAAGAACAGGATGTGGTATAGGTCAGAGAACGGCAATATATGGAATATTGACCTCTTTGATGCACAGGCAGGGACACTCATAGGCGTATCAATATTCAGATTTCATGACGGGAGGCTGAAGGAGAGGATAGACTGCGGACACGCAAAATGGACAGGGACAGAATGGCTCTTTTCCGGCGGATGGATCAGAAATTTTGACGAGGAGGGGTCATTTAATTCTGAATATTTTGAGAACAGGGTTTTCCCTTTACCCGAGAAGCCTTCTGATTTTATGACAATCAGTATTGCTCCTGAAGAAATGGGTTTTCAGGAGATAAGGGGGTATATAAAAAAGATTAAAAAGGAAGGGCTGGATGCCACAAGATATATAGTGGATATGCATATTAAACTATCCTTCCCTGCAATAGCCTTTATAATGGCATTGATAGGCATTCCGTTTTCAATGAGGACGGGGAGGCAGGGCGGCTTTACAGTGGGAATCGGGTTGAGTGTAGTTATAGGTTTTGTAATATGGTTTATATTCTCAATGGGCGTATCACTTGGTCACGCAGGAAAATTACCCCCCTTTATATCTGCGTGGGGTGCTAATATTATTTTCACAGCAGGAGGATTTTACTTTTTGACGACATCAAGGCAGTAATATGTTAGACACAATTCTAAATTTTGATAAAAATCTATTTTTTATAATTAATAATGGCTGGACAAATCCTTTAAGTGACATATTATTTGCCGCATTGACACTCCTCGGCTCAGATTATGTAATAATTCCGCTTATAGCTCTAATCTTTTATTTTTTTGACAGGAAGAATTTTAAAAGGAATTTTACCCTGCTTATATCATCTCTATTAATAGGGGGTATTTTAGTCCATATTTTAAAAGAACTGGTGGATAGACCCCGTCCCCTTGGCGGCATGGAAGAATTAATTAAAGAAGGCAAGGTTAGTATCAATGTGATTTTTGAGCCTCTTTTAGCGGCATCATTTCCGTCGGGACATTCGCAGACCATTTTTACAGCAGCTACAGTTTTAGGTTATATTTATAAAAGATATATCGGAATATTTTTTCTTATTGCCTTTCTGTCAGGCGTATCCCGTATTTATGTTGGCGCCCATTATCCCCTTGATGTATTGGCAGGAGGGATAATCGGGGTGATTGTTTCAATAACCATGATTTTTATATTTAAAAGGAACGGATGGGTAATTTATGATTAAAGGCTAAAGGAATTTTTTAATATTTATAATCTTCCTTATTTTTATATAGTTTTTCCTCTGCCAATTCTCTCCTTTCAGGAAGCCATTTAGAGAGAAGTATTCCGCCTGAAATAACAAAACTTATAACCTCAGCGAAAAGTGTATATGGGTATTTCACGAGTATATAATAAGTGTAAAATGATTCTGCAAAGGAAAATCTGCGATAATCTGAAAGACTGCCGACAATTGGCCAGAAGGCAATTGATAGTGCTATTGTATCCTGAACTAAATGGAGAATACAGCCGAACCAGATTGAGAAAAAGATTTTCCTGTATTTTGGGAATGAATATAAGAGGGGTAAAAATAGCAATAACTGTATAATAACTGAATGAGCTATTCCCCTCCCCGGTAATTGAAAAAGTATATTTAAGGGTTTATCAATCAAATCGGGGAGATACGCACCAAAGAGTAAAAAATATAAGCTAAATTCTATGTTATATCTTTTCGCCAGATTCTGGACTACATAGGTATTTGCATAATGTCCCAATATCATAATAATTTCATAATACATTTAGTAAAGATAAAAGTCAAAATTTCTCTATCAGATACACTTCATTGATATTTATAGTGAATTCTGTTATATTTGCCTTGTTCAGAATAAAAATTAATTAATCCACAGATTACGCAGATTTCACAGATTTTTTAAAGTATCCTGTTTTAATCTGCGGTAATCTGCGAAATCTGCGGATATGTATTTCCTAAAGGAGATTTATGAAATATGAGCCTGTAATCGGTTTAGAAGTTCATGTCCAGTTGAATACAAAGTCTAAGATGTTCTGCTCATGCAGCACAAAATTTGGTGCAGAGCCGAATAAAAATACATGCCCTATATGCCTCGGTATGCCCGGTGTTTTGCCTGTGATAAACAAAGAGGCGGTGAATCTTACAATAAAGACAGCCCTTGCAACTGACTGCAAGATTGCCCCCTTTAATAGATTTGCAAGGAAAAACTATTTTTATCCTGATTTGCCAAAGGGGTATCAGATTTCCCAGTACGAACTCCCTCTTGCAAAGGGTGGTCATGTTGAAATAGTTGTTGATGGAAATGTAAAAAGGATTGGTATAACCAGAATCCACATGGAAGAGGATGCAGGTAAACTGATACACGGCGAGAATCTTGGAGATAGGAATTCAAGTTATGTAGATATTAACAGGTCAGGCATCCCCCTTATGGAGATTGTAAGCGAGCCTGATATTCGCTCTCCTGAAGAGGCTAAGGAGTATATGACGCGGCTCAAGGCGATACTTGAGTATATAGAGGTTAGCGACTGCAATATGGAGGAGGGAAGTTTGAGGTGTGATGCGAATGTATCTGTCCGTCCTGTGGGAAGCAAGAATTTCGGTACAAAGGCAGAAGTAAAAAATATGAACTCCTTTAGATTCCTTCAAAAGGCATTGGAGTATGAAATTAAGAGGCAGATAGACACACTTGAAGAAGGCGGAAAAATAGTTCAGGAGACAAGGCTATTCAATCCTGATAAAGGCATCACTGTATCCATGAGAAGTAAGGAGGAGGCACATGATTACAGATATTTCCCCGACCCCGACCTTACTCCAATAGAGGTTGATAATAAATGGATAGAGGATATAAAGGCAAAACTCCCTGAACTACCTGATGCAAAGAGAGAGAGGTTTGTAAAAGAATACGGACTGCCGGAATATGATGCTGAGGTTTTAACGACATCTAAGTCAATTGCAAG
>MHDO01000068.1 GCA_001805005.1 Nitrospinae bacterium RIFCSPLOWO2_12_39_16
ATGAATAATGAAGGAGGTCATTCTTAAGATACCCGTATTCTTCCTTATGTATTGGAGCTTTGTGAATCTCATTAGGAAACACTACAACCCCCTTTTTAAAAAGCCTGAGCACCGGTGACGGATACCAGCCGCAGGTTTTAATCCATTTGCCGATAAAATGGGTTCTTCTTCTTACATAATAGGCAGGATGCAATCCATCCGATTTTACAATGGAGAGGATTTCCTCCTTTTGCTCAGGGGGTACCCTTTCATCAGCATCAATGTAGAATATCCATTTCCCGGATGCCTTTTCTATCGCAAGGTTTCTATCAGGCTCACAATAACCCTTTGGCTCGGTAATAAAAACCTTATCAGTAAACTCTTTTGCAATCTTCACAGTTGAATCAGTGCTGGACTGGTCTATGATTACAATCTCATCCGCCCATGAGACTGTTTCAAGACAACCCCTTATCTGTTCTTCCTCATTCCTTACTACTATAATGACTGAGATATCCATTCAGAAATACAATCTCCTTTTTTAATGCCTTACAAAATTATTCTCCCTCTCCATATCTGCCCACTTTAAAAAAGGGTCTGCTATAATCTCTTTAATCTTTGATTTTGTGTTAAACACTACTGTAGCAGGATTCTCATCCATAAAAACCCTTTGGATCTCCTTCCCATTTTCAGTTATAGCCATGACATCTATTTCAGCATATATATTTATTTTACTCTTATTTACTACCTTTGCTGTGGTTACAAAAGTGCCTCCCCTTTCTATAGAGTTTAAATCTGTAATTTCAAAATCAAGCCTTTCTGTCCCCCTTATCCACGGGTCAAAATACCATGAGAAGGAATTTCCCATAATCCTCTCAACTATCCACTGAAAGTCATTACTGTTTACAATCTTATAATTGTATTCACTAAAGAAATTCTTCATTGCCTTCATAAATTTTTCTTCACCCATTATCTCTCTTAACATGATAAGCACATAGGCACCCTTGGCATAAACCATCTGGTTATTTATCTTAACATCTTCACCATCCATCAGATTATCAAATGTAGTTATTGAATCTATAATTCTCTGTTCATCTGGATTAAAGTTTTCGTTTTTAATCTCTTTAAGAAGGGCATCCTTCCCATAGAGTTTTTCTATAGCCATAAGGGATGAAAATTCTGCAAATCCCTCCGCTATCCATTGCCCGCCATCCCCTTTTCTCCTGAGTAAATCTACATAAACAGTCCCTCCCCACCAGTTATGTGCAATCTCATGGGCGATTGTAGGAAAATCGGTCTTTGAAAGGGTTATAATTCCGGCACCATGATTATAGCTCCTGTATCCGTGAGGTGTTATTATAACAGTCAGATTTTTAAAATCATCATCTCCAAACTGGCTTTTGAAAAAACTGTGGCTCAGAATTATGTCATTAATCGTTTTCTCCATATCCTCATTGTGATATATAGGAGAGAAAAGGCTATAATTAATCCCGTTTATACTCTTTGACAATTTATTAAAAAATCCGCCCACCAGGGCAAAACCTGTGACAAGTCTCTTAGATCTCCATGAAAAATTCTTACCCCTCCCATTCTCTGTTAGTTTATTAATGATACTGCCCGGCAATGCAGGAGTAATTGATACCGGAACTGTCCCGTTGACATTTAATGTAAAAAGCCCCTGAAAATCTATTGGATACCAGAGGTCTTCGTTTCTCAGTATAAACTCATTTTCCTTTATATAGCCGTCACTAAAACCCAAAGCCCTTAAACTACCTCCGTATGCTAACTTTACAGTCAAATCATCACCTTTTTTCACCTTCTCTGGCAGAAGTAGTAAGTTAATAAGCCATATTCTATAATGGCTGATAGGTGACTGCTGATGGCTGACAGCCTTCTTGTATCCTATTGAATCAATCTTTAAACCATCGTTTAAGAGAAATATAATGTATCGCCTGTCTTTAAGAAATTTTACATTTATATCGCCTTCAACATTTATCACCCCCTTTTCAGGAGAGATATTGAGATTGATATTATAATTGCTAATATTCTGTCCCTTCATTAAGTAATCTGCCGTGCCTGTTACTAATTTCAGGATATATGGGCTTTTATTGGTGATAAGAAGGTAATAAGAATAGGAGGACAGAAGACAGGGGACAGAAAACAGAATAAGAATTAAAAAAAAGAACTTTCTTCTTTTTATTTGCATATATCTTTTAGAGAACATTTACTGCATTTTTTTATATCTTTATGCAAAGGGCATTCACCTGATATGCCGAGGTGACAGAGGGCAAAGTCATATTTAACAGGGTCTTCGGGGTCAAGAATTTTTAGATTATCAGTTATCTCTTCAGCCATCTTCCAGCCTGTGGTCTTATAGTGTGTCAAGCCAAGATGGGTGCAGATTCTTGCCATGTGTGTATCAAGGGGTATTATGAGTTTTGATGGCAGTATTTTATTCCAGATGCCAAAATCAACACCATCATCAGAACGGACCATCCATCTAAGATAAAGGTTGAGCCTCTTGCAGGCACTTCCTTCAGCAGGAGAGGGGAAAAACTGCTTCATTCCAACTGTGTGTCCCTTTTTACCATAGACAGCAAACATATCAAGGGATATAAAATATTTTACAAAACTTGTAAGTGCATTGGTGATGTTTTTATCTCCTGAATTATAAAATGAGTAAAAAAGTTTTTTTAAAGAGCCGTATTCAATAAGGGCTGATTTTATAGAATAGATAAGACCAATAATTTCCTTCTCAGAATTAAATCTGTATTTTATTCCACTGAATAGTTTTGAATCTTTTGACAGCTCAAAATTTATTATAAATTCCCGCAAACTACCATTTGAAGAGGCGATAGAAAGGATTTTATTGATAACAGGTTTAAAAAGACTTACCTTACCATACGCAAGAGATGATGCAATTAGACCTGCTATCTCAATATCTTCAGGTTTTTTATATCTATGTGGAAATTCAATAGGGTCATGCTCAATACGAGATTTTAAATTGTATTCCCTGTAAAACCTATCAAGCGTCTCCTTTAATTTGGGATGCATAATAAATTTTTCTTACCACACGAAGAACACAAAGAAAAAGATTTATTAGCCACTGACTTTCACTGACTAAAACAATTTCTTTTTTGTAGTCTGTGTAAGTCTGTGGCTAATTCTTTGTACCTTTGTAGCAAATTATTTCCCTGAAGAGCCAAAGCCATTTGTGTTTCTATCTGAGTCCTGAATATCTGTCTCAGTAATTTCCCAATCTATTACAGGTATCGGAATCATCTGGGCAATCTTATCACCTGCTTCAACTATAAATGCTACTTTGGATTCATTTCTTAAGAGAACCTTTATCTCACCCCTGTAACCGTTGTCAATTACACCTGCTGAAGTGTATATCCTCTTCGCTGCCATTGAAGACCTGTCCTTTATAACCCCACCCCATTCTTTGGGAAATTCAACTGAGATACCTGTCCCCACTGCTTTCTGCTCTGCCGGGTTTATAACATATCTTTCAGCGGCATAAAGGTCGTAGCCAAGGTCTCCATTATAAGCCCTTGTAGGAAGTTTTGCGTGGTTATTCAATCTTTTAATCTTTAATAGATTATGTTTTTTCATATTTTCTTTTCACTTGATTATATGTAAAAATGACTACTGAGCCATATAATACACCACAAACCCCGCCTGCTATAACATCAGAGGGATAATGAAGACCGAGATATACCCTTGATAGGCACACTAAAACAGTAATAAATGCCATAGGAATTAATAATCTCCTGTACCTATAAACCAATACTGTGCTTAAAGCAAATATATTTGAGGCATGAGAAGATGGAAATGATGGGTTATGAGGACAGCCAATAATGAGATTGAGAGTTTCTATCGGGAGTTTATTACATGGTCTTAGTCTTCCAAATAAAAATTTTACAACATGTGAATTAAGAAAGTCACTTATACTTACAGCAATGATAACTAAAAGAATCGTCGCCAATCCCTTTTTCCAATCTCTAACAATAAATAATAAAATTGTCAGCAAGATAATAAAATACCAATTGCGATAGTTTGTTACAAACGGCATCAGAATATCAAAAAGACTATTCTGCAGTCCGCCATTTATCTTATAAAAGATATAAACGTCAAAATCTATAACTAATTGCACTTAGTATCCTTTCATCTCATGAGTTGATGTCCAAACATAATGAACCTTTATATTAGCATAATTCTACTCAAAGTTTTCTGGATTGACATTCAAAATTTATAGTTATATATTAAAAACAAGGCTAAAGCACCAACACTGCTTAGCCGATATATTTGTAGTAGTAATTGGAGGCAATAGGATGAAGATTAAACTGGATAATCCAATAAAAAATATCGTCCCTGTTTCAGGAGATAAATCAAACTCTGCCAGGATTAATAAAAAAGAGGAAAAAAGTTTTGAGAAATTTTTGGAAGAGGCAAAGGCAGCAGGAGAGGGATTTGAGATTGGGGGGACTAAGCACACAGAGGTCGTTCAGCACATTCTTAAAAACACCCAGCCGACAGGACTTCAGGTATTAAGAAAAAATGCAGTCCATTCATTGGAAAAACTATTTGCGACAATGGATATGTACAAAAATGCCTTACATAACGACAGAATAGATTTTAGCAGGATGCATACAATTGTAGCCGATATGAATAAGGAAAAAGACGAGATGCTTTCTGCAATGCTTGAGCTTCCGGAGGGTGATAACCTGCGGGATATAATGACAGGTGCTGCAGTATTGGTATTAAACGAGACAAATAAATACTATAGAAACTACATGTATTAAATCAGGCAGCGGCAGCAGGGGCTGTCTCGCATATTTCAAAATAAGATTTCATCTCGCCAACCAGCTCTAAAATATTTTCCCTGACAGAAGCCTCAATATTATAAAGCCTGATTTTTATTCCGTATTTTTCCAGAATAGAGCCTATCTTTTTGTTGAAGATTATATTTAAGGCTGCAGGGTTAATATAGCGGACATTTTTAAAATCAAGCCCGATATCAAGCCTTCCCTTTTTTACCGCCATTAATATCTTTTTTCTTAACCTCTTTGCAGTAATATTATCCAGAACCCCTTCCAAATCAATCAATAGAGCCTGTAATTTTTCATTCTTCTTTATCTGTACCTTAAGAAAATAATCAATTTTGCCCATTGCCTCCTGTGCCCTGTCCTTAACGATTTCAATTGCATGTGGAATCAGGTTTTCAGTAGCCGTTGTTGGTATAGTTTTATTGAGGTTGGTAAGCAGGCCGGATAGAGGCGAGAGTTTCCCTTCGGGGAATCTGTTCACCATTCGTCTGAAACCTACATTCAGAAAGAGTGTGCTTAAGAAACGATTCTGCTCAAAGTGCAGGAGCCTCTTTGCTATAGAGGGGATTGAATAGAACTGCTGAAATGCCCACCAATACCCTTCCTGAAGCCTTTCCGGACTTATATTCTTCGGTTTAAAAAGGACATGCCCTCCGTTATATTTCCCCCAATCTCTCTCTATGATTCTGCCTTCAG
>MHDO01000069.1 GCA_001805005.1 Nitrospinae bacterium RIFCSPLOWO2_12_39_16
ATCTTTTCCACTTATTAAAAGAGTTGTTTTCAGAGGTATATATTCCTTTCGCTGTATATGATGAAGTTGTGATTAAAGGGGGAGGCGAGGCTGGTTCTATGGAGATTTTATAGATGAATAGCAAGGTAATTAAATTTTTTGAAGACGAGGTCTTACGAGAAAGAATCAAAGACAAACTCCCACATCTGTTCAGTATTGCAGAATTAGAAAGTTCAAGGGCAGGGAAGATAGGGATGGAGGTCGGCTCGACACGGGAGAAGATTCTAATAGCCCTGCTTATTTATAAATTCGGTGTGAGGAATGTAGAAACTCAAATTCCTATTACTGAGACAGAAGTAGATGTCAGATTATTTGAGCATCCTGTTTCAATAAAAACGATAACAGGAAGCGGTGGAGTAAAGGTCATCTGGACTGTAGACGCACCAAAGGCTTTAGAATTTTTTAACTCCTATACGCCTTCATGTGAAATACTTCTTGCCCAGATTAAATGGGATTTGAAAGAAACTGATTTTCAAAAAGGTGTCCATCCCGGAGGTCTTTTCTTGATACCAGTGGAAACACAAAGAAGAGTTTTAAGACAGATTGGAAAAGAGAAATATTTAAAACTGCCAAAGGTAGGAACAAACCCTCGTGGAGTTGAAATTAGTAAAGATGGGCTTATGATGCTTCTACATGATAAAGGTACAAAGTGTATTGAGATTATTTGGAGACATTCTAAAATGGAGTATAACCCTTACAAAAGATGGGTTGATTATTGGAAGGAATAAAGATATGAAACCTAACCGCAGAAAAAATGGTACTGTAACAAGTGCTTTTGGTTCATCGGGTAGAATCGGGCATGACGCTACAAAATTTTATGGTAGCAGATTATATGAAGGGCAAAAGATACCTACTGATGTCACATATATTGAAAATCCCATTGATCCGAAGGCATTAGATAAAATCTATTGTAAGAGTAGCGAAGCTATGGAAGATATTCCTGACTACAGCGTTCACCTCATGGTGACATCGCCACCATATAATGTAACAAAAGAGTATGACGAGGATTTGTCATTAGATGAATACAGAGATTTGCTCAAGCGAGCTTTCAAGGAAACCTATCGTGTTCTTGTTACTGGAGGCAGGGCATGTATAAATATAGCAAACCTTGGACGAAAACCTTATATCCCTCTTCATAGCTATATAATTCAGGATATGCTGGAAATTGGGTTCTTTATGAGGGGTGAAATAATCTGGAACAAGGCAACAGGCTCAAGTCCATCCACAGCATGGGGGAGTTGGCAGTCTGCAGGAAATCCTACCTTAAGGGATATTCATGAATATATATTGGTTTTTTCAAAGGAATCCTTTAGCCGTAAAAGAAATGATAAGGAAAATACAATTAGCAGAAAAGAATTTTTAGAGTTTACAAAGAGTGTATGGACATTTTCTGGTGAGTCTGCACGAAAGATTGGACATCCTGCCCCTTTTCCAGTTGAACTTCCATATCGGTTGATTCAACTCTATACCTTTAAAGATGAAGTTGTGTTAGACCCATTTTGTGGAAGTGGATCAGCCTGTATTGCAGCAATTAAGGCAGGAAGACATTATATAGGGTATGACATCAAAAAGGAGTATGTAAAATTAGCGGAACAAAGAATAAGAGAATATGAACAACAACTTACAATTCCTTTGCTTGAATTAAAGACTGTTGAGGTTAAATGATGATACATTTTAAAACAATAACAATAGTTGGTGTTGGGCTTATTGGAGGCTCTTTTGCAAGGGTATGCAAAAATAAAAAACTTGCCGACAGAATTATTGGCTTTGGCAGGGATGAAAAGAATTTAAAGAGGGCTGTAGAGCTTAATGTCATAGATTCATACAGCTTAAATCTTAGAGATGCTGTAAGTAACTCGGATTTCATAATTCTTGCAACACCTGTATTTTCCATTATAAAAATTGCAAGGGAGATGATGCCATATCTTAAAAAAGGGGCTATTGTCACAGATGCGGGGAGTGTAAAGGGTGAGATAGTCCGTGAAATAGATGAGATATTGTCTAAAGAAATATTTTTTGTTGGTGCCCATCCGATTGCAGGGACAGAAAAATCAGGAGTTGAGGCATCTTTTGTGGAATTATTTGAAGGTCATAGATGTGTCATAACTCCTACCGATAAAACCAATTCTGTTGCCCTTGAAAAAGCAAAGGAGATATGGAGTGAGACAGGGTCAGAGGTGATACTGATGGATGCTGATAAGCATGACAGATACCTCGCTGCTGTGAGTCATCTGCCTCATGCTGTTGCCTATGCACTGGTAAATGCTGTCGGAGGGCTTGATGAAAAAGAGAAGGGGGTTTTATCCTTCTCTGCCGGCGGGTTCAGGGACTTTACACGGATTGCAGCAAGCCACCCAGCCATGTGGAGAGATATATTTTCAATGAATAAGAAAAATGTTGTAGAGATGATAAACCTATTTCAGTCCACATTGGAGGATATTAAAGAGGCAATTAGCAACAATGATGGTAAAAAGATGGAGAAGGAGTTTGAAAAGGCAAAAGAAATAAAATCAAAAATTTCAAATCTTCAATCTTCAATCTTCAATCTTCAATCTTTAATCATTGCCATTGATGGCCCTGCAGGGTCGGGCAAGAGTACAGTTGCTAAGATACTGGCAAAGAGATTTAAATATAAATATATAGACACAGGTGCTATGTATAGGGCTGTTGCGTTAAAGGCTATAAAAAACAACATAAAATTGACTGATGAGAAAATGGTATCTAAAATAGCAGATAATATTAAAATAGAATTTTCAGCCGATGACAATAACCAGAGGGTATATGCAGATGGAGATGATGTTACCTTAAAGATAAGAAATGAGGAGGTTGGGAAGGGGGCATCAGTTGTCTCTGCCTATTCAGGTGTAAGAAATGCTATGCTGATAAAACAGAGGGAAATGGGTAAATCAGGTGGAGTTGTAATGGAGGGGAGAGACATAGGGACCGTAATATTTCCCAATGCCAATATAAAGTTCTTTTTAGCTGCATCAGCAGAGGAGAGGGGAAGAAGAAGGCATCTGGAGCTGGAGGAAAAGGGAGAAAATGTAGAGAGGGACAGGATAGTTGAGGATATAAGGAAAAGGGATAATAAGGATGCATCCCGCGAGATAGCCCCTTTAAGGAGGGCAGATGATTCAATAGTGATTGATACTACAGGAATTTCTATTGACGAGGTTGTGGAAAATATGTTACAAGAAATAGATAAGCATTGGCAAATTGCTGATGACTGATAGTTAAAAAGGGGAGGTTTTTAAATATAAATGGAAAAAGAGATACTTAAGGGAAAAAACAGTGGTTCTGCTGCAAAGGTTGATACTATGATGAGAAAGACTCATTTTGTTTATAGTGACGACCCGGATATTGAAGATACATCAGATGTTGAATACGACATGGAAGTGGAGCGGCTGTATGATGATAGCATGAAGAGTTTCAAAGAGGGCGATATCGTGAAAGGTCGTATTGTTGGTATCAGCGAAGACTCAATTACAGTTGACATAGGGTTCAAGTCTGAAGGCGTCATTTCAAGGAATGAGTTTCCGCATCGCGGGAAAAATCTAAAGGTGGGCGATGAAATAACCGTGATGCTGGATAGAGTTGAAGACAAGAATGGGCAGGTAGTCCTTTCCAAAGAGAAGGCGGACAAGATAAAGGTGTGGGAAGAGGTAATGAAGAAGTATGCCAATCATGAGCCCGTTGAAGGGACTGTTGTGGAGCAAATAAAGGGTGGGCTTACTGTTGATATAGGACTAAAGGCATTTCTCCCCGGCTCGCAGATTGATATTAAGCCGGTCAGAAATCTTGACAGGATCATAGGGCAGAAATTCAGGATGAGAATTATAAAGATGAACAAGAAAAAGGGCAACATTGTCCTCTCGCGGCGTGTCCTGTTAGAAGAAGAGAGAAAAACTTCAAGAGACAATATACTTTCAACTATGGAAGAGGGCAAGATTATTGACGGGACTGTAAAGAATATTACAGAATATGGTGCGTTTGTTGACCTCGGTGGTATTGATGGATTGCTTCACATAACCGATATGGCATGGGGGAGGATAAGCCATCCATCCGAGCTTTTTGCAGTAGGCGATACAATTAAGGTGATGATATTAAAGTATGATAGAGAGAATCAGAAGATATCTCTTGGCTATAAACAAATTTCCACCGACCCGTGGGCAGGGGTGGAAGAAAAATATACAGTTGGGAAAAAGCTCAGAGGCAAGGTTGTGAGTATTACAGACTACGGTGCATTTATTGAACTGGAGAGCGGTGTAGAGGGATTGATACATGTGTCAGAGATGTCATGGGGCAAATATCTTAAACACCCGTCAAAGATTGCTGCAGTGGGAGACACAGTTGAGGCTGTAGTTCTAAACATTGACAAAGAAAAGAGGAAAATCTCCCTCAGTATGAAACAGAATGAGCCTAACCCCTGGTTAAATATAGAGGAAAAATATCAGGTAGGAGCGGTTGTAGAGGGCAAGATAAGAAATGTAACAGATTTTGGTGCATTCGTTGAGCTTGAGGAGGGGATTGACGGATTGATTCATATATCGGATATGTCATGGACACAGAAGATAAAACATCCGTCAGAATTATTTAAAAAGAGGGATAGTGTCAAGGCGGTAGTTTTGAGTGTTGATAAAGAAAATGAGAGGCTTGCACTTGGCATAAAGCAGCTTACATCTGACCCATGGACAAATATATCCGAGAAGTATAAAGTTGGGATGGATGTAAAGGGGAAGGTAATAAAGATTACAAACTTTGGTGCTTTTGCAGAGATTGAAGAGGGTATAGAGGGGCTAATTCACATATCGCAGTTAAGCTCAAAGAAGGTTAATGACCCGAAGGAAGTTGTTTCTGTTGGTGATGAAATAAAGGCGAGGGTTGTTAAGGTGGATGATGCAAACAGAAGGATTGGTTTGAGCATCAAGGCTTACAATGAAGGGATTAGCAACCTTGAAGGATTGGATATACCTGAGAATGGGTTTGAAGAGGTTGTAACGGAGGGTGAGGAATCAAACAAAAAGGGTAAAAAGGATAAGAAATGAAAATGGAAAGTAAGGGGAAGAAGCCTTTTTTGAAGAATTTAATTACCCTTGGCGCCGCTACTATAATTCTGTTCAGCATAGTCTGGTGGATAAGCTCTTTTGTTGTAAAAGACGGGGGAGGGGATTTAACCCAGAGAGATAAGCTTGCACTTGTAAGGATTGAAGGCGTTATTACTGAATCTGAAGATATTGTAAGACAGATAAAGAAATATCGTGAAGATTCATCTATTAAAGGGATTGTCCTTCGTATTGACAGCCCCGGCGGTGCAGTTGGGCCATCTCAAGAAATATACAGAGAGGTCTTAAAAACTACTGAGGGGAAAAAGGTGGTGGCATCAATGGGTGGTCTCGCAGCATCAGGCGGATATTATATAGCATGTGCCGCTAATAAGGTATTTGCAAATCCGGGGACAATAACAGGGAGTATAGGCGTTATAATGGCATTTTCCAACTTTGAAGAGTTGATGAAGAAGCTCGGTTTAAAGACTACTGTGATTAAGAGCGGAAAATTTAAGGATGTAGGGTCACCTGTAAGAGAGCTAACAGAGGAGGAGAGAAAGATTCTTCAGAATGTATCTGACGATATACACGGACAGTTTATTGAGGCGGTCGCAAAAGGAAGAAACCTTAAAATAGAATCGGTGAAGGAACTGGCAGATGGAAGAATATTCTCAGGAAGACAGGCAAAGGAATCAGGATTAATTGATGAACTCGGCACACTGGAAGATGCAATTTCTTATGCAACAAAATTGGCAGGGATTAAGGATAAGGCTAAGATTGTTCAGGAGAGGAAGGAAAAGAATCTCTTCTTGAGACTTTTTAAGGAGGATTTTTCATCTCTTATACCATCTCCTCTGAATACAAAATTCCTGGGTGCGCAGTATATTTGGCAGTATTAGGGATTGGAGATTGATTATTTTGAAGATTTATATTTGATTAATTCAATAGTCAATCGTTAATAGTCAATTGAAATGGGAGGTTTAATCTATGACAAAATCGGAACTTGCAGAGCAGGTATCAGCAAAGATAAATTTAACTAAAAAAGAGACAGAGCATATAGTAAGCATAATATTTGAAAGCATAATAGGCGCTTTGAGCAGTGGTGATAAGGTGGAGGTGAGAGGATTTGGCAGCTTTAGAATCAGACATAGGGCTTTAAGAGAAGGTAGAAATCCAAAGACAGGTGAAAAAGTGAAAGTGCCGCCTAAAAAAGTTCCATTTTTCAGAGCAGGAAAAGAATTGAAGGAAATGGTGAATAATAAAGGAGGGGGTTAGAAACTGGGGAAGGCAAAATTTATCAACTCGTCAGGCTACTCTAATGAAGCAGGGAACCCTCCCTGCTTTTTTTGTTTATAGAACAAAAACCTAATATAACCACAGATGGACACGGATAAACACAAAGAAACAATGAAATAATAAAAGGATTTGTCTTGTCCGTGTTTATCCGTGATAAATCCGTGGTAATTTTTATAATTTACATGAATATTATCCTTATAGGTTTTAAGGGGTGTGGAAAGACACTTATAGGTAAAACACTTGCCGCTAAACTTAAAAGAGGGTTTTATGACACCGATTCCATAATTGAATCAATCTATGCCGAAGAGATAAAAAGTTATTTATCATTTAGGGAGATATATAAGAAACACGGCAGTGAATATTTCAGGAATTTAGAGAGAAAGGCATTAAAAAGAGTAGAGGGGTTTGAGAGTAGTATTATATCATTAGGAGGAGGGACCCTCTTTTTAGGTAAAGATGTTTATGGAAAATTTAAAGGACATATTGTAATATATCTGCATGTTGAACCTGACATACTATATGAAAGAATAATAAAGAATGGTATCCCTGTCTTTTTTGACAGCTTAAATCCAAGGCAGTCATTTGATAAACTTTATGCTGAAAGGCTTCCATCATATAAAAGGCTTGCTAATATAGTCATAGATAATTCAAGGGATGTTGAGGAGACTGTTAATAATATTTTACTGGAGTTGAATAAGAAAAATGGCGGGCAATAGTTTTGGGAAAATATTTAAGATAACCACTTGGGGAGAATCCCATGGGAAGGCATTGGGAGTCATCATTGACGGCTGTCCTCCAATGCTTGAGTTGAAGGAAGAAGATATGCAGATTGAATTGGATAGGAGGATGCCTGGCAATAGTGAGGTTACCTCTCCAAGAAAAGAGACAGATAGGGTAGAGATTTTGTCAGGAATATTTGAAGGTAAGACTACAGGCGCCCCTATATCATTACTTATAAAAAATATAGATGTGGATTCAAGCAAGTATGAAAAGATTAAGGATATATTCAGGCCAGGACATGCTGATTATACATATTTTGTCAAATACGGGATTAGAGATCACCGCGGCGGAGGAAGGTCAAGCGGCAGGGAGACTGTAGGGAGGGTTGCTGCAGGTGCTGTGGCAAAGAAAATTCTTAAGGCAAAGGGGATAAATGTCACAGGCTATACAAAACAGATTGGAGATATTACTGCCTCTGTTATTGACTTTAATGAGATAGAAAAAAATGATGTGAGATGCCCCGATAAAAACACCGCCCAAAAGATGATTGAAAAGATAAAGGAAGTGAGAAAGGCAGGAGACTCAATTGGCGGCATAGTAGAGGTCATAGCATCAGGTGTTCCTCCAGGTCTTGGTGAGCCTGTCTTTGATAAACTTAGTGCAGATATTGCAAAGGCACTGATGAGTATAGGTGCTGTAAAGGGTGTAGAAATTGGTGCAGGTTTTAAATCAGCACTCTTACTCGGCTCTCAAAACAATGATGAAATGTATGTCAAAGGTGAAAAGGTTAAATTCAAAACAAATAATTCAGGGGGTATTTTAGGCGGAATTTCCAACGGTGATGATATTGTGGTAAGGATTGCTGTAAAACCAACGGCATCTATTTCTAAGATTCAAAAATCTGTAGATATTAATAATAGTGAAAGAGAAATAAAGGTTGAGGGGCGTCACGACCCGTGTATTTGTCCACGCATTGTCCCTGTTGCAGAGGCAATGATGGCGATTGTCATAACAGACCATCTTCTTCGTTTTATCTTTCCAAACCATTCTCCCTCCTCCCTGCAAACTTTATGAAAGGTAAATTTTTATCATTTTTTTTTTCGGAGAAGGTTCACTTTAGACATTATTTTGGCGGGTTGTCATTACTTTTGGTAATCCTCCAGTTATTGACAGGTATATTTCTTATATTTTTTTACGACCCTGCGCTTGATAATGCCTATAAGAGTGTTCAGTATCTTACAAATGATGTTACAGGAGGTGGCCTTTTAAGGAATATTCATAGATGGGCAGCCTTTCTCCTTTTTCTCGCTGTTATTATTCATCTCATAAGGTGTACATTGAGATGGGATTTCTTTAATCCTGCCAAGAGAGTGCTTTGGCTTACAGGCATACTCCTTTCACTCCCTATATTTTTGCTGGTAGTAACAGGTTTAATACTTCCGTGGGAGTGGAAGGGTTACTGGTTTATGGAGATAATCCCAAACTATTTTGAATTTATTCCAAGGATTGGAAGCAGCCTGAAGGCATTTTTCATAGATAGTTTTACACTGCCGAGGTATCAGGTAATACATATATTAATATTACCCATTGTTACCCTTATACTCATTGATTATCATTTTCTTGACAAGTTGCGTCAGAGAGGGGTGTTTACATACATATTAAGACACACATTATTATCGCTTCCATTTATCATAGCTGTAATAGTCCTCTCAAAATATGCTACAATACCTTCTAATGATCCTCAGGAGATACCAATGCCTCTTGAAGGAAGATATATACCAGCCCCTGAATGGTATTTTCTGATATTGCTTTTACCCCTTATGTATTTTAAGGGCAAAGTAGTATTAATTTTATCAATAATACTGCCTTTCCTACTATTTGTGATTCTTTCCATACTGCCTTATCTCTATAGAGGCAAAAAGGTGCCGGAAGGGTGGGATTTCTTAAAGAAGAGCAGATTCAGGAAGCTTATAAAGGGCGTAATGGTATTCTTAATATTTATTGCAATTACTGCACTTATCTACCGGGGTTCATACAAGTCTCCCACCCTCGGGTGCAATGGCTGTCATCATATAAATAACGGATTTAGGATGGGGGTTGTGCCAAAACAATTTAAGGATAGAAATGTCCTCCCAAATCTGAATGATAATTTATGGATGATGGGACACTGGTTTTATCCTGATGAAATCTATTAGTTCTAAAAAGAAATTTTTATTAATACTCACCGTTTTAATTGCAGTAATTCTAACTGCCTATCTCCTTGTCAGTAAAGGAAAAAACAGGGCAATAAAGAAGAGTCTGGAGATATACATTAATGCGATAGTTAATAAAGATTTTGATACTATCTTTAAATACCATGCCCACTCTCAGAGGTTGGTAGCGGTTGCAACGAAATACCCTGAAACTTTGGAAACCCAGATTAATGAGATATATAAAGAACAAAAGGCTCTGTATGAAGAGGCAAAATTGATGGACAATATAAAAGAATTTTGGTCAGAGAAATTTCTGATGGTCAAGGATATGAGATACAGGATAAATAAGATAGAGATGGTAAGGGACATAGAGAATCCTACATCCCCAATAAGGGAAAGGATTGATGCCCTCATGGAGGTTGAAGTGGAATATACCAATATAGATACGGCACCTAACTTTCATAAAAGAATTAAGAGTGTTATATATTTAGTTAGGATGGTCCACAGTAAAAATGTCATAAGGTCATCATTTGAAGAAATGGGGGGCAAGAGGTGGCTGTTTAAGAGTATTGATATAAAAGAGAGGAGTCTGAAATACTGGTAAATCACGCACATAAGTCTTATGTAAGGGATAAATTTTTATATTTTCAGAATATTTGTAGAGTCTGTTCAAAAATACTGCTAAACTTAAAACTTTATTTCAAGTTGTAACGGCACTAAATAAAAAAATTCTATTTATAAAATTTTACTAGTTTCTGATTATTTATTATGCAGAAAAGAAAAAAGACTTTTCAACAGAAAATTATGAGAGCTTTACTCATTCTTTTTATTCTTCTTGCCATTGGGACAGGGGGATACCTCTATTATCAAAAGTCAACCATTATACAAGTTCAGACAAGGAAGGTCAGCCGTAGACTTTTTCTCTACACCGTTACATCTACATCATCTGGAACCATAAAAACTGACAGGGCTGCAAAGGTATCTTCAAGAATAAATGGGCGAGTCATCAGAATAAATTTTAATGAGGGTGATAAGGTGAAAGGAAGAGAGGAGATTATCACATTAGACCCTGAGGAGGCACTTGCAAATGTAAAAATGGTTGAAGCAAACCTCTCTCTTGTAAAGGTTAGATACGAGCAGGCAAAGGCTGCCTTTGAAGTGGAAAAAAAACTTGTAAATTCAAAGATTCTTGAAACTGAGGCAAATCGTAAAGAGGCATCAGCTGCACTCCGCAGGGCACAGGATATGGAGAGACAGGGGATAATTTCCAATCAGCAATTAGATACTGCAATCAGAAATCATGATGTGGCAAGTGCAGCCTATGAGTCTGCACTTGTAAGCCGTGAAGGGGTTATCCTTAAAGAGAAAGAAATGTTAGCCTCAAAGGCAGAGGTAGAGCATCTGGAGGAATCTCTCAAAATAGCAATCATTCAGAAGGATTACCTGAAGATTACAGCCCCTTTTGATGGGATTGTGTCCTCAAAAAAAGTTGAATTGGGGGAGATGGTTCTCCCAGGTGTGGCACTGGCAGAAATTATAGATGATAGCTTTCTATATATACATGCACCAATTGATGAGGCTGATATATATAAGATTCGTATCGGGCAGGAGGTGAAGATTACAATTGATGCATTTCCTAACAGAGAGTTTATAGGAAAGATATATGAGATATCCCCGACTGTTTCCGAAGAAAAACTGGAGGGGAGGACAGTAGCTATTAAGATATCAATAGACCATCATGAAGAGATACTCAGACCTGGCATGTCATGTGATATTGAGATTCTTGTGGATAAAATACCAGATGCATTGCTCGTTCCGACAAATCTGCTCATGGGGAGGGGTGAAAAAAAACATGTATTCATTGTTGAGGACGGGATTGTGAAAAGTAAACCTCTCAGTCTCGGGCTTTCAAATTGGGATTTTACAGTTGTTGAGGAAGGGTTGAGGGAAGGAGAGGAAATAATCTCCTCCGTAGATATCCTTAACCTGAAGGAAGGGAGCCGTGTTGCGGTAAAGAATGAATGAGTATATGTGGGGTAAATGGACAAAAAGGTAATAGAAATAAAAAACCTGTTTAAAAGTTATCATATCGGACATGTGGAGGTGCCAGCCCTCAAGAATATAAATCTTGCTGTAATTAAAAACCAGTATGTAGTGATCAAGGGACCATCCGGGTCAGGAAAATCAACGTTGATGCATATTGTTGGATGCCTTGACAGGGCAGACAGAGGCTCATATTACTTTGACGGGCATCTGGTTGAGGAGCTTTCAGATTTGGAGCTTGCCGAGATAAGGGGTGGCAAGATAGGGTTTATCTTTCAGTCATTTAATTTAATCCCGAGGCTGTCTATCCTTAAAAATGTTGAACTGCCTCTTTTTTATCTTGGTATTTCAGCCAGCGAGCGATCCAGTCTTGCGAGGGATTCCTTAGCCCGTGTCGGGCTTGAGCACAGGCTGACCCATTCCCCCGCTGAACTCTCCGGAGGGGAGAAGCAGAGGGCTGCAATAGCCAGAGCGATAGTTACAAATCCATCTATTGTCCTTGCAGATGAGCCTACAGGAAATCTGGATTCTAAGACAGGGGAAGATATTTTAAAGATTTTTGACAGGATATATCGGGATGGAGGGACAATACTCATAGTTACCCATAATGAAATGGTTGCTGAGAGGGGAGGGCGTATTGTAACTGTTCTTGACGGTGAGATAGTAAGTGATATAGAAATAATAAGGACAGAGAAAGAATAGATTTACGAATTGCAATTTATAAATTATGGTTTAAAAATCTAAAATCATAAATCCAAAATCATAAATTCTTATGTATGCTTGACATCATTTTCATGGCTCTTGAGAGTATTATGCTCAACAAGGTTCGCTCCTTTCTCACCATGTTGGGGGTTGTGATAGGTGTGGCATCAGTTATCCTCCTCGTATCTCTCGGTGAAGGGACGAGGCAGTATGTATCACAGGAATTGTTGGGGGTTGGGACAAACCTGCTGGTCATAACACCAGGGAAGACGGAGACAACAGGCCATGCCCCGCCGCAAAGCTCAACAACAAGAAAATTAACATACGATGATACGATGCATCTGAAGAGGAATGCGTTTACTCTGAAGGATATTGCCCCGATTGTTATAGGTACTGCAAAGGTTAAATACATAAACCGCAGTCGTGACATTCTTACACTTGGTGTTACAAATTCTTTTCAGGATGTGCGGAATCTCCATGTGGAGATTGGCTCATTTGTATCAGATGAAGATGTGGAATTTCACAGGAAGGTTGCCGTGATAGGGAGGACAGTCAAAAAGGAGCTCTTTGAAGATGAAAACCCTCTGGGGAAGATGGTCTGGCTCTCCGGTGTAAAATATCGTATTGTGGGGATTATGGAAAAAAAAGGGCTCTCCTTTGGCTTTGATATTGATGACCTTGTTTTTATTCCCCTAAAATCTGCTCAGGACCTCTTTGATACGGATAAAATGACTGAGATACTTGCAGAGGCTTTAAACGCTGAGAAAGTGGAGATGGCAAAAGAGGAGATAATACAGATTCTTAAGAAGCGTCATGACAACAAGGAGGATTTTTCTGTAATCACACAGGCGAGCCTTCTTTCTACACTGAATACAATCCTAAAAGTTCTGACCTATGTTATAGGTGCAATAGCAGGGATATCTCTCATTGTCGGTGGTATCGGGATAATGAATATCATGCTAGTCTCTGTTCAGGAGAGAACGAAAGAAATTGGAATCAGAAAGGCAATAGGCGCCCAGAATAGTGATATACTGAAGCAGTTTCTCTTTGAATCTACAATCATCAGCTCTTTTGGAGGGATTATCGGTATTCTCTTTGGGGCTGGGATTGCCTATGCAATCACCTTTTTCTTTCCTGTTGTGCCTGTAAAGGTATCATTGTGGTCTGTGGTTCTTGCATTCTCATTTTCTGTTGCAGTTGGGATATTTTTTGGCGCATTCCCTGCCCATAAGGCGGCAAAGTTAAATCCGGTTGAGGCATTAATGTATGAGTAACCTCCTATCTCAACTTTACTTGGCTTGAAATTCAAAACTTCAAACTTTATGTTTTGACTGTATTTTTTTTAGTGCTATACTTTTCGCATGAAAAAAGATGGAATGTATAAAATAAATACCCTTTTTCATGTAATTTTAATAAGTACTTTCTTCTATCTATTTCCCCCACAAGTTTTCTCCTTAAATGAAGATACAAGCCAATTAGATACTTTATTATTTGTCTCTGTCTCAGAAGAAAGGAAAGGTTTTATAAACGAGATTGAAGAGGCAGTAAAAAATGAAAAGAAGCATATACAGGAAATTCTTGACAGCCAGACTGACAGGGCTTCCCGTAATCTTATAATAATAGCAGGGGCAATTATCATTCCTGTATCACTCTTTTTACTTTTATGGATTTTAAAATTCCTTTTCAATATCTCTTTTTCCATAATTCGCTATCTCTTCAGTGTATCGGTATCAGGAGTTGGTGCCATTTCAAAGAGGCTTAAAGATGCAAATCAGTATAAAGAGGAAGTTGTTGAAGAAACAGATAAGCCAAAAAGGAAACCTATGAAACTCGGTGAGATTTTGATTAATTTTGTTTCCCGCTCTGTTACCAGTGAACATATAAATATGGCACTCAATGAACAAAAAAAGAATTCTGACCGTCCTCTGATAGGACAACTTCTCATCAGGCTTGGTTTTGCTACAGCGGTAGAAGTAGATGCCGCCTTAAAGATTCAGGGTAAAAAGGCAGATAAGAACAAAACCTGATTTTAACCACAGAGACGCAGAGGCACAGAGAAAGATAAAAATAAAAAAGATTAAGGAGAAAAGAGGAAACAGTGAAATCACATCTAAAAATAGAGTCAAAACAGTTGAACATATTGTTTGATTCTTTAAAAGACCTTGGTTATACAATAGTTGCCCCTACAATCAGGGAAGGCAGTATTGTATATGATAATATTGACTCTGCCAGTGAGCTTCCTGTTGGCTGGACTGATGAGCAATCTGCCGCAACTTATAGATTAAAGAGACGGGGTGATAATTCTTACTTTGGTTATAACCTAAGCCCCTATGCATGGAAGAGATTTCTTTTCCCTCCAAGGGTCAAAATATTTTCAGCAGTTAGGAAAGGAAAGTCATTTAAGGTCAATTCAGATTCTAAAGATGCATCGGTTCCGAATTATGCCTTTATTGGTGTCAGGCCATGTGAACTGCAAGCTATCAAGATACAGGATAAGGTTTTTAATAACGGACAATATATTGATACTGTATATAAAAATAGAAAGGAAAAGGTATTCATTGCGGCTGTCAACTGCACACAGGCAGGTGGTACATGTTTTTGCGTCTCAATGAATAGCGGCCCGAAGGCTGACAATGGATTTGATATCGCACTTACGGAGATTATTGACAAAGGGGAGCATTATTTTATTGTTGAGGCTGGCAGTGAGAAGGGGAATGAACTTATGAGTAAAATTCCACATACTGTTGCAGGACAGTCGGAAATAGAAAATGCAAATAAGCTTGTTCAGACAACTGCCAAACAGATGAATAAGTCAATGGATACGAAGGATATAAAAGAACTGTTATATGCTAACCTTGAAAGCAGGCATTGGGATGATGTTGCAACCCGATGTCTTACCTGTGCTAATTGTACTATGGTATGTCCCACCTGTTTCTGCACAACTGTTGAGGATGTTACCGACCTGACAGGTGATAATGCAGAGAGATGGAAGAGATGGGATTCATGCTTTACTATGGACTTTGCAAAGGTTTTTGGAGGAAATTTTCGCTCATCATCAAGGGCACGCTATCGCCAGTGGATGACACATAAACTTGCCTCATGGATTGACCAGTTCGGGACTTCAGGCTGTGTAGGGTGTGGGCGATGTATAACATGGTGTCCTGTTGGTATTGATATTACTGAGGAAGTCAAGAAGATTAAAGGAGAAACAAAATAAGCCACTGAGGTCACAGAGAACTCAGAGGAAAAACAAAAAATAAAAGACTGAATTTGGATACAGATAAACACAGATTTTTAGGATAAAAAATTAAATTCTTATCTGTGTGTATCTGTGAAAATCTGTGTCCCATTATTTTATTTTTCTGTGCCCTCTGTGCCCTCTGAGGTTAAATTTTTTGTGGAGGTGATTATGGAAAAAAGGGATCTTTCAGAAATATTGCGGCATCACCCTTTTGTAAGCGACCTTAGCGATCATCATCTCCACATACTAATTTCCTGTGTCTCAAATGTCAGATTTATAGAGGGCAGCTATATTTTTCATGAGGGTGAAGAGGCAGAAAAGTTTTATCTTTTACGCGAAGGCAAGGTTGCACTGGAGATTCACAGTGGTGAGAAGGGTGCAATCAGGGTGCAGACTATAGGTGAAGGTGAGGTATTGGGCTGGTCATGGATAGTTTCGCCTTACAAATGGCATTATGATGCCTGTGTTATTGATGATGTCCGTGCTCTTGCATTTGATGGCAAGTGTCTAAGGACAAAATGTGAGGCTGACCATGATTTTGGATATGAGATGATTAAAAGATTCTCACAGGTTCTTGAACAAAATCTCAAGGCAGCACGGTATCAGGTAATGGATGTATATGGACGATAAAAAAAACAAATTTTAAGTGGTTTTTATAATATGAATTCTAATATTAATATTGACCCAATGATACCAGTTCCTGCCCATATTCGTAAGATAGTCTGGGAGACAGAAGATACATTTACACTGCTCTTAGAACCTGATAACGGAGGGAGCGGTTTTCATTTTTCTCCAGGGCAGTTTAATATGTTATATGCCTTTGGTATCGGTGAATCGGCGATTTCAATCAGTTCTGACCCTTCTAAAAAGGATAACATTGCCCATACGATTCACCGTGTTGGTTCTGTTACCAGTGTGCTTTCACAACTTGAAAAAGGCGATGTAATAGGTTTAAGGGGACCATTCGGCAACGGCTGGCCTGTGGAGAAGGCAAAGGGAAAAGATGTCTGTATTGTAACAGGAGGTATCGGGCTTGCACCCCTGCGTCCTGTCCTTTATTCAATTTTTAATAATAGAAAGGAGTATGGGAAGATATTTTTGCTTTATGGTGCAAGAAGTCCTCTTGACCTCCT
>MHDO01000070.1 GCA_001805005.1 Nitrospinae bacterium RIFCSPLOWO2_12_39_16
ATTGCAAGAGATAAAAATATGGATTGCAAGAGATAAAAATATGGCTTGTCAGGTTTCTCTGGATAAAAGGATGGCTTGTGGGACAGGTACATGTCTTGGGTGTGTGGTAAAAGTTCGGAGTTCGGAGTTTGGAGTTCGGAGTTCAAATCCGCAATCCGCAATCCGCAATCCGCAATCCGCAATCCGCAATCCGCAATCCTATAAGTGTGTCTGTACAGATGGGCCTGTCTTTGATTCGGAGGATATAAATTGGAAAATGATATAAACCTCTCTGTTAATATTGCTGGTATTAAGCTCAAGAATCCTGTTATGGTTGCTTCAGGGACTTTTGGTTATGGTGAGGAGTATGCTAAATATATAGACCTCAATAAATTAGGGGCTATTGTTGTTAAAGGGCTGTCTATTACTTCGAGAGAAGGCAATCCTCCGCCCAGAATTGTTGAGACTTCAGCAGGTATGCTCAATTCAATCGGCTTGCAGAATATAGGTATAGATTCATTTATAAAAGAAAAACTCCCCTTTCTTAAAAAATTTAACACAAAAGTAATTGTAAATTTCTTTGGTGATTCTATAGATGAATACTGCGAGGTAGCAAAGAGGGTTGATTCTGTCTCTGGCATTCATGGGCTTGAGATGAACATATCATGTCCTAATAAAAAGGAAGGTTGGCTTGAATTCGGAACAAATCCTGATTTAGCATTCCGTGTTGTAAGTGCTGTTAGAAAAAATACAAAACTCCCTTTGATAGTTAAATTGTCTCCCAATGTAACTGACATAACTGTTATTGCAAAGGCTGTTTCTGATGCAGGGGCAGATGCAGTTTCCCTTATCAATACACTTTCAGGGATGGCTATTGATATTAAGACAAGAAGACCTAAGCTTGCAAATATAATAGGCGGCCTCTCAGGACCGGCAATCAAGCCGGTTGCTTTAAAAATGGTCTGGCAGGCTGCAAAGACCGTCAAATTGCCAATAATAGGAATAGGTGGTATTATGACCCACGAAGATGCTGTCGAATTTATGATTGCCGGCGCTTCTGCTGTTCAAGTGGGAACTGCAAATTTCATTGAGCCGACATCATCAGAAAAAATTATAGACGGATTAAAATTATATTGTAGGCAGAACTGCATCAGAAACATAAATAAAATAGTAGGTTCTCTTAATTTTTAAAAAATTTCCGTTCTAAAATTTTCTTCTAATATTTTAACAAAATAAAAGTAAAAAAATATTCTTGTGTTTTTATTTTTTTTAATATATTTTTGATAATTAAATATATGGATGTGATAAACTTACGGATAGCAATGGCACAGATAAATACAACTGTCGGTGACCTTGATGGCAATTCAAGAAAGATTATTGAGTATATAGAAAAGGCTGAAGAGTTTAAGGCAGATATTGTGGTCTTTCCTGAGCTATCTGTTACAGGCTATCCGCCTGAAGACCTTTTACTGAAGGCAGATTTTATCAGAGGCAATAAGGAGCATCTAAAATATATTGCAAAAAAAACCAAAGGAATAACGGCTATTGTCGGTTTTGCTGATAAGAGTGGTGATACAGTCTATAATGCAGCAGGCATTTTAAATAATGGAAAATTTAAAGGTGTATATTATAAAATATATCTTCCAAACTACGGCGTCTTTGATGAAAAAAGATATTTTCAGCCTGGAAGCGAATGCCCGGTATTTGTGATAAACGGAGTTGTTACAGGCGTAAATATATGTGAAGATATATGGTATTATGATGGACCGCCAAGATGGCAGGCAAAGAAAGGCAGAGCTGAACTCATAATAAATATTTCTTCATCACCATATCATGCAGGTAAGGGAGGAATAAGAAAAAGGATGCTGTCAAAAAGGGCAAGGGAGAACAACTGCTACATAGTTTATAACAATCTTGTGGGTGGACAGGATGAGCTTGTATTTGATGGAAATGGATTCATATTTGATAAAAAGGGAAAATTGATTACACAGGGGAAACAATTTGAAGAAGATATTGTATTTGCAGATATTAAGATTGAGGGAAGATACAGAAAAATTTCAAAACAACCAGGCAAAACTCCTTCCCTCAAAGTTATAAAGATAAGTGAAAAAATAACCAATGATAAAAAACCGCCTCTCCCTGAAACGCCGAAATATAAACCCCTTAATAAATTAGGCGAAATATACAATGCCCTTGTTCTTGGAACAAGGGACTATGTTAGAAAAAATGGATTTTCAAAAATTGTAATAGGGCTGAGCGGAGGTATAGATTCAGCCCTTACGGCTGTTATTGCTGTAGATGCACTTGGAAAGGATAATGTAATAGGCGTTTCAATGCCCTCACCATTTTCATCAGTAGGAAGTATTAAAGACTCAGAGGATTTATCAAATAATCTCGGTATAAGGCTAATAAAAATATCTATATCAAATTTGATGGATACGTATGATGAGGCATTAGAAGGGACATTTGAAGGACTACAAAGAGATACAACGGAAGAAAACATACAGGCACGCATTAGGGGAAATATTGTTATGGCACTCTCAAATAAATTTGGCTGGTTGGTTTTGACCACAGGGAATAAAAGCGAGATAAGCACAGGCTACTGCACCCTTTATGGTGACATGGCGGGTGGGTTTGCAATTTTAAAAGATGTACCGAAGACACTTGTGTATGAACTTGCAAAACATAAAAATTCTATAGAAAGGAGGGAAATAATAACGAGGGATATATTAGAGAAGGAGCCATCTGCCGAATTGAAACCCAACCAAAGGGATGCAGATACGCTTCCTCCATATCCTGTTTTAGACCCAATCCTCCATGCTTATGTAGAGGAGGACAAGTCAATAGACGAGATTGTAAGAATGGGATATAAAATGGAGATGGTAAGAAGGGTAATCGGCATGGTTGACAGGAATGAATATAAGAGAAGACAGGCTTCGCCAGGTGTCAAAATAACACCAAAGGCATTTGGAAAAGATAGAAGGCTGCCAATAACAAACAGGTATCAACAAGATTAAATTCAAACTTACCTAAAGGAGGGAAAATAGATGGTGCTTGTACCAAAAAAAATGTTTTTTACAAAAGGTGTTGGAACTCACAAGGAGGAGCTTCGCTCTTTTGAGCTTGCCTTAAGGGATGCAGGTATTGAGAAGTGCAATCTGGTTTATGTGTCAAGCATATTGCCGCCTGGCTGTAAGATAATCAGTAGAAAAGAAGGGTTGAAACAGTTGATACCAGGCATGATAACATACTGTGTCCTTGCAAGATGTGGAAGTAATGAGCCTCACAGGCTGGTTGCTGCATCTGTAGGCTGTGCAATACCGACGGACAAAAATGCTTATGGCTATCTAAGTGAACATCACTCTTATGGCAAGACTGAAAAATCTGCAGGTGATTATGCAGAAGATCTTGCTGCAGCTATGCTTGCATCAACCCTTGGTGTTGAGTTTGATGAAAACAAAAGCTGGGACGAGAAAAAAGAGGTTTTCAAAATCAGCGATAGAATAGTTAGAACTGCAAATATAACCCAGACAGCAGTTGTAAAAAACGGCTACTGCACAGTGGTTTCTGCTGTAGTTTTTTTGTTTTAGTGAAAAACTTTATTATTATTATCTATAATGATGACCGTGAAATAAAAAGAGGGTTTGAGGAAGATATAATCTCATTGCGGTCTGTAATTAAAACATCTGAAGATGTTGAAAAGGCATTGATTGAATCTGACTTTAAGACCCTTAGAATCGGTTTAAATTCAAGAAATCTAATAAGAACAATTGAAAAGATAGAGGAATCAAAGCCGTGCCTTATATTTAATCTCTGCGAGGCATTTAATGGAGATTCTTCTTTAGAGTCAAATGTTGCTGCCGTCTTTGAGCTGCTTAATGTTGCCTATACAGGCTCACCGCCCTCGGTAATAGAGTTAACATCCGATAAGGAAAAAACAAAACAGCTTCTGCTCCAGAATAACATCCCTGTCCCGGCAGGATTATCAATCAATACAGTCCAGAATCTTGAATCTGGAATCTGGAATCTGCAATTTCCTCTTATGGTAAAACCTCAATCGGAGGATGGCAGTGTGGGGATTGACAGCGATTCCGTAGTTTTTAATTTTGATGCCTTGAAAGAAAAATTTGAATATATATCCGATAGATACAGTCAGCCGGTAATAGTAGAGGAATACATTGACGGCAGAGAATTTAGCGTATCAATCGTTGGAAATAACCCGCCCCATATTTTTCCTGTTGCCGAGATAGATTACTCTAATATACCTCCCAATGCCCCAAAGATACTCTGCTATAAATCAAAATGGATGAAAAATAGTGACAGCTATAGGCACACCCCATCTGTGTGCCCTGCAAATATTTCAACTGAAATAGAAAATGACATAAAAGAGGTTGCATTAAAGGCATTTGAGATTACAGGATGCAGAGGCTATGCAAGAATTGACATACGGCTGGATAATAACAATACACCTTTTGTTTTGGAGGTGAATGCAAACCCTGACATATCAATAGGCGATGGGATGGCAAAATCTGCAGGGGCAGACGGCTGGTCATATAACAAATTAATAAAAGGCATTGTCAGTATTGCGATAGAAAGATTTAATGGAAATAAAAATTAGAAAAACAATAAGTGAAGACAGAGAGGCTATTAAAATCATACTCATTGATACACAAAAATTTAATCAGGAAGAGATTGACTGTGCCTTAGAACTCATAGATATTTATCTAAATAACCCTTCTCAAAAAGATTACCTTATTGCAACCGCCATAAACAAAGATAATGAAATAGTAGGATATGTCTGCTATGGAAAGGCACCACTTACAAATGGGGCTTATGACCTTTACTGGATTGCTGTAAAACCTGAATACCAGAGGCATGGCATAGGCAAGATACTCCTTAACCATATAGAAGAAGAAATAGTAAAACTATCAGGAAGATTACTTTTCGCTGAGACATCTTCAAGGGCGGTCTATGAGAAGACAAGGCAATTTTATATTAATAACAGCTTTTCTGAAGAGGCAAGGATAAAGGACTTTTACTCCAAAGGGGATGATAAGATAATTTATAGAAAGGATATGCTTTGAAAATAAAAACCCCATCCACTTTCATGAATGGGGTTTTTATTTTATTCCCGGCAGTGTCCTACTCTCCCACACCGTCGCCAGTGTAGTACCATCGGCGCTGGAGGGCTTAACTTCCGTGTTCGGGATGGGAACGGGTGTTTCCCCTCCGCTATTACCACCGGAATACTTTAAAATCTATATCAACAAATGATATGTATCTGGAAAAGATATTTTATATGGTCAAGCGATCGACCGATTAGTACTGGTTAGCTACATGCGTTACCGCACTTCCACACCCAGCCTATCAACCTCGTAGTCTACAAGGGGTCTTACCCCATATAGTTACCCATATGAGAAGGATATCTAATCTTGAGGTCAGTTTCCCACTTAGATGCTTTCAGCGGTTATCTGGTCCGAACATAGATACCCA
>MHDO01000071.1 GCA_001805005.1 Nitrospinae bacterium RIFCSPLOWO2_12_39_16
CTCGTCTCCCGCAAATTTATCCACATGTCCACCATGCTTCTGTATCACCTCTGTAGCCATACTGAAATATTCATTTAAAATATTAACAACATCCTCTGGCTCCTTTTTCTCTGAGAATGCTGTAAATCCCCTTATGTCAGCAAACATAACTGTAACATTTAACTTTTTACCCTTGAGCCATTTCTCGTCAGGATTCTGGAGTATCATATCAACAATCTCTGGTGTTACATATTTGCCGAATGAATCCTGAATAATCTCTTTCTTTCTTAAGCCATCAGCCATGTCATTAAATGCCAGTGTCAAATCGCCAAGCTCATCATTACTCGTAATATCTATTATATATTTAAAATTTCCATTCTTAATCTCTCTTGTTCCCTCTACAAGTTTGTGAATGGGCTCTGAAAATAGGGTGCCTATTAAGAACGACATTCCAATTCCGATTACTATAAATAAAACTGTAATCGCCATGACAAATAATTTTACCTCACCTATATTCTTCTCCAGAGTTTCAAGGGAAATGCCTATATGAATAGTCCCTATGGATACCTTCTGATATTCTATAGGCATGGAGAAATCAAGAATCTCTGCTTCACCCTCTTTATATTTCAAGATTTCAAGGTCTCTATCCTTTTTCAATTCCATTGTATCCTTCAAAGGCTCATATTCTTTATCAACTTTATTGATGTCCGTATGAACCTTGATAACCCCTTTTTTATCTATGACCATCGCATAGACTATATCCTTGTTTTTAGATATCTCTTCAATGAGTATATTAAGTGATGCCTCATCATTCTCAAGAAGTGGAATAGAACAGTTATTTGATAGGTTGTTGAGGATAGTAGTACCAAAACTTACCATTTGTTTTGTAAATTGACTTCTCTGTTCTTTGAAAACCAGATAGCTGGAGAAGAACATAATCATGACTATTAAACTAGTAATAAAAACGGAGAATTTGAGTCTTATTGGTATTCTTCTTTTCTTTAATCGCTCGATCTTAATTATCGTTTTTTCGTCAAGAATTTCGCTTAGGTTTTTAATTTTCTTTCTAAACATAATTGCTTGATAATATATGAATACTTTTTTATAATCGGACAAGATGCGTAAATTCAAAATCTATTTTTTCATTATAACCCTCTCTCTTATTTACTGCAATATATTATACGGAGAGGAATCTGCCTTATCTCCACAGTTACCAGAAATCTCTAAAGAAAACATTCTAAAACATATCATATATTTGGCATCAAAAGAGACTGAGGGCAGACTAATGGGAAGTTCCGGCAGTCAAAAGACGAGGGAATATATTGAAGGTCTATTTTCTGAATATGGGCTTGTGCCTCCTGATAAATACTCAGGCTACTTACAATCCTTTGAGATAAAAGTAAGGCATTTGAGCAGTGATAATCATCTGTCTATAGGCAGTAAAATATTTGAACAGAAGTGGAATTTCATTCCTCTTTATTTTTCAGGAGAGGGTGAGGTATCAGGAGTTACATGCCTATCAAACTATGGACTTAATATAGATGCTTATAAAAGATGTAAGGATAAGATAGTTGTTGTATTAGATGATACAATCAACGAAGGTGGAAAGAGAAATGAATTGCTAATGAAAAAGGCTAAACTTGCACAGGAGAGTGGTGTAAAAGGGTTGATAATTGTTACAAAGTCAGTTTATGCAATTTACAATGAATTGACTACTTTCCCAGAATTCATTCCTCCGGCTTACCAAAAAAGGTGGAAATCCCAACATCCATCAATGACAGATACATTATTGGAGATTAAAACCACCTCTACGGTTTCAAGATTAAAGATGCCATCTATCACTATACCTGTTGTTATGGCTATATTAGAGGGGGAAAATTCAATGGAAGGTTTTACTGTAAATATAAAAATAAAATTTAATGATAGAACTATCATAGGCAAAAATATTGTTGGACTTATAAAAGGTAAATCAGATGAAGTTATTATTATTAGCGCACATTATGACCACCTTGGTAGAGATAAAGAGGGGAACATATTTTATGGTGCTGATGACAATGGAACAGGTGTAGCCGCACTCCTTGAAATAGCATCAGCCTTTGCAAAGATAAAGGATAAACTAAAAAGGAGTATTCTATTCATTGCCTTTGATGGTGAGGAGTGGGGGCTTAAGGGTGCAAAGGCTTATGTTGAAAACCCCGCTTTCCCTTATAAAAAGACAGTTGCAATGCTAAACATGGACACAATAGGAAGGAATAAACCTGATGAGATATACATCCTCGGCTCTTTGAAAAACCCGGATTTGAAAGGATTAAATGACAGGGTGAATGAGAAAATTGGATTAAAACTCCTTGATACAATAGAATTCGCCTTTGATTACGGGAGCGACCACTACCCATTTTATGAAAAGGGTATTCCTTCAATAGACTATACATCCAGCTACCATGAGGATTTTCACAAGATTACTGATACAGTTGAAAAGGTAAATATAGATAAGGTATCAAAAGTGGCTGAACTTGTATTTAAAGTAACCTATGAAATTGCTGCTACTGATATTAAATTTGACAAGCCAAAGAAGGTTTATGTTCCATTTCCAAAGAAATAAGCAATCCATAATGCTTGAGCAAAACCACTAAAACACAGAAATTAACTGAATCTATAAGATTTTTAAAATAATAATACCGCTGTTGTTCTATTGATGTATAATTTGAATTCATAAATGCTATGACAAAAACAAATGGAAGGATCATTATAACTACTATAGTTATTATCGGGTTGGGTATATTCATACATTTTAAAATCCCTGATGTAAAACCTTATGAAAAAGGGAATATGAAGGTCATCTTTGTGCCCGATGATGACTCACCCGAAAATCGAAGACAGCTTATAACTCTATCAGCCTTTAATGTAAAGGAAGGTATAGATATAAAAGAGGTGAGGGTATTTTACAAAAAGGTAAGGACAGAAGAGTTTAAAAAGAGTGTAATGCTGAGGACGAAGGATGGTTCTACTTATGCAGATTATCTACCGGGACTCTCAAAGGGCGAAAGATGGTTTTATTATATAGAGGCAGAGGATACAACAGGCAATATTCTGAGCATACCTGAAAGAGTCAAAGAAGAAGAGAGACAGATAAATTTCTATGTTACATTTGAGGGAACTGCAGACCGCATCCTCTTTATCTCCCATATTGTATTAGCTATTACAGCCGTTATTCTCTGGATTCACTCTGTATTTTATGCAGTAAATTACCTTATTACTAAAGAGAGGCATAACATTAGATTAGCCTTCTGCTCAGTCCTTTATGGCACTACATCATTCTTTGTCTTCGCATTCCCTGTCGGAGGATATATCGCCCATCAGGTCTTCGGGCAGGCTTGGAGCGGTGCCCCATTCGGGTGGGATATTACAGATAACAAATCCCTGATTACATTCTTATATTACGTTATCCTTATCTATCTAATGAAAGGTGAATTTTATGAATTAGAGGTTGGGAAGGGGAATGTAATCAGCGACAATAATTTTTCCTATCTTGTGATTTTAGGTATTATATTAACTATCGTAGTTTACAACATCCCCCACAGCTATTTTATCCAGTAAAGTAACCTTTTACCAACTCACTGTCTTAAATTTTCGCCTCTTCGCCTCCTTCTGTTTTCGCTTTCTCTTGTCGCTGGGCCTCTCATAAGCTTCCCGATTCCGAAGCTCCCGCATTATGCCATCCTGAGAGAGTTTCCTCTTTAGAATTCTTAAGGCCTTTTCAACCTGATTATTAAAAACCCTTACTTCCATTTATCTCCTTATTAGAGTCTAAGCATTTACAAACCGAAATTAAAATCTGCGGCCTCTTCCTCCACCGCCACCGCCAAAACCACCACCGCTCCTCTTTGGAGCCTGCGGCCTTGCCTCATTAACAATCAACTTTCTTTCACCCAGTGTGTACCCGTTAAACATGGATACTGCCTTATCTGCCTCATCCTGTGTGGCGAATTCAACAAAACCAAATCCCTTTGAACGTCCGGAATATTGGTCATTGATTATCTTAACAGACTCAATATTGCCAGCCTGACTGAATAGAGTATTCAAATCATCCTCTGTTGTCTGATAGGATATATTTCCTACATATAGTTTCTTTGCCATTATCTTTCACCCCCTTTCCTGTTAAAAAATAAAAAACCTCAGAACCTTTTTAGAAAGATTTCTGAGGTTTTAAGAGCAAAACAACGAAAACTTTCATACATTATTAACAATAATACTAACAAGAAATAGATAATGTCAAGATAAAAATCATGCTGGACTTTCTTTAAATTGAATAATAGAATCTATCTGCCAATTATAACCAATTGCAGAAAGGGGTGTTTTAATGTGAAGGCAGTTATCAAAAGAAAATCTGCAAAGGGCATGGAATTTGTTGATGCACCTGTCCAAAAGATAGGCTTAAGGGATGTACTTATTAAAGTAAGTATCGCTTCTATATGCGGCACTGATGTCCACATCTATGACTGGTCTCGGTGGGCACAAAACCGCTTTAAACCTCCAAGGATTATAGGGCATGAATTTGTTGGAACTGTTACAAGGATTGGAGAAGAGGTAACCCATGTCCAAATTGGTGACCGCGTCTCTGCCGAAAGCCATCTATACTGCGGCAATTGTTACCAGTGTCAGAACGGTTATATAGAGGTATGTCAGAATTATAAGTTACTTGGAGTTGACCATAACGGCACATTTGCTGAATTCCTTGTCTTACCCGAGCATGTCCTCTGGAAAAATGACCCTAATATTCCTGATGATTTTGCAACTATACAGGAGCCATTTGGAAATGCGGTTGATACAGTCCTTTCAGAAGATATATCCGCAAAGACAGTCTTAATCCTTGGGGCAGGGCCAATTGGACTCTTTGCTACAGGTATTGCAAAGGCAAGCGGGGCATCATTAATTATCCTCTCAGACCCGAATGACTATCGTTTAAATATCGGCAAAAAAATGGGTGCTAATATTACAGCGAATCCTAAAAAACATGATATTGTCAAACTTGTTCTTGAGGCTACAAAAAATAATGGAGTGGATGTAGTGCTTGAATTTTCGGGTAGTAATCAGGCATTGAATCAGGGACTTAAGGCTATTACACCCGGCGGAAGACTATCCCTTCTTGGTATTTATGAAAGAAGGGTGAATATTGATTTAAACAAAGAGGTCATTTTCAAAAAAATCAGGATTTATGGGATAACCGGCCGCAAAGTATTTTCCACATGGTATAAAACTTCACGATTTTTATCTTCAGGGCTTGTTAATGTTAATCCAATTATCACCCACCAGTTTCCATTGAAGGATTATGAAAAGGGTATGAAACTGATGAGAGATGGAAAGTGCGGTAAGGTTATTTTAAAAGTTGATGGACAAGCTTAATTTTATTAACGAAGAACTAATAAAACTCAAAGAGACGGGGTTATTAATTAATATCCGCACTATTGAGAGTCCACAGGGTTCATGGATTACTGTAGATGGAAAGGAGGTATTAAATCTATGTTCAAATAACTATCTCGGATTTGCAAATGACCCAAAACTAAAATCAGCATCCCAAAAGGCTATAGAAAATTATGGTGTAGGGCCTGCAGCAGTAAGGACTATTGCCGGGACAACAACACTTCACAAAGAACTTGAACATAAACTTGCTGCTTTTAAAGGTGTAGAAAGCACCTTATCTTTTCAATCAGGATTCTGTGCAAACCTTGCTGTCATCCCTGCAATTGTTGGTGAAGGGGATGTTGTCTTTTCAGATGAACTAAACCATGCAAGTATTATTGATGGATGTCGTCTATCCAAAGCAAAGACTATCAGATATGAGCATTGTAATATAAAAGACCTTAAGGCAAAAATATCTGCTGAAAAGGATGTAAAACGAAGGCTTATTATTACAGATGGTATCTTCAGTATGGAAGGGGATATTGCACCACTGCCTGAAATAGTAAATGTTGCTGAAAAATATGATGCCATTATAATGGTGGACGATGCACATGGAGAAGGTGTTTTGGGGAGGGGAGGCAGGGGTATTGTTGACCACTTCAACCTGCACGGCAAAGTTGACATAGAGGTAGGCACAATGTCAAAGGCATTTGGTGTTGTCGGCGGCTACATTGCAGGAAGCAAAAGAATAACTGATTATCTCGCACAAAAGGGGCGGCCATTTCTATTCTCAAGTGCAGCAACATCTGCTGATGTATCTGCGTGTATTACTGCAGTGGAGACCCTGACAGCCTCAGATATTCTTGTTAAGAAACTCTGGGAAAATACTGAATTTTTTCAGGAGAAGATGAGGCATATCGGATTTAATCTTGGAAATACAAAAACACCCATCACACCTGTTATGATAGGAGATGCCAAGATTGCCAAAGAATTCAGCCAGAAGTTGTTTGAATCTGGCATCTTTGCACAGTCAATCGGCTACCCGACAGTTCCTATGGGTAAGGCTCGTCTCCGCGTAATGCTTTCCGCCACACACAGTAAGGAAGACCTTATTTTTGCAATAGAGAATTTTGAGAAGATTGGGAGGTCTTTAGGGCTTCTCTGATAATTTTATACACTGAACGGCTAAACAGAAGTCCCACATGACCAATATAATTCATTTCAATATTATCAGCCCCTTCCAGTTTACTATACTCATAGGGGATTACCATTTCATCAAAGGTTGTGTAGATTGCAGTAGCCCTAATACCTGCTGGTGGCATGCTTAATTTTTTTAAAAATGCACTCTCTGGTTTCATCTCCTTACCGCACTTGCCAACAGAAAATGACCACAGTTTTGAGCCTCCAAATGGTGTCCCGAGTGTAATCAGTCTGTTAATATTCTTTGTCCCATCAAGATTATTTATATAATTAATTGCCACAAGTCCGCCCATACTGTGGCAGATTAAATCTACCTTTTCAGCACCTGTATCTTTTTTAACAGATTCTACCTTATCCTTTAGCTGCAGAGAGAAATCATCTATATTTAGCCACGGAGAGGAATAAGTAAAGAGATATACATTTTTATATCCATCCTTATTCAACCTCTGTTTTATAGGATACATAACAAGACCACGCATCATGTATCCGTGAATAAGGATTATTGGGTTCTGTGTATCTTGAGGTGAACTGCTTTTTGGGATAAGTGATTGAAAAAGTGAGATGATATAATCTGCAACAAGAAGGTTGAGATGAGCGATTACATAGACATATTCAAGTATAAATCCAACAATGGCTTTGTAACCTTCTTTTTGAAAATCCGAGAAAATTGTTTTATCTTTGTTTTTTTCCTTATATTCATTACTATTAGAAAATTCAAACCAGCGTATTGAATAGACAATTATAAGATAGATAAGGGTTAGGGATAGAAATATACATAACATATTACATATATTTTCTCCCAATGTAGACAATAAGTAAACCTGAAACCATGAGGATTAATCCAAGCCCCCTCAACACACTGTCTGGAATATCAGGTAGTTTTTTTGCAAACTCCTTCACCTGTTCGGGGAAGGCAAAATATGGCAGTCCTTCTATAACCAATACAAGACCCAAGACTGAAAGAAAAAATGACATAAAACAATTCAAATTTCAATAATCAATAATCAAAGTACCAACCACAATATTTTTAGATTTGATTATTGGTAATTGGTTATTATTTGATATTTGGAATTTGTGATTTGATTATTTCCCTTATTCATTTCCCTATACAGAACTCCTGAAATATCCTATTCAGGACATCCTCGGAATAGGTTTCACCGGTAATCTCGCCAAGGCTTTCAAGGCTGAGCCTTAAATCTGCGGCTATAAATTCTGATGAGAGATTTTGATTTATAGCATTAACAGCCTTACTTAGCGAGTCATGTGCTTTTGAAAGTCGTTCTCTATGCCTTTCTCTTGTAATAAATATACCCTCTGGAGTCTTACAGTGTCCATTGTAAATAATATCAAAAATCTTATTTCTCAACTCATCCAAGCCAATATTTTTTAAGGCAGAGATTTTTAAAAATTCCCCACCCGTCCATTCAGATGAATTTTTATTTCCTACATCAATTTTATTTATGGCAATAATAACAGGTTTATTTTTCTGTTTTATTTCTTTTATTAAATCCTTATCCTTTTCTCTTAAACCCTCTGAACCATCCAATAAAAAGATAATCAACCCAGCACCTTCAATAGCCTTTTGTGTCCTCTTTATCCCCTCCTGTTCAACGAATCCTTCAGATTCCCTGATACCTGCAGTATCTACAATTTTTATTGTCAGCCCGTTTATATTCAACCCTTCTTCAATCGTATCCCTTGTAGTCCCCGGTATAGAGGTTACAATTGCTCTCTCTTCATTTAAGAGGGCATTCATAAGGCTTGATTTGCCGACATTAGGCCTCCCTGCTATTACAACCGATACACCTTCCCTGTAAATCTTCCCATACCTGTAGCTGTCAACCAATTGCCCTATTTCAGTCAACACGGATTCCAAACCTTTTTTAAATTCAAGCTTGTTTTTAAATTCAATATCCTCTTCTGGAAAATCAATATCTGTCTCTATCTCCGCCAGTATATCTATTAATTTATTCCTTATTGACGCTATCTGTTTTGCAAGCCCACCCTGCAGCTGGTTCATTGCAGATTCAAGTGCAGTATCAGATTTTGATTTTATAATATCAATCACTGCCTCTGCCTGAAGAAGATTCAGCCTGCCGTTTAAGAACGCCCTCTTTGTAAATTCACCCGGCTCGGCAAGTCTTGCACCACTCTTGATTGTTAAGCTCAAAATCTTGTTGAGAGGGAGACTTCCGCCATGACAGCTTATTTCAACTACATCCTCCCCTGTAAAACTCTTCGGGGAGTGCATGACTGCGAGGAGAACTTCGTCTATATTCTTCCGTGTATCAGGGTCTTTTATATATCCGTGGATAAGCTTGTGGGATTCAACACCATTTAGACTCTCTCCCTTGGGTGTTGTAAATATTTTTTTTGCGATAGATATTGAGGCAGGACCACTTACCCTGACAATCCCTATTCCCCCCTCTCCGGGAGGGGTTGAAATGGCAGATATGGTATCAGTCAGGTCAAACATACAGTAGTTATGAAGTTAAGAAGATGAGAAGGTCAGAAGGTGAGGTTTCCTAACTTCAAATCTTCTCAATTTCTCATCTTCCTATTGTCTTTCTGGGGGAGATTATTACCTTCCTTTCAAAACCCTCGCCTTCACTCATTGTCTCTACCTCTTCATCATCTTTAAGTGCTATATGGATTATCTTCCTGTCCCTGGCTCTCATTGATGCTACTACAACAGGCTTCCCAGTCATCTTCACCTGCTGTGCTATCCTCTTTGCAAGGCTATTCAGTTCTTCCCTGCGTTTCTCCCTGTAGCCCTCTGTGTCTACAATTATACTTACCCTGTCTTCAATATTTTTATTGACTATCCTGTCCACCAGATGTTCCAGAGAATCCAGTGTTTCCCCTCTTCTTCCAATGAGAATCCCGCTGTAATCGCTAAAAATCGTCAAATGGATTAAATCTTCTTTTTCCTCTCCGTCAACCCTTGCATCAATCTCCATATAATCTAACAGTTTTTGAAGAATATTAATACTCTCTTCAACCTTTCCAAGATGTGTCTTTTCTGCAGGTTTAAGTATAGCTCTTACCTTAAATTTCTTTTCACCAAACCCGAATAATTTTCTTTCTTCACCAATAACCTCTACCTTAATATCATCTCTTGATGCAACGCCAAGCCGTCTCATCACATCAACTATTGCATCATCTTCTGTAGTGCCTTCGCCTTCTACCCATTCCATAAATTCCTCCTACTTCTTAATATCTTTATAAATTAAATACTGCTGACCTATTGAGAGAACATTATTGACAAGCCAGTAAATGACAAGTCCTGATGGAAAATTTAAAAACATGAATGTAAAAATAACAGGCATAATCAGCATTACCTTTGCCTGCATCGGGTCGCCGCCAGAGGGGGTCATCTTCTGTTGTATAAGCATTGTAGCACCCATCAAAATCGGCGTAATATAATAAGGGTCTTTCTCTGAAAGGTCTTTTATCCACCAGATAAACGGCGATTGCCTCAGCTCAATACTGTGCATGAGGACATTGTAAAGTGCTACAAATACAGGTATCTGAATAATGACAGGCAGAAATCCGCCAATGGGATTTATCTTGTTTTCCCTGTATAGTCTCATCATCTCCTGACTCAACATCTGTTTGTCGTTTTTATATCTCTCCTGAATTATCTTTAATTCCGGCTGGATCTTTTGCATCTTCTGCATGGATTTAAAACTCTTTTGACTCATGGGGAAGAAGATTAGTTTTATAATGACTGTAAGGATTATTATGGAGATACCATAATTATGGGTGAATTTATAAAATAACTTTAATACCTTGAATAATGGCCTTGCAAGGAAATCAAACCAGCCAAAGTCAATAATCTTTTCCAGAGATACATTGTATGTCTTAAGCCTGTCATTCTCCTTTGGGCCCGCATATAAAATAAATCTGTTATCTATCTTGCCGCCGGCAGATACATATTCCAGTCCTGCCGATAAGTCGCCGGCATCTGAAGTCTTAACAACTGCCTTTAAATTCTCCTTAATCACGGGTATAACGGCTGCCATAAAATATTTATTTTGAATAGCAATCCAGCCAATATCACCCTCATGATACACCTGCTTGCCTTTATCTAATTTATCGGAGACTAATTCACTGTTTATAAAGGAGGTAGGACCTTCATAACTATAGCCACCAGAATTGCCATCTTCCCTTAACCCTGGGCTCCATAAAACCTGATATGAAGAGCCGCCTTCAGGCAATGCACCGCCATCTGTCTTTATGCTGACATCAATCTTGTAATCATCATAATAAAATGTATATTCCTTGGATACCTCAAGCCCTGAACTATTTTTATAGAAAAATTTGATTGTGGAATTTTTCTTATCCTGTGAAAGGTTTATTACATCCTCTGTCTCTGCAACATCAAATACAGCACTATTTATAACATCAGAAAACTTTTTATCTGCGAAATCCAATCTTACAGGCAGAAGTTTGTCCTCTGCATCTTTAATTAAATTAATCGGTTTGCCGTCTTTTGTTTTATATTTCTGTAAATATACTGCTTTGACCTTTCCGCCTTTATTTGTCAAAACTACATCTGTTGCCCCTGTATTTACCTTTATCTCTCTCTCTTTTATAAGCACTTCTTCAACCCTAACTTCTTCCTTAACTAAAAGTTCAGATTGAGGGGGGAGAGGGGATTTAGGGGGAGCACTCTGCTCTTCACCCTTAATCTGTTCAGGTTTTATTTGAGTTGTATCAATTTTGCTGAGATAAAAATATTGATACAAAATGAAGACCAATGCAGATAGAAATACTGCAAGAAAAGCCCTTTTTTCCATTTTTAATCAGCTCCTAATAAAATTCTAATAATTTCGGTAGGGAGGAGTTAAAGGGGGAGAAACTATTATCTGATAAGATTAATTTAGTCTCTAAAATACTCTTCATTCCCTATATTGATTATCTTTACTGATACTCAAAAATATTTCTTCTGCTTCCCTGAAAGATAATCCTTCAGCACCCTTTTTTACCACAACCACAATATCGTGAGATTTGAAAAATCTCTCTTTGTTTTGCCTGAAAACCTCTCTCAGTATCCTCTTTACCCTGTTCCTTTTTACTGCCGTTCCAACTTTCTTAGGGACAGACAAACCAATTCTTGTAAACCCGAGGAGATTTTTAATGCCGTAAATTACGAAAAACCTTTTGTCTATCCTCCACCCTTTATCAAATACCTCCTTAAACTCCCATCCTTTAAGGAGTCTCTCTCTCTTGCTGAGCGATTCATCACCCATAAAGTTGGAGGAAAGCCATCACACTCTAAACGGTCAGTTTCTTTCTCCCTTTGCTCCTTCTCCGCTTTAACACCTTTCTGCCGCCTTTGGTGGACATCCTCTTTTTAAAACCATGAGTCCTCTTCCTTCTAACTTTACTCGGCTGGTATGTTCTTTTCAATTTTTCTCTCCTATCTTATTTGAATTTAAATATTTATTGATTTTCAAAATTTAACACATCCGTCTAAAAAGTCAAGATTAAATATCTTTTTAAATATCTTTTTACAAGATACTTTAGCATGTTATCTACCGTTGCGGGCAGTTTTCTAAAAGTCATATTTCAAGACCCTCTTTTTCTATTTTCTTTTTGCATATGCAAGAAATTTACAGGCTACCTCTTTTCTAAAGCCATCTGCAATGCCTTGCACCCATTTTCAGTGTATTAGACTGTCCAACTCTTTTGCAAATCAAGACAATATTGGTTTATGCAAAGGAGGATTGGATATGGCTGAAATCAAGGAACTTATTGGTGCAAGGATTAAAAGTATCAGGGATGCAAAGGGTATGACTCAGGAAAGGCTTGCCGAAGTTATGGATATAAATTCAAAATATCTCAGCAATATTGAACGCGGCAAGGAAAACCCCACCCTTGATATGCTCATAAAACTTGCCAACGCCCTTGAGGTTGAGATGTGGGAGATGTTTGATTTTGGACATGAGGTCAGTCTGAAGGAATTAAGGGAAACTATGAGCAGGTTTTTGAAGGAGTTAGACGATGAGAAACTGCGTATGGCTGTAAAGCTTTTACGGGCAGTGGTGAGGTGATTAATGGTATTAAGGTTACGGTCATCGGTTAATTGACAGTTTTCCCTCATTATATTTATGAATCAACATTGATATAAGAGATTGATACGGTATGCCCTCTTCAACTGCTTTAGCACGGATTTTCTTTAAATCTCGTTCAGTCATTCGAATATTAATCCGCTTTTGTTTGTTCAGGCTATAACGGGCATATTCCTCGTATTGTTTTTTTTCTTTTTTAGTGAGGTCAGAAACCCATTCTTCATTTTCAAGTGATTTTGCCAATTTCCTCTCATCTTTATTCAGATATGCTGCCTTTTTCATTTTTTACCTCCTAAATGCTTCTTTGTTGCCTTGCTGTTTGGTATTATTGTTTTTAAAAATATTCTTTCGTTATCCTCAACATACGGCACTGAATAGATATAATCTTCAATCTTTACCAGAAAAACTTTTTGATTTGGATATTTTGACGGATTTGGATGTTTTATTCGGTCAACCAAATCTCCTGATGCAATTGCCAATTCAACCTGTTCAAATGATACACCCCGCACTTTTTTGAGCATCTTATTCTTTTCATCATTCCAGTCAAAAAACTTCATGAATGTGTGCCTATTGTATTTTTTATATAATAACGCTGATTCTTGTTTCTGTCAAGATGTGAGAGATTTTTGATTTTGGGCATGAGGTCAGTCTGAAGGAATTAAGGGAAACTATGGGCAGGTTTTTGAAGGAGTTAGACGAGGATAAACTGCGTATGGCTGTAAAGCTTTTACGGGCAGTGGTGAGGTGAAAGAGGGCTATTTTGACTTTTTCCTTTCCCTTTGATAGACTTGATTGAGTAGGAGGTGGTTTATAACCATGCCAAAAGTTGCTGAAAAAACTTTAGTCCAGACATATGTGAGTTCAAAACTCCATAAATATCTCAAGAAACAGCCACGAGTGAATATTTCTTTAAAGGATATACAGCAGAGCTTATCAAATATTGGCATTTCTCTTTCTAAAAGGGTTATTGAAGAAAGGGAAGGGCGATAGGGGATGCCATTTTTTATTGATACAAGTGCTCTTTTTAAGAGATACCAGCCTGAACAAGGCACAGACCTTGTTTGCCAGATACTTGAAGATACTAACGAGCCAGTCTTTATTTCGTCTCTAACTATCATTGAGGTTGTCTCAAACCTTAAAAGATTATCTGAGATTGATAAAATCACTACAGAAGAACAGTTTTACCTTCAACGCTCGTTCTTTTATCGGGATATAAATACTCTTGGTATTAGAGTTTTAGATATTACATCTATAGATATTATTAAGGCTGAGAGCTTTATTATAAAACGGTATATGAAGCCTATTGATAGTATTCAGTTGGCGGTAGCATTAAACATTCCATTAGCTGGTCTGACATTTGTTTCCTCCGACCAAAGGCTTTGTAATATTGCTAAAGCCGAAGAACTTTTAATATTGAATCCAGAGAACTCTCTCCTCTAAGAAATGTGCTTATTTCTTATGCACTTGAGGTTGAGATGTGAGAGATGTTTGATTACGAGACCCTGAAACCAGTTCAGGGTGACATTTAGAGACTTTTCACACAGCCTGTCGACAGATAATTTCTATTTAGGTTTAATATCCTTAAATGATGGCAGGAGTTTGTCATAGGTGGAATTCAGACAGGACAGGCATAAAATTGGTATCGCTATTCCATCGTGGAACTATATGTATATGCACATGGTCTGCAAAACCTGCACCGCTTGATTTTCCAATATTCATGCCTATATTAAAACCTCCGGGATTGAATACATTTTCAAGAATCTGTGTAGAAATCTGTGTTACCTTAAGAAGGTCAAAGAGGTCTTCACTCTCTAATTTTGTTATTGATGGAATATGTTTGTAGGGTGAAACCATCAAATGACCATTGTTATAGGGGTATAGATTCATCATTACAAGCGATAACTTACCCCTATACAAGATAAAATTTTCTTTATCTTTCGTATCCTTTGGCTTATCACAGAAGATACAGCTATTTTTTTGTGGGGCATCAAGATAACTCATCCGCCACGGCGCCCAGAGTGTTTTCATATATAAGTTGAGGAGTCAAAGAGTTAAGGAGTTGGAGAGTGGGGATGGACTTTAACTCCCTAACTCTGAAACTCCTAAACTCATTAACTCTTTTTCCTTTCTTCTCATCTCCACTGCCTTTTTTTTATCACCTTCATGGTCGTAGCCAAGGAGATGAAGTATGCCATGTGTCAAAAGAATAATTACCTCCCTGTTAAAAGGGTGCCCGCTTTCTTTTGCCTGCCTTTTGGCCGTTTCAAGAGATATTACAACATCGCCCAAAAGGATTGCAAATTGTGGATTACGGATTGCGGATTTAAAATCTGAAATCTGCGGAAAAGACAGAACATCGGTTGTCTTATCCTTTCCTCTATATCTCTTATTCAAAATCCTCATCTCCATATCATCAATGAAGAGGATACTAATCTCACTTTTCAAATAGCCCAATTTCTTTAATATCAGACTAACCCACCTTTTTACTCTCTGTCGGTCTATCTTTGTGCGGCTGTGGTTCTGAATCATTACTTGCATGTAAACCTGCCCTCTCCTCTTTATCAGTATCTATTTCAGGATATTCAATCCTGTAATGGAATATTCCGGTTAAAATCCTCACAAAGCTGTTTGTTATCTTATGGAGGTCATTTAATGTCAGATTACTGTGGTCTAACTGCCCGTCTATGAACTTATCATCTATTATCTTCTGGACAAGCCCCCTAAGCCGCGACGGTGTCGGCTCATCAAGTGTCCTTGATGCAGCCTCCACAGAATCTGCAAGCAAGACTATTGCAGATTCCTTTGTATTCGGTTTTGGACCAGGATATCTGAAATCCTCCTCACTTACCTCATGGAGAGAAGGGTCCTCCATCTCCTTTGCCTTGTTATAAAAATATGTGATTAGGCTCGTCCCATGATGCTCTTTTATTATGTCTATTATCTTTGGTATTAATCTGTGCGACCTCGCAAGCTCCACGCCGTCTTTTATATGGGATGTGAGGATAAGACTGCTCATACTCGATGCAAGCCCGTCATGCTTATTGACGGCACCATGCTGATTTTCTATGAAATATTCAGGTTTTCTCATCTTGCCAATATCGTGAAAATATGATGCAACCCTTGCAAAGAGGGGATTTGCCCCTATTGCCTCCGCCGCATCCTCTGCAAGATTGCCGACAATTATACTGTGATGATATGTCCCCGGCGCCTGAACTACGAGTTCAGATAAGAGCGGATGATTTAAGTCTGAAAGTTCAAGGAGTTTTATATCAGATGTAACATGAAATAAGGATTCTATAAGCGGTAGGGCACCTGATACAATTATTGCAACAATAACCCCTCCCAAAAGCCCGAATGCCACATCGTAAAAACCTGTTTTAGAGATTAGTGTATTGTTTATTAAATTTAGCGGAATTATTGTCACGGCACTGGCAACACTGACCAGAAGCCCTGTCTTTAATATAGAGAACC
>MHDO01000072.1 GCA_001805005.1 Nitrospinae bacterium RIFCSPLOWO2_12_39_16
CGATGAAAGGACATCCTCAACAGACATTGTATAGGCACCATCCTCACCACTGTCTTTGCTGAAGGCACAGAAGCGGCACCTGTTTACACAGATATTCGTATGGTTGATATGGCGGTTACTTATGAAATATGCCTTATCACCATTTTTCCTTTCCCTTACAATGTTTGCAAGGTAGCCGATAGTAAGAAGGTCAGGGGAGTTGAATAGTGCAACCCCATCCTCAAAGGAGAGTCTTTGATTATTGTTTACCTTTTCTTCTATCTTTTTTAGAGTATTGTTCATGTATAGGGAATTATATAGCCACCAAGACACAAAGGCACAAAGAATAAAAATAAATTTCTTAGCTTCGTGTCTTAGTGTCTTTGTGGCAGGTTTTTGTTTATAAAATCATCTATATAAAAAAGGTATTACAGATTAGATGGCATGTCAAGACAATCTGCGGCAATCTCTGGTAGGTTTGACTTTAACGGCTCAGTCATGATATAAAATAATACAGATGCAATATCCCATGTCCTTTTGCAATTCTTTATATTTATTGAAGCAAAACTTAAATCCTTCTCGTCAGTATTACTTTTAATAAACCCATTATGATAGATTTTTCTTTATTAATTAGATTTTTTATTCTTATAGTATTTTTAATCATGTCAGCCTTCTTTGCTGCATGTGAGGTGTCATTCTTTTCCCTTACAAAGGCAAGGGTGGATACCATGAAGGAGAAGGGTAGAATGGGTGCAAGTATTATTGCATACCTGTTGGAAAAACCCAGTAAACTCCTTATAACCATTTATCTTGGAAATGATTTTGTCAATGTAGCAATATCGGCGATAGTTACATCTATCTGTATCCATATATTTGGAGATGTGGGAATATCGATTGCCATCGGTATTGCAACCTTTCTGCTGATTGTATTTGGAGATATAGCACCAAAGACATTTGCAATTAAAAATAATGAGAAGGTTGCCCTTTTTTCTGCCTATCCCCTGAAAATATTTTATATCCTTGTCTCTCCGATTCAGAAGATATTTTCAGTTATAGCCAACCGGGCTATATCAATCTTGGGCGGGAAGAGGTTTGATGAGGAGACCGTAATTACAGAAGAGGAGATAAGGACTCTGATAGATGTTGGGGAAGACGAGGGGACCATTAAATCAGATGAAAAGGAGATGATACAGAGCGTTTTTGAGCTGGGAGATACGAGGGTTGAGGATATTATGACTCGGAGGGAGGATATATTTTCCATTGATGTTAATACTGATATTAGAAATGCAATAACAAGTTCATATTATTCAAGGATACCTGTTTATGATGGCAATATTGATAACATTGCAGGAATACTTTACTTAAAAGACCTCATGAAATATACATATCCTGAGCAGATATTGCCTAAACTAAAAAACATACTTCATCCGCCGTTCATTGTATCAGGAAAAAAGAGGGTTAATGAACTTCTTAAGGAATTTCAAAAGAAAAAGGTTCACATGGCAATTGTTCTTGATGAACACAGCAGGGTGGAAGGGCTTGTAACAATGGAGGATGTCCTTATAGAGTTGGTGGGAGAGTTTTAATGGATATATTTACAGTAATATTTATTGCAATATTTTGTCTTGTATCAGAGGGGTTTTTTGCAGGTTCTGAGATTGCCCTTGTATCCGTGAACAGGATTAAGATTAAGCATGAGGCAGAGTCAGGCTCAAGGGTCGCAAAGATTATTGACTTACTCCTTTCATCGCCGGAGAAGCTGTTTGTGACAAGCTCTCTCGGTATAAATCTATCCGTTGTTATAGGAACATCTGTTGTTACAGGCTTTCTGATTGATAGATATGGAAACAGAGGGGATTTTTATGCCACCCTCATTATGAGTCCCTTAAGTATTTTATTGGCTGAGATTATTCCCAAGAGTGTATTCCAGCATAGAGCAGATTTCTTTGCGAGGTTATCCATATATCCTCTGAGGGGTGTGATGCTCATATTATATCCATTTGTCAGTGTTACATCCTACATTACAAATTTTATTATGTTTTACTTTACAGGCAAGAGGGAATTCAAAGGTCACTTTGTTACGAGAGAGGAGATTAAATATTTGATAAGGGCGGCTGAAAAGAAGGTTTTGGATGCAGAAGAGAAGAAGATGATAGGCAAGATATTTGACTTTAGAAATATAACTGTTGAGGAGTGCATGATTCCATTAATAGATGTTGCAGCGTTGGACGAAAATTCTACTATAGAGATGGCGAGGAGGAGGATGGAGCATACAAATTATTCCCGCCTCCCTGTTTTCAGGGAGAGGATACATAATATTTGCGGGATACTCAATGCCTCAGATGTGCTCAGGTCTCCCGATGGCATAACGATTAAAGACCTTATAAAGCCTGCCTTTTATGTCCCAAAATCAAATAAGATAAATGAGTTGTTAGAGGAACTGCAGTGGCTGGGCATTCAGATGGCTATAGTTGTGGATGAATACGGAGGGACTATTGGGATAATAACAAGAGAGGATATACTTGAAGAGATTGTCGGGGAGATTGAAGATGAATATGATACAGGAGAAAAACTTTTTGAAAAGTATCCTGATGGGTCATATTTCATTAATGCAAGGATGGAAATTGATGCTATAAATGAACAATTGGCATTTGGAATACCTAAGGGGGATTACGAGACACTCGGAGGATTTTTGCTCACTCAATTTCAGAGGATTCCAAAGGCTGGAGATACAGCAGATTATGGAGACTTGTTTTTCAGGATATTGGACTCAGACGAGAGGAGTATAAAGAGGGTGGAAGTAAGAAGAAAGAAAGTAGACAGTAAGGAGTAAGCAGTTTTGTGTTTGCTTATTACTTACTCCTATGCCCTACCGAAAATGGTCTATCACCCATTAGGTAGGACAGCCGTCTCGGCTGTCCTGTATTTATCAATAAAATCGCTCAAATTATAGTAAACGAATAAAATAAGTAGACATTGCGTATCTGTCATTCCGAGTGAAACGAGGAATCTTAGATTTCTCCCGGAGCCTGCCCTGAGCGAAACATCGAGATTCTTCGCCTTCGGCTCAGAATGACAAAAGCGAAGGGGTCGAAATGACAACTTTCTTTTTTCGTTCACTATAATATTTCCCGCGTTGCACCAAGTTGTGGTTTGCGGGCAGGCATTTGTTTGGTATAATTTGCATGACAACCTTAACAAAAATTTTCCGCGGGTGTCATAGTAAAAAATTAGCAAAATTAGCAAAAATATTGCTTGACACACATTTTAAATTAAGTTTACAATATGTCCCATCAAAAACAATCCTATCATTTTGTGAAAAAATAATGAACAAACAGCAAATTGCTCTTTATTTAACGCTTGATGCTCTTGGTATTCGAAAACAGGTTAAAACATTCCCGAACCGTCTTGCCATACAAAAAGGCATATACTTGGCTCAAGAATTTGGCATTAATCTCGGTTATTTCTTCCGTTGGTATCTTCACGGCCCTTATTCACCATCATTATCTCGCGATGCTTATGAAGTGGTAGATACTATAGATGAGATAAAACAAGAACCTCGTAATTACTCGCTTGATAGTATTTCTTTAGATAAGCTAACAAAACTTAAGCAGTCTATAAAATCAACTGACCCCAAAAAAATAGCACGAGAATTGGAACTCCTTGGATCTGTGCGTTATCTACATACACGGTTTAATATGTCGGATAAAAGTGTGGCAGAAGTAACAAAAGGGCTTATTCATCGTGGGAAAAGCTTCACTGAAAAAGAAGTTAAGTTAGCCACCGAGAAATTATCTAAATTAGGTTTATAAGATGCCTAATAAACGCCAAATAATGGTTGATTCCATTCATGGCGATATTGAGATCTCCCCCCTAGAAAAAGCTGTAATAGATACGGCACCCTTCCAGCGTCTACGCCATCTTAAACAACTACAGATGGGTCATGTAACATATCCAAATGCAACACACACTCGATTTGCCCACTCTATTGGCGTGATGGGCATAATGCAACATGTTGCAAGGGTTGCTAAAGACCCATTAAATCTCAGCGAAACAGATATTGAGGATTTAAGGCTCGTTGGATTGTTGCACGATATTGGGCATTATCCATATTCCCACCTAATGGAACAAGTTGACCGTATTGAACTTACAGAGGAATTTGTAAATAAGGATGTTAAAGCTACTATTGATCTTCAAGTGGATCGCTATCCTAATCATGAAGAACTCGGTCAAATTATAATAAACACACAAAAGGATTTAATTAAAGCCCTTGGAGGAAAGAAACGGGCAGTGAGAATTGCCAATTTGTCTATTTTGACAGGTAACCCCTCTCAAGATAATCGAATTGCTAAACTTATTCACAGTAGTCTTGATATGGATCGCTTGGACTACCTCCTGCGAGATTCACACTCTACTGGTGTGCCGTATGGGAGTATAGACCTCAACTATATTGTAAACAATCTTCGTGTCAGCCCAACAGGGGTATTGGGTGTGAATAAGAAGGCTCTTTCAGCAGCCGAACATACGCGGAAGCAAGATATTCGTTGATTCCAGCCTCGTAGACGCAAATGCCTCAAACAACTCCGTAATAGACACAAAGTCCCGCGGAAAAGCAGACACCGTAATAGGAGATAGCAAATACGGAACCATCGAAAACTTTCTAACCTGTCACGACATTGGAATAAAAGCCCATATCCCTGATTTGAGAAAAGCGGCAACTAAAAGAACAGAAAAACGCATGATATTTACAGAAGAAAAATTCATATACCAAGAACAAAGCGATACATACATCTGCCCTACCGGCAACACCATGAAAAAGAAATCCCTACACATGAACCGTCAGAGCATGGATTATGGAGCGCCGAAGAAGGTTTGTGCAGTATGCAGCATCAGAGAACAATGCACAGAGAATAAATCAGGACGAACAATCAAACGCCACTTGCGGCAGTCCGAACTTGATTATATGCGAGAGATAAGCCGTTCAAAAGCTTCCAGACGAGATATAAGGACCAGACAACACCTTATGGAACGTTCCTTTGCACAGTCCAAGCGATACGGATATGATCGGGCGAGATGGCAAGGACTATGGAGGGTAAAAATTCAGGAATACCTGACATGCACCATACAGAACATTCAGGTATTGGTGAAGCATGGATACAGTCCGAAGAAAGGTCTTGCAATGGCTATGGAACAGACAAAAGAAAGGGTTACAAGGGTAATAAGCCCGGTTTTAAACTCTATTAGATCTTATACAGAAAGAGTCCAGCAACGGATCAATGAAATTCTGCTGAATAGACTGATAGGATTTAGAGAGGTAGGTCTTTGTTGCTAAATGTGTTCAGAGTAACAGGAAAATGCTTTTGGGCAACAGACCGTATTGATTGAACTTCAGAAGCTATTTAAATGCCTCAAATACATTTCAATACAAATAAAGTCTTTTTAGAATATACCCTCTTAAAATACCTTAGCGACAACAGATCTTCATCCCTCACAGATTCTGAACTCAATTCACTTGCATCAGACATAATAGAACTTTCCAATCTCTTTACGAAAAATAGGGAAATTCTTCCATCACAATACTTGAATAATAAGAATCTGAGAAGGGCTTATATGATGTATTTTCTTCCTTCCAATATTTATAAGATTCATTTACCCTTAAAAGAACTTTCCCTCCACCCCCAAAAAATCCTTTCTAAAAAAGAGATAAAGATACTTGACCTTGGCTCAGGTCCCGGCACAACAATTTTAGGGATACTGGATTTCTTTTCTAAACAGAAAAAAAGACCATCCCTTGAATTTACAGCTATTGACTCGGTAGTGGAAAATCTGAGCATTGCCAAAGACCTTTTTAAACTGTTTACTGAAAATGTTAATATTGATGCCTCTCTTAAGACCTTTAAAATAAATATAGAAAAGACAGAGGCTATTCCCGAAGGCAGTTATGACATTATTATCCTTTCAAACATCTTAAATGAATTATTTTACAAAGAGGAGAAAAAAATTGCCAAAAGAGTCTCTTTTCTAACTACAATTATTCGTAAATTTCTGGCATCCGATGGAAACTGTATTATTATTGAGCCTGCACTCAGGGAGACTACAAGGGAGATGCTTGAAATTAGGGATAGTCTTGTAAAAAATGGTTTTAAAATCTATTCTCCATGCCTTATAGATGAACCCTGCCCTGCCCTTTCAAACCCCAAAGACTGGTGCCATGAAGATATCCCGTGGATTCCGCCTAAAATCATCAAAGAAATAGATAAACTAACAGGATTGAGAAAAGACTCTCTAAAATTTTCCTATCTCGTCTTAAGAAAAGATAAGCTATCATTGTCAGATATATTAGAGAAAAACTCTTACAGGGTAGTCAGTGAACCACTCGTATCTAAAGGCAAGTTAGAATTCTACATCTGCGGCATTGGAGGGAGACGGCTGATTACAATGCTTGATAAAGATAAGACCCCATCAAACATGCAGTTTCAAAAACTTCAAAGGGGTGATATTGTCTCCTTCAGAGACCTTATTGATGAAGGCAATAGATTTAAGATAGATAAAGGCACAACTGTCGCTAATTTGTCATCTCATATCTACAAATCTCCTCATCTTTATATTTAATAAGAGTCCTATAGATATAAATGTCGTGACAAGATATGACCCGCCATAACTCATCAGCGGTAAAGGTATTCCCACAACAGGAAACATACCTGTAGTCATTCCTATATTGAATATCATGTGAAATGCCAGCATTGAGACTACACCTCCTGCCATAAGCGAACCTGACCTGTCCCTTGCATGATACACAACATCTATCCCTTTAATTATGATGATTACATAAAGTGCAATCAGTAATAACGCACCTATAAATCCCATCTCTTCGGCAAATACCGAAAATATGAAATCTGTATGTTTCTCAGGGAGAAAGTTTAACTGGCTCTGTGTCCCGCTCATGAACCCCTTGCCCATATATCCGCCTGAGCCTATGGCAATCTTGGACTGAATTATATGATAGCCGCTGCCGAGGGGGTCTGCCTGAGGATTTATCAGGGTCAGTATCCTGTTCCTCTGATAATCCTTCATGAAGTGCCACAAAAACGGAAGGGATATTATAGCAGAGCCTGCCAATATAAATAATGACCTTATATTTATGCCTATCAAAAATGCCATAGAAATAAATATAAAAAATATCACGACAGCAGTCCCCAAATCAGGCTGTTTTGCTATTAAGACAGCGGGGATAAGTACAATGACAGCAGGGGTTATTAAATCCCTGATCCTGTAAAGACCCCTTATCTTTTTATCATCAAAATATCTTGCCAGTGTTATTATGATAACAATCTTAGCCAACTCGGATGGCTGAAATGTAATCTGTGCAAACGAAAGCCATCTTCGGGCACCTGAAACAGTCTTTCCCGATACCGCCACCATTATGAGCACTATTATAATTAAAAAGTATAGAATATAGGCAAGTTTCTCCAGAGAATGGTAATCAATAAATAAAATGAGCAGCATAGCCATCAGACCGTATAATATCCAGTATATCTGCTTTATGTATATCCTGCTGGGTTCCCCGCCACTCCCCCCTGTACTATATATTGTAAAAATGCCAACAACAGAAATAACGATGGTAAGCCCGAAGATTACCCAGTCAAAATTTGAAATAATCTGATCTCTGAAAATGCCTTTGTTATTCATTGTAAAAAAATCAAGGGTTCAAGGATTCAAGGGTTTGTTTTCACTTGACCCCTCGACCTCTTGAATCCTTGACTCCTTTTCTATATAACTCTTTATCAGTTTTCCAGCTATAGGGGCAGCAGCAGAACCGCCATGTCCTCCATGCTCCACTAAAACTACTACGGCAATCATCGGATTTTCATAGGGTGCAAAGGCAACAAACCATGCATGGTCTCTGAATTCATAAGGAATTTCCTCATCATTATTCTTATCTTCCATTTCTGCCATTCTGATTACCTGTGCTGTCCCTGTCTTTCCCGCCACTTCTATCCCCTTAATACTAGAAGCCCTTCCTGTACCCCTCGGGTCACTTACAACCCCATGGAGGGCATCCTTTATTATATCAAGGGTCTTCTGAGATACTAACAGTCTCCCTTTAATTTTAGAATCTTCATCTTCAATCAATTTTTTATCAGCAGCCTCTGCTCCAAAAATTATCTTTGGCTTATAAAGTGTCCCACCATTTGCAACTGCTGCCATCATATTTGCCATCTGTATCGGAGTAACGAGGTTAAATCCTTGTCCTATAGATGCAGATATGGTTTCACCTGGTATCCATGTCTCCCCCTTCGCACTCTCCTTCCACTCCTCAGTAGGTATCAATCCTGCCTTTTCTCCTTCTATGTCAATATCAGTCGGACTCCCCAATCCAAAACCAAATGCATACCTTGATAGTCTATCTATACCAAGCCTGAATCCAACTGTATAAAAATATACATCACAGGATTGTATGATTGCATTCCTCAAATTCATCCTGCCATGCCCCCCTTTTCTCCAGCATCTGTAGCTCTTCTTTCCTAATATGAAATAACCAGGACAATCAATGGTTGTATCAGCCGTTATAACACTCTCCTCATGCCCTGCAGCAGCAGTTACAATCTTAAACACTGAGCCTGGAGGATATTGCCCCTGAATTGCCCTGTTCTGTAAAGGTTTATAGGCATCGTTAATAATATTTGACCAGTATTCCTTCGGGACACCGCCTGCAAACATATTAGGGTCAAAGGACGGCTTACTGACCATGGCAAGGATACTCCCATCTCTTGGGTCAATCGCAACCACTGCCCCGTTTTTTCCCTCAAACAGTCTTTCCGCCTCCTTTTGGATCTCAATATCAATTGTAAGATACAGGTTATAACCAAAATCAGGGTCAACCTGCTTAAAGACTTTCAGTTCCCTACCGACAGCGTCCACCTCAACATACTTGCTCCCCCTCTTTCCCTTCAGGATAGACTCATACCTCTTTTCAACACCGTACTGCCCTATAAAATCACCGAGACGATAATCGGATACCTTTAACCCCTCCAATTGTGTCTTTGTGATTTCACCGAGGTATCCAAAGATGTGCGAGCCTGTATCCCCATATAGATAATCCCTCATCGGCTCTATTTCAAGGAATACACCCGGCAGGTCTAAACTGTGTTCTTCTATAAATGCAACTTCATCCCGGCTTATATCTTTTTTTATTATAATAGATTGAAAAGGTGTGAAATCATTCTTGATATCCCTTTTAATTTTCTCAGTATCAACCTTCACTCTTGAAGCTATCAGAGACAAAATTCTGTCCAGGTCTTTGATGTATTCTGGAATTATAGAGAGATTAAATGAAGGGCGATTGTTTATTATCTCCCTTCCGTTCCTGTCAAATATCTTCCCCCTGTATGCCTTAAGAGGAACCATCCTAATCCTGTTATTCTCCGCCTGCAATTTAAGCTCATCGGATTTTATTACCTGCAGATACCATAATCTTAAGATGAGAAAAGAAAAAGATGCTGCCATAAACAAAGTAAATACAATTATCCTGACCTTAATTGTTTCAGAAAAGTTTCGATCAAGTCCACCAATTTTCATAACTTATAAAAAACAGGTTTTTTATAATATAGCCTTTTTATTCTATTCAGCAGCAGAAATATGGGAGGGGCAAGCAGAGAGTTATATATTCCCTGAATTA
>MHDO01000073.1 GCA_001805005.1 Nitrospinae bacterium RIFCSPLOWO2_12_39_16
AGCAGCTTAATTAAAAATAAAAGGAGGAAATATATGGCAGATGCAGCACAGTTAAAGACAAGGATTGAGAAGGTTAAAAATCAATTGAAGGGTAAGACTATAGTTGTCACTAAGGCAAGGAGGACAAAAAAGACATTAAAAAGGCTTCAGAGAAGGCTGAAACTTGTTCTTATTCAGGGGAAAAAACTTGATGAGCAGAAGGCAAAACATGAGGAACATTTAAAAAAGAAAACGGAAAAAGAAGAAAAGAGAACACTTAGAGAGGCAGCAGAAAAAGAGGCTGCACAGAAGAGGGCTGAGGAAAAGGCTGCAAAAGAGGCAGAGGAAAAGGCAAAGAGAGAGGCGGAAGAGAAAGAGGCAAAGGAGCAGGCTGAGGCAGAGGCTGCAAAAAAAGCAGAAGAGGCTCAGAGTGCAAAGAAAACAGAGACAAAAGAGGAAAAACCTAAAAAAGCACCAAAACCCAGCAAAGAAGCAAAATCCTGATCAGACATGGAGAAAAAGATTTATTTGCCACTGACTTTCACTGACTAAAAAAGGCTTAAGGCTGAAGGCTTAAGGTTTACATCAGCCTTCAGCCTAACTTATCTTTTCTTTTAAGTCTGTGTAAGTCTGTGGCTAATTCTTTGTATCTGTGGTTTAACTAAAAAAAATGGCTTCAGAATCAATTGATAAAATTATAACTAATGAAGAATTCCTGCCTTTAGTCCAGAAGGCTTCATTAGAGTTTTTTAAGATATATAATTTCTTCCTTTCAGATTCTCCCGAATTTACAAAGAAGTTTTATTCCAACCTCATGAATGAGTCTGACCATTTTGAGATATTTTTTGACGACCATGGAGCAAGGCAGAACAAGGCATGGACATTCTTTGCCGAACTTGTTGCATCCGTAAGAAACTTTGCAATCGCCTCCTTCCAGCTTAGACACCTGATTGACAGGTATCCTGATTATAATACCGGAGAGTCAGAGAATGAAAAAAGTGAGTTTTTGGCAGAGGCGAACAAGACACTGAACTTCTTTAACGAATCCATCAAATCACTCTTTAATGCCGCCGATTTTGAAGCAAGGTCTTTAAATTTTGGGATAACGAAAGATAAGATAAGCAGTGAGGAATTTAAGGAGGTAGCAGTAAATAAACGGCTTCCTCATAATGCTGATGAAGAAATCGTCAGGGATGAGGAGGAAAGGATACTTGAACTCTCAAGGAAATACAGAAAGGTTTCAAAGATATTCAGAGAGGAAAATCTGGGGAAGAAGCGAGGCGACAATGAGCTGCTGGATTTAATTCCATTAAAGATAGATGAGAAGAAGGCGCAAAAGATTAAAAATATGGTTCATGGTGTCCAGTCAGATTATGATACCTATGTAAAAAATACATCTGCAGAAAAGACTAATGAGCATTTAAAAAAACTGAGGGGATTTATCTCTCTCCCCCTGCATCTGATGGAGATGGTCAGATGGCTGTCCCACTTTTACGAAAGACATGAGGATGAGATTCGCAAGGGGGAGGTAAAGGGGAAGATTGCAAGCATTATAGATAAGAATGTCCTCCTTGACAGGATTGTAAACTTTGCCCTTTATTATAGCGATAGATACCTGCAAAAGGGTAATGCAATTGCCGAAAAGATACTAACATCGTATGTAAAAAATATCAAATATGAGCTGCCTGTGCCTCATCCTGTTGGCTTCCATGCCAGGCCTGCCACATATATATCCCTTATTGTCAATGAACACGGAACAGATGTATATTTAGTTATTGACAGCCAGAGGTTTAACGCAAAATCTGTCCTGAGCATAATGGAGGCAGGCGGATTGATTGCAGATAGGGGTTTAAAGACTGTTGTATTTGAAGGGGACAAGAGGGTTCTTGATGACATAAAGATACTTTCAGAGCATAACTACTGCGAGGAGTGCGATATTCCAAGAGAGCTTAATTATGTGAGGATATTGAGAAATATAGCATGAATTGCAGAATTCAGAATACAGAAGTCAGGATACAGAATTTTATCTGACCTCTGAATTTTTAATAATATGACAATAGACCATCTCAAGTCCGCAGTTATTAAAGAGATAGACAGGCTCAAGCCTGAGATAATAAACATTAGCAGGCTCATCCATTCAAAACCCGAACTTGCCTATAATGAATCTTTTGCAGCAGATATACTGACATCTTTTCTCAGAAAAAATGATTTCAAAGTAGAGAGAGGTATAGGCGGACTAAAAACATCTTTTATTGCATCAGCTAAAGGAAGGAGAAAGTCTCCATCCATTGCCCTTATTGCCGAATACGATGCCCTTCCGAAGATAGGTCATGCCTGCGGACACAATATGATTGGTGCAATAAGTACAGGTGCAGCCATTGCCTTAAAAAATGTTGCATCAAGCATGGCTGGTAAAATTTCTGTTATAGGGACACCTGCTGAAGAGGGCGGAGGCGGAAAGATAAAACTCATAGAAAAGGGAGTTTTCAAAAATATAGATATGGCAATGATGGCACACCCTTCAAATAAAACAAGGGTGGTGGGAAGGATGCTCGCAGTGGTAGAGATGACATTCACATTTATTGGTAAATCCTCACATGCAGCGGCATTCCCCTATGAGGGAGTAAATGCACTTGACGGAGTAATCCTGACATATAATAATATAAATGCACTGAGACAACAGTTGAAAGAGGATGTAAGAATCCATGGTATTATTACAGAGGGGGGACAGGCACCCAATATCATCCCTGACAGGGCCTCTGCAAGATTTTATGTAAGGTCACTGGATATGAAATATTTTGAGGATGTGATTGAAAAGGTTAAGGAGTGTGCCAGAGGGGCTGCAAAGGCTACAGGATGCAAGCTCAGGATAGATACCAGAGAAACAGTATATCATCCGTTTAAACCAAATTATGTAATGGCGGAAATATTAAGATATAATATAAAATTAGCAGGGCTTAAAGAGGATTCAATTGGTGAAAAAGAGAGCATGGGGTCTTCAGATATCGGAAATCTAAGCCAGGTTATACCTACAATTCATCCTGAATTTGCAATTGGTAAGAGGAGTGTGGTAAATCACTCACCGGAGTTTGTAAAGGCTGCGGTCTCAAAATTTGGCGTTGACATGATGATAAAAATGATAAAGATAATTGCAATGACAGCCATTGATATATTCTCTTCACCTGAAAAGGTAAAAGAAATTAAAACAGAATTCAGGAGGTCTAATGGATAACAGAAAAATATGGATGGATGGAAAGATTGTAGGATGGGATGAGGCAAATGTCCATGTAATGACCCATACGCTCCATTATGGACTTGGAGTGTTTGAAGGAATCAGGTGCTACAAGACTGTTAACGGCTCGGCAGTTTTTCGTTTAAATGAGCATATAGACAGGCTCTTCAACTCTGCCCATATCATGAGCATAAAGATACCTTATTCAAAAGAAGATATAAAAGACGCGATAAAACAGATTATAAAGGCAAATGGGTTTGATGCGTGCTATATAAGACCGATAGTTTTTCTCGGCAGTAATAAACTTGGGCTTAACTGCAAGGGTGCCAATGTCCATACTGCTGTTGTTATATGGCAGTGGGGTGCATATCTCGGTGAGGAAGGACTTACAAAAGGAATCAGGGCAAAAGTATCATCCTTCACAAGACACCATATAAATATCAACATGACAAAGGCAAAGGTCTGCGGCAACTATGTAAATTCTATTCTGGCGAAGTTAGAGGTAACGGAGAATGGATACGATGAGGCGATATTACTTGATGTAAACGGTAATGTAGCTGAAGGCTCAGGGGAAAATATCTTTATAGCAAGAAATGGCGTCATTAAGACACCTCCTATAAACTCTGTCTTGGAAGGGATAACAAGAGATTCCATTGAGAGGATTGCGAATGACTCTGGTATAAAATTAAAAGAGGAGGTTTTTTCAAGGGATGAACTGTATATAGCCGATGAGGCATTCTTCTGCGGGACTGCTGCCGAGATAACACCAATAAGAGAGGTGGATAATCGGATAATAGGAGATGGAGCAAGGGGACCTATTACCAAAAAACTTCAGGAGACCTTCTTTGATATTGTGAAAGGAAAGAATAATAAATATAAAGAGTGGCTTACATATTTATAAACCTCTTTATCGCTTCACACACCTTCTCTATCTCTTCCCTCTTCAGTTCAGGAAACATGGGTAAAGAGATGACCTCACTTGCAACTTTATAACTATTAGGCAAATCAGGCTCAGAATAGCCTAAATATTTATAAGGCTCCTGGTCGGAGATTGGAACAGGGTAATGAATAGCTGTTGATATACCATTTTCAGATAGAAATTTCATACACTCATCACGCCTTTTAATCTGTATTGTATAAACATGATAGATATGACTCTTGCCTGCCTCTTTCGATAACTGAACAGGGAGTTTATTTAAGAGCTTATTATAAATTGAGGCATTTTTCCTCCTCATTTCATTCCACTCATCAATTTTTTTTAGCTTTACCCTCAATATTGCAGCCTGAATCTCATCCAACCTGCTGTTGTAACCAATTACCTGATGGATATACCTCTGCTTACTCCCATGAACCCTCAGTATCATTATTTTATCAGCAACATCTTTATCATCTGTCACAACAATACCGCCATCGCCATAGGCACCGAGGTTTTTAGAGGGGAAAAAACTGAAGGCTCCAATATCTCCAATCCCTCCAATCTTTTTGCTCTTATACTCAGTGCCAAATGCCTGTGCACAATCTTCTATAACTTTTAAATTATATCTTTTGGCAATCTCTAAAATCTCATCCATTTCAGCCGCATGGCCATACATATGGACAGGAATAATAGCCTTTGTCTTTTTCGTTACTTTACCTTCAATCTTTGCAGGGTCTATATTGTAACTATTAATATCTATATCAACAAAAACAGGTTTTGCCCCACAGTATGAAATTGCCTCGGCAGTAGCTATAAATGAAAAAGGAGTTGTTATCACCTCATCCCCTTCTCCAATACCACAGGCAAGCAAAGATAGATGCAACGCATCTGTGCCTGAGGCAACTCCTATTGCATGCTTAACGCCAATATATTCTGCAACCTCTCTTTCTAAAGATAAAACTTCATTACCAAGAATAAAATGTCCGCTTTCCAACACCCTCTTAACAGCAAGGTCTATCTCATCTTTTATTGAAAAATACTGCTTTTTCAGGTCAACCAAAGGTATAGATTCGCTTCGCTCACTACAAGTCTGCATCAATCCTCCCGTTCTAATCCTTGACAATATAATGTTTTTAAATTATGAGAATTTTTCTCTGTGTTCTCTGTGACCTCTGTGGTAAAATTACATTTCTAATCTTGCCGGAGTGGTGGAACTGGAAGACGCGCGGGACTCAAAATCCCGTGAGGGCAACCTCGTGAGGGTTCGACCCCCTCCTCCGGCACCAATCCTTAAATCTACAAATTCTTTAAAGCCATAGAGTCCGCAGAGAAAAAATAATATTTTTTTATAATATAATGTGATTGAATAAAAGGCAAGAATAATAGATGGAAGGGGAATTTAAAAAACCGTGACACCATTAAAGATGTCACGGTTTTTTAAAAAAATTACTTAAGTGTCCCAAGGAAATCAATTACATCTGCTACTTGCTCAGGTGTTAGCTTGATTGCTGGTTTCATGGCGGTTTTCGGCTTATCAACCTTGTTCATCCTCTTCTTAAGGTCCTGAACATGTTCATCATTAGCATCCCAAACAGCCTGCGGGTCTGCAAGCCACTTCTGTAGCCACTCCTTTGGCTGTCTGTCTGTAACACCCTTTAAGCCTGGTCCTACCTTCTTTTTATCGCCTGTATCGTGGCAGGTCTTACAGTTTCCAACCTTTGCATCATTGAATATAGCCTGTCCTTTAGCCGCATCTGCTGATACAAAAGAATAGTTCATAAGAACAATCGCAAATGCCAATCCTGATAAAATACATACATACCTTTTCAAATATATCACCTCCTTTCGTTTATAAATTCTGGCACAAAGCCATTCTTAAAGCCATTCTTAAAGCCCTTCCAAATAAATGGAATAGCGTTTAATTTATAAAAAGCTATAATCTAAGTCAAGAAAAAAAATCTTTATTTCCCCTTCTTCACTAATGCACCAATCTTGAGTCTCAGGGCGTTAAGCCTTATAAATCCCTCTGCATCCTTCTGCCTGTAAACCTGCTCTGCCTCAAAGGTTGCATAATCCTGTCTGTAAAGCGAGTAATCTGATTTTCTGCCGACTACTGTGCAATTTCCCTTATAAAGTTTTAATCTGGTCTTACCTGTTACATTCTTCTGAGATTCATCAATTGCTGACTGGAGCATCTCCCTCTCAGGTGCAAACCAGAAGCCATTATAGACAATCTGGGAGTATTTGGGAATGAGAGAATCCCTCAGGTGCATCACCTCCCTGTCCATTGTCATAGACTCAACTGCCCTGTGGGCAGTATGGAGTATAGTCCCTCCGGGGGTCTCATAGACACCCCTTGATTTCATTCCTACAAACCTGTTCTCAACAACATCAACCCTTCCGATTCCATTCTTTCCCCCCTCTTTATTCA
>MHDO01000074.1 GCA_001805005.1 Nitrospinae bacterium RIFCSPLOWO2_12_39_16
GCAAGTTCTATCTTTCCCCTGTACAGAGGCTCAGGTGCTGGTCCAGCTACCACCTCCCCATCTGGATTAAAATTGCTGCCGTGACATGGGCACTTAAAACGCACCTCAGCAGGAAACCAATTTGGTGTACAGCCAAGGTGAGTACAAACAGCAACCACCGCATAAATCCCTTCCTTGTTTCTTGCAATCCACACTCTCTGGTTTTTCTTCCATCTCTCATCCACCACTATCACTTCATTACCTGTTGGGGCAGTATATTCTTCGGGCTTTCCTGCATTAAATGTGCTGGCTGGCTCATAAAGGACCTTGGGATAAAAATATCTTGCACCAGCAGCACTTGAACTTCCGAGAAAGGCACAGAGACCTGTCCAACCTGCTATATTAAAAAATTTTCTGCGGGAAACCCTCTTTTCAAACTCATTTTCCTTATCCATTTCCCCTCTCCTCTTTTAATAAGAAATTATAAATCAAATTTGGGAAAACAAATTTAACATATAATTAAAAATATTGTCAATATTTTTTTAATCTATTTTTAATGTTTTGTTTAGACAAAATGTTATGCCCTGATTATTTTGTGTTTGAGTTTTTATCTTGACACTATTAATATATTACCTTATCTTAAAAATACGAAAAACAAAAACCAAATGAAACCACAGAGGGACACGGATAAACACACAGAAACAACGAAATAATAAAAGGATTTGTCTTGTCCGTGTTTATCCGTGATAAATCCGTGGTAGTTTTTATAATTTCCTATGCATGAACAAAACTATAATTTTAAAGAGATAGAATCTAAATGGCAAAAGAGATGGGAAGAAGATAAGATTTTTAAGGTTGACGAAGACCCATCAAAAAAGAAATATTACCTCCTTGAGATGTTTCCATATCCATCTGGAAAGATTCACATGGGGCATGTTAGGAATTATACGATTGGCGATGTCCTTGCAAGATTTAAAAAGATGCAGGGATATAATGTCCTCCATCCTATGGGATGGGATGCATTCGGGCTACCGGCAGAAAATGCAGCCATAAAACATGGAGTTCACCCTGTCAGATGGACAATAGACAATATCAGCTACATGAGAAAACAGTTGAAGATGCTGGGCTTGAGTTATGACTGGGAAAGAGAGATAGCTACATGCCATCCGAAATATTATAAGTGGAGCCAGTGGCTCTTCTTAAAAATGTTTGAGAAAGGACTTGCATACAGAAAAAAGGGATTCGTAAACTGGTGCAACTCATGCCAAACTGTCCTTGCAAATGAACAGGTAGAGGATGGACTCTGCTGGAGATGTGAATCTGTTGTTATACAAAAGGAGCTTGAAGGATGGTTTTTAAAAATCACAGATTATGCAGAAGAACTTCTAAAAGGTTGTAAAAAACTGGCATCAGGCTGGAATGAAAGAGTTTTAATCATGCAGAAAAACTGGATAGGGAAGAGCTATGGTGCAGAGGTAGATTTCCCTGTTGAAAACTCAGACAAAATTATAAAAATTTTTACTACAAGACAGGATACCCTCTTTGGTGCCACATTTATGTGTATGTCACCAGAGCATCCATTGGCATCCGAATTGGGGAGGGGAACCAAACAAGAGAATGCCGTAAAAAAGTTTGCAGAGGAAATTGCCCGTGAAGATAAAAAAATGAGGAGTGCAGAAGAAACCGAAAAAAAGGGGGTATTCACAGGAAGATATGCAATAAACCCAATGAACAAAGAAAGAATACCTATTTATCTCGCAAATTTTGTCCTGATAGATTATGGAACCGGTGCTATTATGTCTGTCCCTGCCCATGACCGGAGAGACTTTGAATTTGCAAAGAAATATAATTTACCGATAAGAATTGTGATAATACCAGAACAAACTTTGAATTCCAAACTCCGAACTCCAAACTCCGAACTATTAAAGGAGGCATTTGCTGGTGAAGGGTATCTGGTAAACTCAGGTCAATTTAATGGACTAAACAGCAAAGATGCTCTGGACAAGATAGGCGATTATCTAAAGAATAATAAAATCGGGAAGAAAACGGTAAATTACCGTTTGAGAGATTGGGGGATTTCAAGACAGAGATACTGGGGAACCCCTATTCCTGTTATATATTGCGATACCTGTGGAGTTGTCCCTGTCCCTTATGAAAACCTTCCTGTGATTCTGCCTACAGATATTGATTTCCCCCCTGATGGGAAATCTCCATTAGTGAATAATGAAAAGTTTATAAGAGAGAAATGCCCAAAGTGTAAAAGTGATGCGAGACGGGAAACTGATACAATGGATACCTTTATATGCTCTTCGTGGTATTTCCTCAGATATACATCTCCAAGATATGATGACTACCCCGTAAAAAACGAGGCAGTGAAATACTGGATGCCAGTTGACCAGTATATTGGAGGTATAGAGCATGCAGTCCTTCATCTCCTCTATGCCCGATTCTTTGCAAAATTTATGAATGATATTGGATTAGCAAGCACTGATGAACCATTCACAAACCTCCTCACACAGGGGATGGTTGTAAAAGATGGTGCAAAGATGTCAAAATCAAAGGGAAATGTGGTTGACCCTGATGATATTATTGATAAATATGGTGCAGATACCGCCCGTTTATTTATATTATTCACCTCTCCACCTGAAAAAGATTTAGACTGGAGTGACCAGGGTGTTGAAGGTGCATACAGGTTTTTAAACAGGGTATGGAGACTGGTAACTGAATGCAGAATGCGGAATGCAGAATGCGGAATAAAGGACAATTCCGAATCCCGAATTCAGAATTCCGAATTAAGGAGGGTTACCCATCTTACAATCAAAAAGGTTACTGAGGATATTGAAAAGAGGTTTCATTTTAATACTGCAATAAGTGCAATAATGGAATTTGTAAATGCCCTCTACTACCAGTCAACAGTCAACAGTCAACAGTCAGCAGTCAGCCCTGAACTTGATTCAGGGCAAAATTCAGAATTCAGGAAGGCTGTCAATACACTTATAATACTCCTCTCACCTTTTGTCCCCCATGCAGCAGAGGAAATGTGGGAGATGATGGGAAATAAAGGGAGTGTAATGAAAGAGTCCTGGCCGTCTTATAATCCAGAATTTATCAAATCAGAGGAGATAACTATCATAGTTCAAATAAATGGGAAGGTAAGGAGCAGGCTTACTGTAAATACAGATATTTCCGATGATGATTTGAAGAATACCGTCCTTTCTGATATAAAAGTTAAAGAGTGGACTGACCATAAAGAGATTAAAAAGTTTGTAATAGTGCCAAAGAAATTGGTGAGTGTAGTGGTATGAAAAATACAGTAAGCAGTAGGCAGTATACAGTATGCAGCAGGAAATGTATAGTTGACAGTAGGCAGTTTTTTTATTGCTTACTGCTTATTGCTTACTGCTTACTATTATCTTCCTGCGGCTACAGTTTAGTTGGCAAAACTTCATCACTACCACAAAATATAAATAGCATCTCCATACCAATCTTCCTGAATAAATCAGGAGAACCGAATATTGAATTTGAGATAACCAACCGCATAAGAGAGGGATTTATAGAAGACGGAAGATTAAAAATGATGGGTGATAGAGATTCAGACCTCATTCTGAATGGAGAGATAATAAAATATTCACTTAAACCTGTTGCCTTTGACTCAAAGGACAATGCAACTGAATACTGGGTAGAGATAGGAGTAATGATAAAACTGGAGGAGAGGGAAAAAGATAATGTTATTCTCCAACAGGAGATTTACACAAAGTGGGATTATAAGGTATCACAGAGTGTAACAGAAGCAGATATAAATAGACTTGAGGCAATAAGACAGGCAGGAAAGAAATTAGCACAAGAAATTGTAAGTATTGTAGTTGAAGGATTTTAGAATAGAGTAAGAAGTAGGCAGTAAAAAGCATAAAGAGTAAGGTCTGCCTACTGCTTACTATTTTTATGACTTCAATTGAATCACAAGCACCCACACGAATAGACCTATGCGGCGGGACAATAGATATATGGCCATTATATCTATTCCATGAATCAGCCACCACCATAAACCTCGCCATAAATCTCTATGCAAAGACAAAAATTGAGCTAAGAAATGACAGCAGGATAATAATAGAATCAATAGACCTTAAAAAAAGAATATCATTTGATTCAATAAAGGATATAAGGCATAACCACTCCCTTTCCCTTATAACAAGAGCGATAAACTTTTTTAAACCCAAATCAGGGCTATATCTTGAGACAGACTGTGAATCGCCCTCAGGGGCAGGGCTTGCTGGCTCTTCAGCCCTAAACATATCCCTCTGTTTTGCATTAAATAAACTTACAAATAGTAAATATTCAAGAAAAGAGATTATAACCATTTCAAAAAATATAGAGGCACAAGTTATAAACATACCGACAGGCGAGCAGGATTATTATCCTGCAATGTTTGGAGGACTTCATTTTATTAAGCTCTCAATTGAGGGTGTAAAATATGAACGGGTGAATATAGATTATAAAGAATTGGAAAAACGAATTACACTTTGTTATTCAGGCTCTTCAAGAAATTCAGGCATAAATAACTGGGAGATATTTAAGAGGCGCATTGACGGCAGCAAAAAAATATTAAAAAATTTAGAATCAATAAAAAAGACGTCAAACAAAATGAAACCTGCTGTTATTAATTCAGATTTTAAGATGCTCGGAAGATTAATTGGAGAGGAGTGGAGAAACAGAAAAAATTTATGGAAAGGCGTATCCACACCTCAAATAGAAAGATTGATAGCAATAGCGGAGGAGAATGGTGCAATATCTGCAAAGGCCTGCGGGGCAGGAGGAGGCGGGTGTGTAATATTCTTCTCAGAACCGTATAGGCAGGAGGATATAAAGAATGCCTTAAAAAAAACAGGGACAAGAGTTTTAAATTACCGGATAGATACTAGTGGTGTAAAAATAAAATAATTTCAGCTTTTAGAAGATTGTTAAATTTTTACAAAAACTCAAAAATCTTGACAAGATACTACTCAATAATTTATATTGAAAAACCTTTTTGGATTTAAAGAGTTGCATATAAAAAGTGAGAAGAAAGAATCTTCTTCTCCTTCTGAAACATCTTTGGAAAGGCATGTAATGAGCGAAGCAAATCTATTTGATATAGTTATTTTAGGAGCAGGACCAGCCGGATATATTGCGGCAATAAGGGCTGCACAACTTAAAAAAAAAGTCTGCATAATTGAAAAGAATAAAATTGGAGGGACTTGTCTGAACAGGGGATGCATACCAACGAAGGCAATAATAGCATCTGCAAATTTATTTAATTCTATTAAAAGGGCTTCTGATTTTGGAATAGATGCTGAAAATATAAATATAAATTTTAGTGCAATACAGGAGAGAAAGAAGAAAATCGTTGACGGCGGAATAAATGGAATAAAATCGCTGCTTAAAAATTATAATATTAAACTTGAATACGGGACTGCTGAACTTAAAGAACCTTTCCTGATTGAAAATCATAAAGAAAATGGATATACTGAAAAAATAAAAGGTAATAATATCATTATCTCCGTTGGCTCATGCCCTGCTGATATTAAGGGAATTCATGTTGATAATGAGTATATCTTTGACAGTGATTCAATTTTAGATATTAAAAATCTGCCCGATTCATTGACAATTATTGGCGGAGGCGCTGTCGGCTGTGAGTTTGCACATATCTTTAGCAGTTTTGATGTAAAGGTTAGCATAGTAGAACAGTTGTCTCATCTGATGCCGACAGAGGATGAGGATATCTCATCAACACTTGAGAGGGAATTTAAAAAGAAGGGCATTAAGGTATATACAAACAAAAAAGTTGATACAATTTTAAAGGATGATGCTAATGTAAAAGTTACTCTGTCTGATGGCAATGAATTAAAATCTGATAAACTCCTGATAGCCACAGGAAGGAGATTTAATACCTCAGGGCTTGGAATTGAAAAAACAGAAATAAAAATAGGAAAAAGAGGCAATATTCTGGTTAATGACAGAATGGAATCTTCTGTATCTGGAATTTATGCGGCAGGCGATGTAACAGGCAATGCAATGCTTGCCTATGTAGCATCAAGGGAAGGAATTGTTGCGGCAGAAAACGCAGCAGGCGGTAAAGAAAAAATGGATTATTCCCTAATCCCTTCTACTGTATTTACAGAGCCTAACATAGGTTGTGCAGGTTTAAAAGAGAGAGAGGCAAAAGAAAAAGGTATAAAAATAAATGTAGGCTCTTTTCAATTTAGAAGCCTCGGAAGAGCACATGCAAGCGGTGAGATTTCAGGGATGGTAAAATTCATAAGTGACGCCAATACAGATAAAATCTTAGGTGTCCATATTATAGGGGCTCATGCGTCTGAGATAATACATGAGGCAGTAATTGCAATAAAAATGGGAATGAAATCAAGAGAACTGGAAGATACAATGCACTCCCACCCTGTCTATTCAGAGGTATTGATGGAGGGAGCAGCAGATGTTAATAAAAGGGCAATACACAAAATATAGGACTTATGAATTATGAGTTATGTTTTTAAATCTTAAATTACAAATCATAAATCTATTTGGGGGTTTTAAATGAACAAGATACTTGAGAAAAAGGTTTGGTGGAAGGATACACCGGCAATAAAGGAATTTGTTGTTGAAGCACCATGGATTGCCGAAAAGCATAAAGCAGGACAGTTTGTAATACTAAGAGTATCGGAAAACGGAGAAAGAATTCCATTAACTATTTCTAATAAAAATCTTGAGAAAGGGACTATTAATATACTGTTTCAGGAGGTTGGCAAGACCACAATGACACTCGGCAAATTGAATGTCGGAGATAACATATTTGACCTCGCAGGACCTCTTGGAAAACCAACCCATATAGAAAAATTTGGAACAGTAGTATGTATAGGTGGAGGCATCGGTATCGCACCTGTTCATCCTATAGCACAAGCATTAAAGGATGCCGGCAATTTAGTAATATCAATCCTCGGTGCAAGGACAAAGGAGATTCTTATATACGAAGACCTTATGAAGAAATGCAGTGATGAGGTCAGAATAACAACAGATGACGGCTCTTATGGAAGACATGGATTTGTAACAGATGAATTAAAGTCAATGATTGAATCGGGGATGAAGATTGACCTTGTCGTAACTATAGGGCCTGCAATAATGATGAAGATGGTCTGCAAAGTGACAGAGCCTTATAAAATACTTACATTTGCCAGTCTCAACACCATTATGGTAGACGGGACAGGGATGTGCGGGGCTTGCCGTGTTACAGTCGGCGGCAAAACAAAATTTGTATGTGTTGATGGTCCGGAATTTGACGGACATCAGGTCAATTTTGACGAGATGATGGCAAGGTTAAGACAGTATGTGGATGAGGAAAAGGTAGCAAAGGAATTGTGTCAGCAGGGCACATGCCGTGCCGCATGAATTGGAGGTAAGAAATGACTGAAGAAGAAAAAGAGGTGCCAAAAAAGAAGAAACCTAAAATCCCAAGGCAGCCAATGCCTGAGCAGGATCCTCATGAAAGGGCAAAGAACTTCAAAGAAGTTACATACGGCTTCACAGCCGAATTTGCACTAAATGAATCAATCAGATGCATCCAGTGTAAAAAACCTGTATGCATTGATGGCTGTCCTGTCAACATAAATATCCCTGAGTTTATAAAAAAGGTTTCAGAAGGCGATATGCTTGGCGCAGCAAAGGTCATAAAGAAATCTAACCTCCTTCCTGCCATCTGCGGCAGGGTCTGCCCTCAGGAAGACCAGTGTGAGATGGTATGCGTTGTAGGGAAAAAAGATAAACCTGTATCCATTGGAAGACTTGAGAGATATGTAGCAGATTATGAGGCAGCACACGGCACATTTGAAATGCCAGAGATAGCACCAAAGACAGGAAAAAAGGTGGCAATCATAGGTTCAGGACCCTCAGGGCTTGCATGTGCAGGAGACCTGATACAGATGGGACATGAGGTAACAATTTTTGAGGCGCTTCACAAGGCAGGAGGCGTTCTCGTCTATGGCATACCTGAATTCAGACTCCCAAAATCAATTGTTGAAAGGGAATTGGACTACCTTCAAAAGATAGGGGTTGAGTTTAAGGTAAACCATGTAATAGGCAGAATAAGGACTGTTGATGACCTAATTCAAAAGGATGGATATGATGCAGTCTTTCTCGCAAATGGTGCCGGACTCCCACAGTTTATGAATATATCAGGTGAGAACCTTAACGGTGTATATTCTTCTAATGAATTTCTTACAAGGTCAAATCTGATGAAGGCATATAATTTCCCTGAATACGATACACCAATCAAAAAATACAAGAATGTAGCCGTTATAGGCGGTGGCAATACGGCAATGGATTCTGTCAGGACAGCACTCAGACTTGGTGCTGAGAACGCCTATATAATTTACAGAAGGTCAAGGGATGAGATGCCTGCGAGAAAAGAAGAGATAGAGCATGCAGAGCATGAAGGGGTTCAATTCATAATGCTGACTGCCCCCCTCCGTGTCATAGGCAATGAAAAAGGTTGGGTAACAGGGCTTGAGTGTATAAAGATGGAGCTCGGAGAGCCTGATGATTCAGGACGGAGAAGACCAGTGCCTGTTAAAGGGTCTGAATTTATTATAAATCTTGATGCCGTAATTGTAGCGATAGGAACAAACGCAAACCCACTTGTAGCACAGACAACACCAGGACTTGAGCTCAATAAATGGGGTTATATCGTAGTGGATAGCGAAAAGACTTGCATGACGAGTAAGAAAGGTGTATTTGCAGGCGGTGATATTGTTACAGGCGGTGCAACTGTCATCCTTGCCATGGGTGCAGGCAGGAATGCTTCCAAATCTATAAGCGAATATCTGAAAAACCTCTAATTTTAATTAAAATGCTAATGCCTTAAAATTTTTTCTTTCATTTTATGCAGTCATAGCAGAGACCATAAAGCTCCAATTTATGTGCATATACCTTAAATCTGTTCTTCTTTGCTATTTCATTCTGAAGTTTTTCAATATCGTCATTTTTAAATTCAACAATCTTCCCGCACCCCCTGCATATAATATGGTCATGGTGGATATGCTCATGGCTATGCTCATATCTTGTCTGCCCGTCACCAAACTGCCTCTCCTGAGCAAGACCGCACCCCATGAGAAGTTTTAATGTCCTATAAACGGTTGCAATACCTATAGTAGGATTTTTTTGTGAAATCTTTTTATACAGCTCTTCTGTGCTTATATGCCATTCTTCTTTTAAAAATGTATCAAGTATTATCTTTCTTTGTGAGGTAAATTTAAGATTCTTTTTTGAGATATACTCTTCAAAAACCTCTTTTTCATTTTTCATAAAATAGCCTTAAAGCTTTCAGCTTTAATCTTTAAGCTTATTTTTTATTTCATTCATTTCGTCTCTCATCTTTTCCAACGAAATCCTCTGCCCTAATAAGAGAAAAAATATAAGTGTAAAAGCAAGGAGAGATAATAGGAGAGCAATTAACATGGTAGACTCCAATCCAGAACCCGGGGATTCCATACTCAATACCTTTGGCTTTGGATGTATTGTCCTCCACCAGAGAACGGAGAAATGGACAATCGGTACATCAAGAAATCCCACTATCCCAAGGACCGCTGCAAATCTTGCCCTCTGGGACCCCTCAGGGGCATGAAACCTGAGCATCAGATACGCCACATAGATAAGCCATAATACCAGTGTCAGGGTGAGCCTTGCATCCCACGTCCACCATACTCCCCATATTGGTTTAGCCCATATAGGTCCTGTTATAAGGACAAGTGAGCAAAAGATGACGCCAACTTCAGCAGCGGAATGAGCGATAATATCCCATTCCCTCTCTTTTTTCCATAGATAAAGAATACTTGCAACAAATACAATAAAAAAGGCAAAGAAAGCTATCCATGCAGATGGAATATGAAAATACATAATCTTCTGCACAATCCCTTCCTGCCTCTCAATAGGGGTAATGAAAAATGTAAAAATCAATGAAAAAGTTACAACTATGAATGTAAGCCATTTAAAAATCATAATATTGAAAAGGGGCGAGGATTCAAGGGTTCGAGGGTTCAAGTAAATAAAAATAAATCACTTGATCCCTTGACTCCTTGACCCCTATATTTTCAGTTGCTCCTTAATTGCCTTTAATTCCCTGTCAAGTTCCTTATTTCTCTTTGATAGGCTATAAACATATCCAAAAATTGCAGCCCAGATTATTACATTTACCGCCAATAGATAAACAAAGTTTTTCATTATACCTCCACTCATTCCTCAATAATATATTCAAAAGACAAAAATGAGACAACTAAATAAATAATATCAAAGACAATAATTAATTTCAGCCATGACACTATCTCACCAAAAGGACTCCCTGACAAAATTAAGCCTGTTGATTTTACCGCTGCAATTATAATCGGCACTACAATCGGAAAAAGCAGTATTGGAAGCATTACCTCCCTTGCCTTGATATTCACAGACATGGCAGAAAATAGTGTCCCTACTGTTACAAAACCAAGTGTCCCTAAAAATATTACAATAATCAGGCTAAAAATTTTATCATATATACTGATGTTAAACAATACTACAAAAACAGGGACTGTAATAGCTTCCATCACAAGCATAAATACCAGATTTCCAAGCATCTTGCCAAAATAAATAACACTCCTGTCCACTGGCGTAAGCATCAGCCCCTGAATACAGTCATTCTCCTTTTCAAACAAAAAAGAACGGTTAAGACCAAGTATGCCTGAGAATGTAAAGGCAATCCATAAAACCCCCTGGGCAATATCAAGTGGATTTACCTCCAAGAGGTCAATAGAAAAATTGAATATAACTAAGACTAAAAGTGAAAAGATGAACATGGAGGAGAATATCTCCTTTGTCCGCAGTTCTCCCCTTATATCCTTCCACATAATAGCCCATATCTTACTAAAGTAGTCCATAAGCATTAGGGTTCAAGTGGTTTAAATTTTCTTTTCACTCGACCCCTTGAATCCTTGATTCCTTCTTAGTAGTGTTCTTTCCCTACTGTATTAAAATACTTTGACTCAAACTTATCCCTGTCAACATTTTCAATTTTTTCAAAATAAGCTATTCTTCCCATAACCTGAATTGCAACATGGGTGCATACCTCCAATCCTCTTTCAATGTTATGGGTAATCATTATTATAGTCCTGTCCCCCTTCTTTAAATTTTTCAGAATATCCCTCAATTTCATGGCTGCGTGCTGGTCAAGTCCGGTGTAAGGCTCATCAAGATATATAATAGAAGGGTCGGGCATGAGGACACGGGCAATAGAGAGCCTCTGCATCATACCCCTTGAGAATGTCCTCACTGGGTCATGCATTCTCGCAGTAAGCCCTACCTCATCTATGACTTCGGCTATCCTATTTTTCAAATCAGGGATATTATACATCTTCCCGTAAAATTCAAGATTCTCATAAGAGGTGAGGTTGTTATAAAGAAAGGAATTATGAGAAACAACACCGATATTTTTTCTTATCTCTCCATCTTCATCATGAAGCAGTATTCCATTTATCTTTACTGTGCCAGAGGTAGGTTTGATAAGATGTGACAATATCTTTAACAGTGTAGTCTTCCCAGCACCATTAGGCCCAAAAATAGCGAGAAAACTCCCCTTCTCAAGCTTAAGATTTATATCCCTAAGCGCTGATATATTTCCATACGACTTTGATATCTTTTCACAATCTATCACATAGTCCATTTTTTAATCGTTACAGAGAATTTTCTCTTTAAAAAAGTGTGCCTTAATAAATTTAAAATTATACTATCATATTTCTCTGTTTTTCACTACATCCACTACAGACCTGTCCCCGAAACAAATTCACAGCTAAATTTTACATTGACAGCCATTTTTCTTGAGTCTATAATTCACACCATGAAAAACAATTTCCTATCTGTCTGTGCAGACAGGTCTAAAAGAAAATCTCTCATAATTTTTTGTAGTATTGCGATTTTCTCAATATTCACAAATCAGTATATCATGGCACAAGATGATGAAAGGATAAAGAGAGGCAAAGAAGCATACAAAAAATATTGCAGTGTCTGTCATGGAAAGACAGGCTCAGGTGACGGACCTGGCAGTGAAATCAGCGGGGTTCCCCCCGCGATCTTACAGATAAAGCCTATATGTCCCTTTTATCAGATGATGATATATCTAAGATAATCCTTTATGGAGAAGAGGCATTCCCCTATCTCCAGATGCCTGGTCGTGGCAGCGAAATAGAAGAATCCATAAGCTGGGATATTGTTTATTACTTAAGGACAATAACAGTGGATAAGGGACCTATAAAAACGCCATCTCCTCAAGAAAGGGCAGAGAGATTTAAAGAGCCACTGGAAAAGAGGAAAGATATATTACATTCGCTATTGCTCACCCTGTCATGGCATATCGGGAGATGGAAAGGGATTTGCCGCAAGAGGGTTAGTGAGTAAACCCGCAGCTTTGAATGACCCAGTTTTAATGTCTAAACTTACAGAGCAGGACATTTTTGCTCATGCTAAAGGATTGAAGAAAAAAGAAGACAGAAAAATGCCAATATTTGGAAGGGCAATTACCAATGATATGGTAAATGCTATTGCTACCTATGTAAAGACTCTATCACCTACTCCCGACAGCCCATAATCTCATAATGTGATGGATTAAGACTGCTCACTTCTATCTTTTTAAACCCTGTCTTATGAAAGAGTTCTTCTGTCTTTTCCCTTGGCAGTCTTTCCTCAAACGGTGGCCCCTTCTCCTCTACCCTCTTTTCCCAATCAATAGCAATAAGCTTTCCAGAGAGTTTTAGAACCCTCTTTACCTCTTTTAAAAATTCTATAGGTTTATATACCTCATGCAAAACAAAAACCATTATGGCAATATCAACTATAGCACTATCAACAGACATTTTACTTTCCCCTGACTTTAATATAATAACATTCTTTGCTGGTTTCCTTTTTTTAAGTTCATCCAACATCTCCTGCTGTGTATCAACAGCATAAACCTTCCCATTCTTACTAACTATCTCAGATGCAGGAAATACAAAAAAACCAGGACCACAACCAATATCAGCAAAGACCATTCCCTCCTTCAACCCTTTTTCTTTTAAATACTTCATAGGGTCAATCTCTTTCTTTCTGTCTTCACTCAAAAGCATCTCAATCTTCTTTGGGTCAAACTTGTGCATATTTTTCACACAAAAATCTCCACTCCTTATCTCTCTTCCCTTGATGGGAGAGGAATTTAAAGGAGAAGAGGTTACAGAACCTTAAATTTAATCAAAGAGAGGAGGATTATACCCGTGAGCAGAAGATTATCAGAGAAGACAGAAAAAATCATCAAAAAAATGATGGTATCTACTGCTTGTTCCATAACCTTTACTTTACAAAACTTGAAAAATGCCTTAATTTGTACTTTAGACAATCAAAAATGTTTGACTTACCAACTCTGTTATGTTTTAATTTTTTCTATACAAAGCAATTTGCCCGCCACCTTAATCCTCTCCCCACATACATAATTTATGTGAGGAGAAAGGTTGGGCAAGTGAAAGGAGGATTTTAATATGAATTGGGGAATGAAGAATCGCCTATCGCAGTTAATTAAGTCTGATGGAAAATGTTTGTTTATGCCTATTGACCACGGATACTTTTTAGGTCCCACATCAAAACTGGAAAAACCCGGAGATACAATTAAGCCCCTTCTCCAATACAGTGATGCGCTTTTTGTTACGAGGGGGGTATTAAGGTCGTGTATCCCGCCTGACAACAGCATACCTATTATTTTAAGGGTATCAGGTGGCACCAGTGTTGTAGGCAAAGACCTCGCCAATGAAGGCATCACTACATCCATAAAAGAGGCAATCAGACTTAATGTATCAGCCGTTGGTTTATCTGTATTTATTGGCAGTGACTATGAGCATCAAACTCTCATGAACCTGTCAAACCTTGTAAATGAGGCTGAGGAATATGGAATTCCAGTAATGGCAGTTACAGCAGTTGGTAAGGAATTGGAAAAGCGTGATGCCCGTTATCTTGCATTGTGCTGCCGCATTGCCGCCGAGCTTGGTGCAAAGGTCGTAAAGACATACTGGTGTGAAAATTTTGATAAGGTTGTGAACAGCTGTCCTGTCCCTGTTGTCATAGCAGGCGGACCAAAGACAGAAACAGAACTTGAGGTATTAGAATTTGTTTATGATGGAATGCAGAAAGGTGCCATAGGGGTAAATCTTGGAAGGAATATCTGGCAAAACGCACACCCTGTGCCTATGATTAAGGCAATCCGTGCAGTTATCCACGAAAACGCATCAGCAAAAGAGGCAAATAAGATTTATGAAAGTGAGAAAAAAAAGAAATAGATACTTGAACACGAATGTCACGAATAGACGAGTCACACGAATTAATTTAAAATAAAATTTGCCACAGAGTTCACAGAGAACACAGAGAAATAAATAATAGGACATAGATTTTCACAGATAAACACAGATAAAAATTGTTTTTTTAAAATCCTAAAAAATCTGTGTTAATTTGTGTCCAAATTTAATCTTTTAATTTTTTATCCTTCTTTTCTCTGCGACCTCAGTGGTTTACAGTTTTTAAATAACAAATTTCTATGCGAGTTGCGGTTTACTATAATAATAAAGATGTTCGGCTTGAAGAAAGACCCATTCCAAAGATAGGTAACGGAGAACTTCTTGTAAAGATTATTGCAAGTGGAATCTGCGGCAGTGATGTAATGGAATGGTATCGCATCAAGAAAGCTCCCCTTGTCCTCGGACATGAAATTGCCGGTGAGGTTGTTGAGGTTGGAGAAGGGGTTAAATACTTTAAAAAAGGAGACAGGGTTTTTGTATCCCACCATGTCCCCTGTAATACCTGCTACTACTGCCTGAATGGAAATTATTCTGTTTGTGATACACTTCGTAAAACTAATTTTGACCCCGGCGGTTTTTCCGAGTATATCCGCATTCCAAAAATCAATGTAGATTCCGGGACTTTTAAACTACCCGATGAGTTGTCATTTGAAGATGGAACATTTATTGAGCCTCTTGCATGTGTCCTCGGCGGCTTAAATAAATCATATTTCAAAGCTGGCCAGAGAGTGCTTATTATAGGCAGCGGCATCTCAGGACTTCTCTTTATAAAGGCAGCCCGTGCCTTAGGTGCAGGAAAAATTATTGCCACTGATATTAATGACTTTAGACTAAATTCTGCAAAGAAATTCGGAGCAGATTCCGTCATTAATGCAAAACCTGTCCCTGCAGGCGTTAAGCAGGAAGAGGATGTTCCTGCACATTTCAAACAATTAAATAACGGCTACCTTGCTGATTTGGTAGTAATCTGTACAGGTGCACCTCCTGCAATTTCACAGGCTTTAAAATCGGTTGAGAGGGGTGGGACAATTTTATTCTTTGCACCTGCAGAGCCGAATGTTAATATACCGATTCCTTTATGGGATGTCTGGAGAGATGGTATAACAATGACTACATCCTATGCTGGGGCTCCATCAGATATTGCCACAGCTATTGAGCTACTTAAGGCTCGCCGATTGATTGTTAAAGATATGATAACACATCGCCTCAGTCTATCAGAGACAGGCTTGGGATTTCAGCTTGTCGCAAAGGCACAGGATTCAATCAAAGTAATCATAGAACCACATAAAAGTTGAGGAGTTGAAGAGTTTAGGAGTTTAACTCATTAACTCCTAAACTTAATCTTCCCTGCCCTTTTCTCCCTCGCCTCTTTCATGGTTTCCATAGTAATTGTTTTATAGCCCATCTCCCTTGCATGTTTTTCAACACCTTTCTTGGCTATAGCTCTGGCAAAGAAGGGGATATTTTCTAAAAATTTTAATGCATCATCAGTCCAGATAATATCTTCACTGTCAACCTTATCATCCAACCCATATTTTACAACTGTCTCAAGATTTATTATCTTTTTCTCTCCTTCTGCAGGTTTATACAAACACCACGGGTCATCACCCATATAATCATTATTTGAGGCAGAAGCCCTTGCCCTGCACCCTCCGCAGAGAAGTTTATATTCACACTCCTGACACTTCCCGTGATATTCAGGCTGTCTTAGGTTTTTAAACATGTCAGAGTTCCACCATATATCAACAAAACTCTTATTCCTTACATTACCAACTGAATCGGGCATATATGGGCACGGAGTTACATTCCCTTCTGGCGTTATACGGCAATAGTTAGTCCCTGCACGACAGCCGCCTATATATCCACTTAACACGGATGAGTTAGGGTCAGATTGATACGCAATCCTTTTAAAGTGTGGGGCACATTTGGGCCTTATCATCATCCCACTAAAATTATCGTGGCTTTTATAAACATAGGAAAGCATATCCTCATACTGCTCTGCTGATATATCTGTAAGCTCCTCCCCCCTGCCTGTGCATACAAGAAAAAACAGATTAAACACCCTTGCACCTGTTTTATAGGCAAAATCAATTATTGAAGGTATCTCATCATAATTTTCTTTGGTCACAGTTGTCTGTATCTGAAATTCAATCCCTACCTTTTTTATCTCCTCAATCCCCTTAATTGTATTATCCCATGCCCCCTTTATACCCCTGAAAGTATCGTGCCTCTCTGAATTCAAGGAATCAAGACTTACGCCAACACCCTTTATACCATTTTCCTTTATTTTTTTTGCAATACCCTCAGTTATTGTCATTCCATTTGTCCCAAGGACTGTCAGAAATCCCTTATCCGAAGCATATTTCCCGATATCAAATATATCTCTTCTAAGGAGAGGCTCACCACCTGTCAAGATAAGGACTGCCTTTGGGTTCACCTCTGCCATCTGGTCAATAACCCTGAAACACTCCACTGTGGATAGCTCATCTGTAACATCTCCAGTGAGATATGATGCATCAAGATAGCAGTGGACACAGCGTAGATTACACCTCTTTGTTATATTCCATGAAATTATGTAGGTCTCAAATGCCATTCGGTATTTTCCTCTCTTAATTTACTTTAATTGACAGCATTTCATTTCCGTTCTTCACAAATTCATAATCAACTTTCTTGATTCCTATTTCATAATCCTTAAAATCTCTATCTCCCATAAGCTTCTCAACAAATAAAGATCTTTTTCCCTTCAAATTGACAATTGGAAATATCCTTATCTCTTTTGAGGTTATCCTGATAATTTCTGAAATTGTCTTTTTATGAAATTCATAATTCAGATGTTCATCATACATGAAAAGGAAATGCGATATAAGGGAAATTGTAAATTCTTTATCAGCAAACTGAGTCCTTGGATATTCAGTAGCAATATATCGGTTGCCATTCATCTTCTTAAAATCTTCTACGAACAATCTATAAGCCCTTTCCCTGTTTTTCTTCAAGGCATCAACATTTTCGAAAAACTCCCATTTATACAAGTCCGCAACTGAAGGCAATTTTTCCATCACCATTTTCAGGTCTTCAGCACATTTTTCCTCAATCTTTTCTGCCGAAAAAGAGTAAATTTTATCAGAGGCAGTAACATTATATCCCTTAGAGTTTGCCTCAGAGCAAAAAGAACTAACTCCCGAAGCTACATCAAGAATCTTCTCATCTTTAAAATTTATATTACTGAGTTCAAACATTCTATAGTATTCATCAAATGTCCGACCAATAAGAACTATATCCTTTAATCCAAGTTTTTTGTCCATACTTAAATTAAATCAGTCTTTTAAAAATGTGTCAATAACAAACCTTTGCCTTTGTGACTAAATTTTGGTAATATAAAAATAAATATACGAGGGATAACACCTCATGATTTAGGAGGAGAAAGTATAATGGGTAATAAGAAGAATAATCAAAAAAAAGAAAACAATAAAGGTATAAACAGTGCCATAATAGGAGCTGCAATAGTCTTTATTGTCCTGATTGGATATATGGCATCAAGGTCATCAGAAAAAGTTGATTCACAAATTCAAGTCTCAAACCCGCCTGAGCAAGTATCAGTATCAGGTCTCATAGAGACAAGACCACTCCTCCCCCCTGAAATGTGGAAAGGGAAGGCGGCGGAGGCATACAAACTTGCAGCAGAAATACCTCAGGTTGTTGATGCCCAATATTGTTATTGTGATTGCAGTAAGAATCCGAGGTTTAAGCATAAGACATTGCTCACCTGTTATACAGATGACCATGGTTCAAATTGTGATATATGCCAGAATGAGGTCTTTGTGTCTTATGACCTTTACAAGAAAGGATACTCAATACCTGATATAAAGGCACAGATTGATAAGGAATTTGAGAAACACAGACACAATGGCTAATGCAATCAATCAGCAGTCAGCAATCAGCAGTCAGAAAAGGGATATAGCCCCTTTCATAGTCCTTGTGGTTGGGCTTGGAATTGCCTTTTTGATATGGAAATCCGGCCAGACAGGGGTGCCAAAAGAGCCTCCAAAGTCTGCTGAATCTCAGATTGAAGGCACTCCGGCACCCGACTTTACACTTCCCGATTTGAATGGTATCAACCATACCCTCTCAAATTATAAGGGAAAGGTGGTATTTTTAAATATATGGGCTACATGGTGCCAGCCATGTAAAGACGAGATGCCCTCTATGGAGAAACTCCATCAACGATTTAAAGACAAGGATTTTGTAATGTTGGCAGTAAGTATTGATAAGGATGGTAAAAAATCAGTTGAGCCATTCATGAAGGAGTATAAACTTACATTCCCCGCCCTCCTTGACCCGGCAGGGACAACTTCAAAATTATACAAAACCACAGGTGTCCCCGAGACATTCATAATTGATAAGAAAGGCACTGTAATACACAAGGTTATTGGGCCAAGGGATTGGAGCACAGATTCTGTTTTTGGTGTATTTGAAAAGATAATAGGCAATGCATCCTAACTAATATAGAGATTTAATACCCATCTTTTCTTTTAATCCATCCCTTATTTTTCTGACCTCTGCAATTAGTTTTTTACTACTGTCAAACGGAGACATACCTTTTAAATCAGCCTCTTTAATAGTATTTTCATAAGAAATATATCCAATTATATCTTCACTAAACTCAAGATTTTTTAAAATATATTCCTTCTCTTCACTGTTATTAATCTTATTTGCGGCATAAAAAATATTTGGTATTCCCAATTCTGTTGATAATCGGACTATTGTATCGGCAGTTTTTATAGAGCGCAGTCCCGGCTCTACCACTATAATCATTACATCAACTGATTTAGCCGTTCCTCTTGTAAGATGCTCAAAACCAGCCTCCATATCAAGGATTACAACATCATCCGTATCCACAATAAGATGCTTTAATAGGCTTTTCAGTAGGGCATTTTCAGGACAGAAACAGCCGCTCCCTGCCTTTCTAAAACCACCTGTCTGAATTAATCTCACCCCTTTTATATTAACCGATAATTTCTCAGGGAGGTCATCAACCTTCGGGTTAAGCTTAAAAATCCCGCCCATACTCCCCGGTGCAGCCCCTGTCCTCTCCTCTATCAATTCCTTCATCTCTATTAGCGGTATAATCTCTGAGCTTTCTTCTATAAATAGACCCAGTGCTACAGATAGATGCCCTGAAGGGTCTCCGTCAACCGCCAGAACATTAAATCCTTCAATGGCATATATTCTTGCCAGAGTAGAAGCAAGAGTAGTCTTTCCTACACCGCCTTTACCTGATATTGCGATTTTCATAGAACAAAAACATGAACACAAATGACACGAATGAACTAATTACACGAATTTAATAAAAGATTTTACATTTAGTTTTTATTCGTGCCATTCGTATATTAGTGAAATTAGTGTTACAAGTATTTTATAATTTTCTTGAATAATAACTTTAACCTATGCGATACTAATTTACCATGAAAAAAATACCTATATCAACAGATAAAGCACCTGCTGCCGTAGGACCCTATGAGCAGGCTATCAGAGTAGGAAATTTTATATTTACATCGGGACAGATACCGTTAGACCCTTCTACAAATAAGCTTATTGAAGGTGATATTAGCCAGCAGACAAAGAGGGTTATGGAAAATCTTAAAGCCTTGCTTGAGGCGTCAGGCGCATCTCTCAAGAATGTAATCAAGGCTACTGTATTTTTAACTGATCTAAAGAACTTTGAACAGATGAATAAGATATACAGTGAATATTTTAGTGACAGCAAGCCTGCCCGCTCTACAATCCAGGTATCAGCCCTGCCAAAGGGTGCCGCAATAGAAATAGAAATGATAGCGTTAGCTGATTATTAATGCAGCTCACCGCTCCATCCTTCATCTATATCCAATTTATCTTTCATAGTATTGAATGGGTCCCTTGTCCACTGCTCTTTGCATCTCTTGCACAGGACAAATGCAAGCTCCTGATGCACATCACTCTCAAGCATATCGGGGTCAAACTCTTTTATCCCTGAAATCATTGCATCAAGCTCTTCATCCGTTATATCTTCAGGAATAATATTATCATCGTCTGCAACTATATTTACCCTGACAATATATTTAAGCCCGCCTTCAGGAATCTTTACACCGCACCTATCACATACATCGTATCTCATAATAAAACTTACAAATTAGTAATTTCCGTTTTCAGTGCACATCCGGGACAGCCATCTTCATTATTTGCACAATAATCGTTAAATATCTGTATAAGTGCCTGTCCCCTTCTGGCACTGTTAACAATATGCCTTTCGCCTCTTAACATCCTCCTCACCATAAATCTGGTAATACTGTTGGATGGCAGTCTTGATATTCTTGTATATATATTGTGAATATTCTCTTCCAATTGGTGATCTCCGTTTTCGTTTGAGCATAGAAGCATTAACGGCATAAGAACATCTACTATTATTGTTAAAACTCTGTCCTTCCCTATAAGCCTATTTTTATTGACAAATCTCTTGCCTTTAAATGTATACCTGAATGACCACAGGTCGTCATATACGGTAAACAGGGTATCAATTTTGTTAATGAAATTCCCAATCCCCCCATCCCCCCCTTTATTAAAGGGGGGCAGGGGGGATTTTAAAAATTCAGATAGGAATACATTTAATAAACCTTTTTCAATGTTAGAAGAGAGAAAATGACTTATGCCTGCAATCCTTCTGAATGGCAGATTAGCAGGTCTTGTCCCATAAAAATCCCACATAATATTCTTCTCAACAGGAATCCTATATTTATTCCAGAGTCTTTTTATAGCTTTTATATAGTCTTTGACCTCCTGACTGTATTCCCACCTATGGGGAGGATTTTCAGGGATTAGTCCTCCTGCACCCAGTAATAACGATTGAA
>MHDO01000075.1 GCA_001805005.1 Nitrospinae bacterium RIFCSPLOWO2_12_39_16
AAAAGGTAAATATAGGCAGAAGGGTGATGGTTGTAGGCGGAGGCAATACGGCAATAGATTCTTCAAGGGTCTCAAGGAGGCTTGGTGCAGAGGTAACTGTCCTATACAGAAGGACAAAGAATGAAATGCCTGCATTAAGGGACGAGATAAGAGGTGCGGAAGAGGAGGGGGTGAAGTTTGAATTTTTGACTGCACCGGTATCTATATCAAGAAATGGGAAAGGTTCTGTTGATATAACCTGTATAAAGATGAAACTTGGTGAAAAGGATAAATCAGGGAGACAGCGCCCTGTTCCAATAGAAAATTCTAATTTTACACTTGAGGCTGATACAATAATTGCTGCAATAGGACAGGAGCCTGATTTAACAAATCTTGATGGATTTAAAAACAAAAACGGATGGCTTGAAATCAATCCTTCAAACAGAGAGACATCTGTTGCAGGGGTATTTACAGGCGGCGATGCCCTCGGACTTGCCAATGCAACAACTGCGGTCGGACATGGGAGAAGGGCGGCAAAGTCTATAGAGGCAAATCTCAACGGCATCAGTTATAGGGAGGCTGGGGCTCCAAGGCCGGTCAAAGATACAGATATGATTCTTGACTATTATCCGCCAGCCCCTCGGAATAATATAAAGGGATTGCATGTAGAGGAGCGTATAGATAACTTTAAGGAAGTGTGCCTGCCACTTACTATGGAGGAGGCAATAGCAGAGGCAAACAGGTGCATGAGCTGCGGCTTATGCTTTACCTGCGACCAATGCCGCATCTACTGCCCGAGAGAGGCTATCAGTAAGGATAAAAAGAGACCTATAGGACAGATAATGTTTACAGATTATACGAGATGCAACGGATGTCACATCTGTGCCGAGGTCTGCCCATGCAACTATATTGAAATGGGGATGGGTTTATGATAGGCTTCTTTTATTATTTTTAAGTAAATAATATAAAGGAGGGTGTCATGTTGAAAAATATTAATGGGAAGGTTTTACATACAATATTGATTTTAATCTTTGTAACAGCCTTTATTCCCTGTGAGGTGTTTTCAGCAGAAAAGAAGACTTCAGATAAAGGAGGAGAATTGGAAAAACTAAAAAATACAAAGGCTGTTATTGAAACAAAATTAGGGAACATTGAATTAAAATTTTTCCCTGATGTTGCACCGAATCATGTCAAGAATTTTATAAAACTTACAAAAGATGGTTTTTACAACGGCACAATCTTTCACAGGGTGATACATGGTTTTATGATACAGGGCGGAGACCCTAATACAAAGGGGCAGGATAAGGCTACCTATGGCATGGGCGGTCCCGGACATAAAGTAAAGGCGGAGTTCAACAACATAAGCCACAAGAGGGGCATCCTCTCGATGGCAAGGTCAATGGACCCTGATAGTGCGGGCTCCCAGTTTTTCATAGTCGTCACAGATTCAACATTCCTTGATAAACAATATACAGTATTCGGTGAGGTTACAAAAGGAATGGATGTTGCCGATAAGATTGTAAATCTGCCCCGAAACGAAAATGACTTACCGGATGAAAGGATTGAGATGAAGGTAAAGATAACTGAATAATTGATTATTCACTTTCTTTTATATCAAGCTCCTTCATCTTCCTGCTTAAGGTATTTCTGTTTATGCCGAGAATCTCCGCCGCCTTTACCTGATTCCATTCTGTTTTTTTTAAGACTGATAGCAAGAGTTCCCTTTCAGCTTCGCCGATAACCTCATTGTATAGACCCCCTTTTTTTGTATAGTTATTGACTTTATCTTTTATAATATCGTGCATGGAGACAAAATCTTTTCCTGTGGATTGCGATATTGGGAGATACTCTGGAGTTATTGAGTCTCCGCCTGACATCACAATAGCCCTCTGTATTACATTCTCAAGCTCCCTTACATTCCCTTTCCAGTCATAGTTTTTTAAGATGTGCATTGCATCATCTGCTATATGTCTTACACTGCTCCCAAGTTCACTACTGAATCTCTTTAGAAAATAATCCGATAAAAGCGGTATATCCTCTCTCCTCTCCCGAAGGGACGGCAAGGGGATGGTAATTACATTTAGTCTGTGAAATAGGTCCTCCCTGAACATCTTCTCCTTAACAGCAGTCTCTAAATCCTGATTTGTTGCTGAAATTATCCGGACATCTACTTTTATCTGTGCCTTACCTCCGACCCTGTAAAACTCCCTTTCCTGAATTACCCTTAAAATCTTTGCCTGAAGGGATATATCCATGTCTCCGATTTCATCAAGAAAAATTGTCCCGCCATCTGCCTGCTCAAATTTGCCTGCCCTTGATTCTGTTGCCCCTGTAAAGGCTCCCTTCTCATATCCAAAAAGCTCACTCTCAAGAAGCTCCCTTGGAATTGCTGCACAGTTGACTGCAACAAAAGGACCATTTGCCCTGTTTGATGCCTTATGCAGTGCCCTTGCAACAAGCTCCTTTCCTGTCCCGCTCTCTCCTGTTATAAGGACTGTCAGATCAGAGGATGCTGCCTTGCCAATTGTCTTAAAGACCTTCTGCATCTTCTGGCTTTTTCCGACAATCTCGCCTACATCATATTTGGTCTTTAATTCCTCCTCTAATGTATATACCCGCCTCTCAAGGTTTTTAAGATTCTCTACCTTTTCAATCAGGAGATAAATCTCATCCATGTCAAATGGTTTGGTTACATAATCAAATGCACCCCTTTGCATTGCCTCAATCGCATTTTTCATCGTCCCCTGAGCAGTCATAATTACAACTGTTATTTCCTTTTCCTGTTTCTTAATATTTTCAAGGAGCTTAAGGCCATTTTCATCAGGCAGGAAAATATCAAGAAAAATTATAAGATACTTGTTTTTTGAGAGGATTGAGAGGGCATTTTTTCCGTTTTCAGCTGTATGAATAGTATAGCCCTTCTTTTCAAGCCCCTTTTTAAAGACCCACCTTATACTATCTTCATCATCTATTACTAAGATATTTTTCATAATTTAGTGTAAGTGATTAGTGTCAGTGTCAGTAAAAACAAATCCTTTTCACTGGCACTGATCACTGATTCAATGCTATTGGCAGAAACACCTGAACTGATGCACCTTTCCTGTCAGTCCTGTTCTGAATCTTTATTCTCCCCTTATGTTCTTCTATTATCCTATGAGATATTACAAGTCCCAAACCGGTTCCTTTACTCTTTGTAGAGAAGAATGGAGTAAATAGATTTGATAGGACATCGTCTTCAAATCCCTTTCCTGTATCCCTTACTTCAATAAGGACCATCTTTGTATGGGATTTAGCACCCTCTTCAATTACAATATAATCATAGAATATCTTTGTAGTGAGGGTCAACTCTCCCCCCTTCTTTATTGCCTCTACTGCATTCTTAACGATATTTAAAAATACCTGAGTAATTCGTCCTTCATCAATATATACAGATGGAAGACTTGGGTCAAAATCCCTGACAACAGTTATCTTCATTCTCTTTAATATCTTCTCTTCCAGAAGGAGGATGTCTCCTAAAATCTTGTGTATATTTACAGATTTTAATTTGAGCGGTTTTGGATTTGAGAGGTTGAGGAGGTTTTCAACAATGGAGTTTATCCTGTCTGTTTCTTTGATTATTACACCGGTATACTCCCTGTATTTTTCACTCTTTATCTCTTCCTGTAAAAGCTGTGCTGCCCCTCTTAATCCACCGAGAGGATTTTTTATCTCATGTGCCATTCCTGCCGCAAGAGTGCCCAGAGATGCAAGCCTGTCAGCCTTTCTCAGGTTCTCCTCAAGCTCCTTTGCCCTTGACATATCCCTTAAAACAAGTATTGCACCTGCTATATTCCCTCCCTCATCGGAGAAGGGGGATATTATCAGGCTGATGGGGAAGACCCTTCTATCCCATCTTCGGATTATCTGAAAGTCAGAATCTGAAAATGTGATGCCACTGTTTATAGTCTTATCTGTCAGCTCTAATAGCCTTGATTCGCCAGAGAAAATAGATTCAAGGGATTTGCCGATAGCATGGGAGGAAGATATGCCACTCATCTCCTCAATGGCAGGGTTGAAGGTGGTAATTATCTGTTCCTTGGATATTACAACTATCCCATCCTGAACACTTGCGAGGATATTTTCGTAATATGATTTGAGATTTTGCTCATAGCTCATAGCTCATAGCTCATAGTAAGAGGCTATCAGCTATCAGCTATCAGCTAATATGCGTAAAGTTTTCCGTAAGGTCTCTTGGAAACAGGTATAAGTTTTTTAAATGGTTTTTTAAATACAAATTTTGAATCAATATCAAGGTCTTTGCAGAATTCCTTTATCAGGTTATTTAAAACAGTATTGTCAGCCTCTTTCAATTCTACAACTCCTACCCCTTCGCCAATCTGATCTTTATCAATATCTCCCCTTATGTATATTACACCACCGTGCATCCCTGTGGCAAGATAACTCCCTGTCGCCCTTTCAGGTTTCTCATCATTGAGATTTAAGAGTATAAGTATCCCCCCTGCCATATACTCTCCAAAGAAATCTCCTGCCCTGCCGCCTGCTATAATTAAAGGGATTTTATCCTCATACTCTTTCATGTGGATACCGACCCTGTAGCCGACATCCTCTTTCACAAACAGTTTTCCTCCCCTCATGCCGTAGCCGAGGACATCACCTGCATGTCCCTTTATTACTATCTTTCCATCGTTCATTGTGTTGGCTACACTATCCTGGGCAAATGAATTGACAATTATTGTGGGACCGCTCATAAATGCGCCAAGGTCATTACCGGGGACTCCGTTTATAATAATCTCAGTATCTCCGCTGACACCATCAGCAATATACCTCTGTCCGTTGACATTGAGAAGCTCAATATGCTTCTCACCTTTTTTAACGGCATCCTTTATCTGCTGATTTAGTGTTCTATAATGACATCCTGCTGCATTTATTTTCATAATTATAAAATCTTTAGCCACAGACTTTCACAGGCTAAAATATTTTTTCTTCTTTTAAAGTCTGTGTATGCCTGTGGCAAGAAATTAGTTTTGATTTTCAAGTTCTACAATTAACGGCTCTCCTGCATCAGGCCTATAGACCCTGTCAGGATTCGGGCAAATCTCTGTTATCGCAGATTCTTCACTTGCCATATAAACCATATCATCTTTCTCGCCTGCTACCAATGGCCTCAACTTTACCCTGTCACTCAATCCAACCAATCCCTTACTATGGGCAAAGAGTATTGCAAATGGGCCATTTAAAAGGGCACTCCCATAGACCATTCTTACTGCAGTCATCAGTTTTTTCTCTTCATCATCCATCTTTTTTATATCCTTCCAGAATGGGGATGCAAGGGCTGAGCAGGCAAGTCTTAAAGGAAGTTTATGCCTCCTGATTAAAAGGTCAAGCATGTATGTGACCACCTCAGTATCTGTAAGAAGTGTGCATTTGTAGCCGAACATCTCAAGGTATCTCTTATTTATTCCATATGATGAAATCTCTCCGTTGTGGACAATAGACCAGTCAAGGAGTGTAAAAGGATGAGCCCCCCCCCACCAGCCTGGGGTATTTGTCGGAAATCTATTGTGTGCTGTCCATATATAACCCTCATAATCCTCAAGTTTAAAGAAGTCTGCTATTTCATAAGCAAATCCAACACCCTTAAACGCCCCCATGTTTTTACCGCTTGAGACCACAAAGGCACCCGGAATCTCGGAGTTTATGTGCATCACTGTATTTACTATGTAATTGTCTTCCCTTAATTCTGCAGACTCATGTGCCAGATGCTCATGAATTTCTTCGGGCGGATTTACGAAATATCGCATGAAGTATGGAGGATTTGTTATTGTGTAAACCCTTCTTGTCGGTATAACCTCCTGATGCTCTATCTTCACGGTTTCTCTCAGGTATTCCTCTGTTGCAGGAAGACTCTTTTTATCACTATACATTATATGAAGGGCGTAGTGATTTTTATAATCAGGATATATGCCGTATGCAGCAAATCCGCCGCCAAGCCCATTACCCCTCTCATCCATACAGCTTATGGACCTGATGATTATATCACCCTTTATCTTTCTGCCCTTTTTGCTTATAAGCCCTGTCAGACCGCAGGCAGATATATCTTTTTCACAATATGGACTTAAAATTCCTGGTTTCATCTGAAAATCCCTCTTTTTGCCACAGATTTACACAGACTTTTAAACCGTTTGAACTGTTTTATTTTAGTCAGTGAAAGTCTTGTGGCTAAATTGCCTTTTCCAATTTCTCTCTTCTATGTTCCCTTGGCATATGGACAAATCCAAAGTTTCTGTCCAATAATTTATCTTTAAAAGCTGTTACAGGTTTCTGCTCCTTAATAAGCCCTGTCAGTATCCCCGCCCTGTCAACATCATCCCCTACTAATATGGCACCTACAAGCCTTTCATTTTTAATAATTATCCTTTTGTAGTTTCCATTTTTTGCATCATTTTTTATGAGTGATTCATATCCCTCACCCCTTGGGTCAATAATACCAAGAGAAATCGTGGGGGCTCCGGGGAATTCAATGGAGTTCATGGGGAATCCGCCTTTGTAAACCAAAGTCCCCCCTGACATATTATCGCCGGCAATTGAGCCCTGTCTGTATGCAAGCGGCCATATAGGTATTGGCATCTTCTCGTTTGTAAGCATATTGAGCGCCTCCACTACATCACCTGCAGCATAGACTCCTTTTATATTTGTCTCCATCCTTTCATCTACAACAATCCCTCTATTTATCTTTATACCGCTCTCTTTTATAAATCCTGTATTTGGTATAACACCAATTGCAACAATCACTAAATCGCATTTAATCTTTTTCTTATCCCTTAGGACAACACCAGTGGCAACATTACCCTTGCCTGTAATTTCAACCACCTCATTATTTGTTATTACCTCAACACCTGCCTCCTCCATCTTCCTCTGGACAATCCTTGATGCATCCTTATCCAGAGCCCTGCTTAAAACCTCAGGTGCAAGCTCAACAACTGTAACATCAATACCTATTGCATTAAGCCCCTCAATTGCCTTTAGCCCAATCATCCCTGCACCGATGACCACTACCTTCTGAACCTTCTTTGATATTTTTATTATCTCTTCAGCGTCACTCCATTTTGTAAATGTATAAACATTCTTTCTATCTTTACCCTTAATAGGCGGGACAAATGGGGTTCCCCCTGTGGCAATCAGAAGTTTGTCATAATCTATCTTTTTCTTGTCTTCAAGTATGACCTGTTTTTTCTTTGTATCTACACCCGTTACCCTTTTATTGAAAACAGTCTCTACATTATTTTCTTTGTAAAAGTTCTCATCCCTGTAATACATCTTATCTTCTTTTGTATGCCCTGCGAGGAGATAAGAGATTAAAGGGCGGGAATATACATGATGAGGCTCATCAGAGATAATGGTTATGGGATTCCCCTTATCATTTCTCCTGATTGCCTCTACAGCCCCTACTGCTGCCGCTGAATTTCCAATAATTAAATATTTCATAATTATTTGGCCACGGACTTTCACTGACTAAAATATATTTCTTTTAAGTCTGTGTTTGTCTGTGGCTGAATTATCTTTCCTCATGCGCCAATGCCTTGTTGGGGCATGCCTCAACACATGCAGGTATGCTCCTGTCAGGACAGAGGTCGCACTTGGAAGACAGCTTTATCTTTATTTCTTGCCCCTTGCCCCTTGCCCCTTGCCCCTCTCCTATATACTGGTTTCTTTTTATTACACCAAATGGACATGCCATTATGCACATCCAGCACCCCACACACTTTGGTTCATTTACAATAACCCTACCATCAGGCTTCCTGTGCATTGCACTTGTAAAACATGCCTCTATACACGGGGCATCTGAACAGTGGCGGCACATTACAGAGACAGATAACCCCGGGAATATCTCTTCTACCAAGGTTCTTGATAGAGGAGTAGGATTCTCCTTCTTATATGCCTTTAATGTGTCTTTGGATTTTGAATGCTCTGTAATACAGGCAACCTCACAGAGCCTGCAAGCCATACATGCTTCTTCTTTTGGATAAACGATCTTCATAAATAAATTGACTATTGAATATTGAAAATTGACAATTTAAAGGAATATTTTTTAATATTCAATCTGCAATCGTCAATCTTCAATTATTACATTCCTTCCCCTGCATGTTTCAGCCCGAGTATTTTTAGTTCCCTGTCAGTAAGACCCATGCCTCTCAGTCTTTCCCTGTTGCCCCTCAGGCTCTCAATGGCATTTAATCCCATGCCGCCGAGCATCTCCTTTATCTCCCTGCTCCATGCTGTAAGCAGATTTACCAATTTTTCTGCGGCAAGCTCGGGATTCTGCCTCCTTGCAAGATATGGGTCATTTGTTGTAATACCCCATGCGCATTTGCCTAAATAACACTTCTGGCAGACTGTGCAGCCTATGGCAACAAGTGCAGAAGTGGCTATATATACTGCATCTGCACCGAGTGCAATAGCCTTTACAACATCGGCAGAATTTCTTATGCCGCCTGCTACCACTATAGATGCCCAGTTCCTTATCCCCTCATCTCTGAGCCTCTGGTCAACCTGAGCAAGTGCAAGCTCTGTTGGTATTCCAACACTATCCCTTATCATAACTGGAGCGGCGCCAGTTGAACCCCTTATACCGTCTAATGCAACAATATCAGCACCCGCCCTTACAATACCGCTGGCAATGGCTGCGGCATTGTGGACAGCCGCAATCTTTACAGAGATAGGCTTTTCATAATTTGTCGCCTCTTTCAATGCGTATATTAACTGTCTTAAATCCTCAATTGAATATATGTCATGGTGAGGTGCAGGGGAGAGTGCATCAGAGCCTACAGGTATCATTCTTGTCTTTGATACCTCTTCTGTAACCTTTTCTCCGGGGAGATGTCCGCCTATGCCAGGTTTTGCACCCTGACCAATCTTAATCTCTACTGCTGCAGAAACTCCAAGGTAATCAAGGTGGACACCGAATCTTCCCGACGCTACCTGAACGATTGTATTCTTTCCGTATTTATATAAATTTTTATGTAGTCCGCCCTCACCTGTGTTGTAATATGTCCCCATCTTTTCCGCTGCCATTGCAAGAGCCTCACAGACATTGTAATTGATGGCACCATAAGACATGGCAGAGAACATTATCGGGATATTCAGCTCAATCTGCGGAGCCAACTTTGTCTTTAGTGTTATGCCCTTTTTTGTATCTTCTATTTCAATTGAATCAGGTTTTCTGCCGAGATAGGTCTTTAATTCCATCGGCTCCCTTAGAGGGTCAATGGATGGATTTGTTACCTGACTTGCATCAACAAATATATGGTCCCAGTAGATGCGATGGGGTCTGTCCGACCCCATCCCTGTTAAGAGTATCCCGCCTGTGTTTGCCTGCTTGTTTACATTTCTTATTGCCCATGAATTCCAGTTTGCATTTTCTTTGAAATTCTCACCTACCCTTTTTATTGTTATACAGTCGGTAGGGCAGTAGGTATCGCACCTGTGACAGCCAACACAATTTGCATCAATATTAAAAATCCTGTCCTCTTCAGCATTATAAAATGTAGAATTATAGGAGCACTGGCGGACACAGACCTGACATCTGATACACCTCTCATCATCCCTCTCAACCTTAAATTCGTAATATGTAGGCGTCTTGTATAGCATGGCAATTGGTAATATAAAGCAAGAGATATGCCAATATTAAAGCTTATGTTTTTCAAACTGTTATAAACCAAGAACAGGTAATAGTATATAATATTAATACTATAGTGTATATGTTAAGTATATATTATTAACCTATATAATGCACGAACGATTTAGATAAGACCTTATGTTCATGTGTAGGAAATCATAAAAACTTGACAGGATTAACAGGATTTAAAAAAGATAAAAGTAATCCTGTTTTATCCTGTATATCCTGTCTAAAATTAGGTTTTTGTTCTTTTGTATATTTTATATTTGACGGTTATGGATTTCATGGGTTACTATTTGAGTGTTCAAGGGTTAGTGGTCAGTTGCTCACTGTTCACTAATCACTTTATTCTCGGAGGTTTTGATGAGTGGTATTACTTATAAAGAT
>MHDO01000076.1 GCA_001805005.1 Nitrospinae bacterium RIFCSPLOWO2_12_39_16
ACCTCAACTCCTTCTCCATCGCTATCGGTGTTATCAATTCAACATTCATTGTTATGTTATCTCCAGGCATTACCATCTCTACTCCTTCAGGAAGCTGTACTACTCCAGTCACATCTGTCGTCCTAAAGTAAAACTGAGGCCTGTATCCCTTGAAGAATGGTGTGTGCCTCCCGCCTTCCTCCTTCGTCAGTATGTACGCTTCTGCCTTGAATTTGGTATGGGGGGTTATCGCACCGCTCTTTGCCAATACCTGCCCTCTTTCTACTTCTTCCCTCTTTGTGCCTCTTAGGAGTATCCCAACATTATCCCCTGCCTGTCCCTGATCTAACAGTTTCCTGAACATCTCTACTCCGGTTACTACTGTCTTCTGGGTAGGCTTTATTCCTACTATTTCTATTTCGTCTCCTACTTTTACTATTCCCCTCTCTATCCTACCTGTTACTACTGTCCCTCTGCCGCTTATGCTGAATACATCTTCTATCGCCATCATGAACGGTTTTTCTATGTCCCTCTTCGGGGTCGGTATGTATTTGTCTATGGCATCCATTAAATCCCATATGCATTTGCTCTTTACAGGGTCTTCTGGATTCTGTAATGCCTGTAATGCGCTTCCCTTCACTATTGGTATTTCGTCTCCGGGAAATTCATATTTAGTCAATAATTCCCTTACTTCAAGTTCTACAAGCTCCATTAGTTCAGGGTCTGTTACCATGTCAACTTTGTTCATGAATACTACTATATACGGCACCCCAACCTGTCTTGCTAAGAGTATATGCTCTCTTGTCTGGGGCATCGGTCCGTCTGCCGCACTTACTACGAGTATTGCACCGTCCATCTGAGCCGCTCCGGTTATCATGTTCTTTACATAGTCTGCGTGTCCGGGGCAGTCAACATGGGCATAGTGTCGGTTTGTTGTCTGGTATTCTATGTGGGCTATGCTTATTGTTATCCACCTCTCTCTTTCTTCAGGGGCCTTATCTATCTGGTCGTATGGTATATATTCGGCTAATCCCTTTTTTGATAATACTTCCGTTATTGATGCTGTTAGTGTGGTCTTGCCGTGGTCTACATGCCCTATCGTGCCTACATTTACATGCGGCTTCGTCCTTTCAAATTTCTCCTTTGCCATATAACCCTCCGTAAAAATAAAGTAGGCAGTATGCAGTAAAGCAGAGAATATATGTTCCTTACTCCTTACTGCCTACTGTTTACTGCTTACTGTTTTTATACTGCTACCTTTTCCCTTAAACCCCCGGTAGCCTTAGCTATAATTTCATCACTTAAACTTCTCGGCACCTCTTCATAATGACTGAACTGCATTGAATAGGCAGCCCTGCCCTGCGTCTTTGAACGAAGGTCAGTTGCATAGCCGAACATTGCTGAGAGAGGGATAAATGCCTTTATTATCCTTCCATTCCCCCTCTGCTCCATCTCATTTATCCTCCCTCTCCGGGAATTGAGGTCGCCAATTACATCACCCATATATTCGTCCGGCACTACAACCTCTACATCCATTATCGGTTCTAATATTACAGGATTCGCCTTCTGACATGCAGACTTAAATGCCATAGAGGCAGCAATCTTAAATGCCATTTCAGATGAGTCAACATCATGGTATGAGCCGTCAAACAGAGTTACCTTAATATCCACTACAGGGTAACTTGCCAAAACACCGTTTTCAAGAGCCTCTTTAACACCTTTTTCAGCAGCTGGAATATATTCCCTCGGTATTACACCGCCTACTATATCATTTTCAAACTCAAATCCCTTACCCGCTTCAAGAGGTTCAACCTTAATCCATACATGGCCATACTGTCCCCTGCCGCCTGACTGCCTGATATATTTACCTTCAGCCTCTATCTCTTTTCTTATAGTTTCTTTGTATGATACCTGCGGCTTTGATACATTTGCACTTATATTAAACTCCCTCCTTAAACGATCTACCAATACTTCAAGATGAAGCTCTCCCATCCCTGAAATAATTGTCTGCCCTGTCTCATCATCAACCTTTACCTTAAATGTAGGGTCCTCTTGTGCTAATTTATTAAGAGACTCCCCAAGCTTATCCTGCTCCGCCTTTGTCTTTGGCTCTATCGCAACAGATATAACCGGTTCAGGGAACTGTATTGATTCAAGGATTATTGTTTTATCTTCACCGCAGAGGGTATCCCCTGTAAGTGTCTTTTTTAATCCTACAGCAGCGCCAATATCCCCTGCCCTTACCTCATTCACATCCTCTCTTTTATTGGCATGCATCTTTACCAGACGCCCTATCCTCTCTTTAACATCCCTTATAGGATTATACACATACGAGCTGCCGGTAAGAACACCTGAATATACCCTGAAGAATGTCAACTGCCCCACAAACGGGTCTGTCATTATCTTGAATGCAAGCGCAGAGAACGGCTCATCATCAGAAGCCTTGCGGATTTCTTCTTTATCGTTTTCCGGATTTATTCCCTTTACCGGAGGTATATCCATTGGAGATGGAAGATATTTCACTACGGCATCAAGGAGCGGCTGAACAGCCTTATTCTTAAAAGATGCACCGCACAGCACAGGGATTATTTTCATCGCAATGGTCCCCTTCCTGATACCCTTTTCAATCTCCTCCACCGACAACTCCTCACCGCCAAGATATTTCTCCATTAATCCATCATCCTGCTCTGCCGCAACCTCTATAAGTTTCTCCCTTAATTCTGCTGCCTTATCTTTATACTCCTGAGGTATATCTGTTTCCTTATATACACTCCCTTTCTGCTCGTGCTCTTCATATACAATTGCCTTCATCTTTACAATATCTATAACGCCCTTAAAATTGTCTTCAGCGCCGTAAGGCATTTGCAATGGAACAGTATTAGCACCCAATTTATTTTTCATCTGCTCTACACATCTAAAGAAGTTTGCACCGACCCTGTCCATCTTATTTACAAAGGCTATCCTTGGCACCTTGTATTTATCTGCCTGTCTCCATACAGTCTCTGACTGAGGCTGGACTCCTCCAACTGCACAGAACACACCAACTGCCCCATCCAGAACCCTGAGCGACCTTTCTACCTCCACGGTAAAGTCCACATGGCCCGGCGTATCAATTATGTTTATACTGTTGTCCAGCCATGAACATGTAGTAGCAGCCGATGTAATAGTTATACCCCTCTCCTGCTCCTGCTCCATCCAGTCCATAGTTGTATTTCCATCATCCACATCGCCCATACGATGCGTCCTGCCGGTATAGAATAGTATCCTCTCGGTAGTTGTTGTCTTACCTGCATCTATATGGGCTATAATCCCTATATTTCTTACCTTTTCTAATGGTATATTTCTTGCCATCTTATTTTAAAACCTCACCACTTATAATGAGAGAATGCCCTGTTTGCCTCAGCCATCTTATGCACATCATCCCTCTTCTTCATTGCACTGCCTGTCTTATTAAATGCATCCAAAAGCTCTGCCGCCAGTCTCTCCTGCATTGTCTTCTCTCCGCGTCCTCTCGCACTGCCAACTATCCACCTTATACTGAGGGTATTCCTTCTTTCAGGCCTTATATCCACAGGAATCTGATATGTGGCACCTCCTACCCTTCTCGGTCTAACCTCTAACATAGGTTTTACATTATCAAGTGCCTTCCTGAAAATCTTCAATGGCTCATCTTTGCCTTTGTTCTTAATTATTTCCATTGCATCATACATTATTGCCTCGGCTGTACTCTTCTTGCCATCACTCATAATCAGATTTATCATCTTAGCAACAAGAGGGTCGCTATACTTAAGATCAGATACTACAACTTTTTTAATTGAAACCTTTCTCCTTGACATAAAACTCCTTATTGTTTCTTTGGCCTTTTTGCCCCGTATTTTGACCTTGCCTGCATACGATTCTGAACCCCTAATGTATCAAGGGAACCCCTGATTATGTGGTAGCGAACTCCAGGAAGGTCTTTAACCCTGCCGCCCCTTATCAAGACAATGGCATGCTCTTGAAGATTATGGCCTACGCCGGGTATATAGGTAGTAACCTCTATTTTATTAGTCAACCTGACCCTTGCCACTTTTCTCAATGCTGAATTTGGTTTCTTAGGGGTCGTAGTGTAAACCCTAACGCATACACCTCTCTTCTGAGGACACTCGTTAAGTGCCGGACTGCTTGTCTTGTTTTTTACCTTTTCTCTACCCTTTCTTATTAACTGATTTATGGTTGGCAATTATCTCACCTCAAATTTTAAAATCAGGCAGTCATGCCTAAATTTTTCAGATCAAATTCAATTAAAGCAAAGTATTTATTGTAACAACTAAAAAAAATATGTCAAGATTTTTTTTGAAATATCTGACATATTTTTTCTAAACTGTCACATCCTCTACTTCCTGCGGAACTTCCCCTATCTTCTCTTTTTCTAAAATCTTCTCCATCTCAAGGGCAATATCCTGATACATCTTTATGCCTGTACCTGCAGGGATAAGCCTACCCATAATTACACTCTCTTTCAATCCCTTCAGATAATCAATCTTACCGCTTATGCTTGCCTCAGTAAGGACCCTTGTTGTCTCCTGGAAAGATGCAGCAGAGATAAAGCTCTCAGTGCTGAGCGAGGATTTAGTGATGCCAAGAAGTGTAGGCCTGCCCTTTGCACGTTTTCCGCCTTCAGCAACTGCCTCTTCATTTTTTCTCGTGAATACATTCTTTGGCACCTGCTCCCCAATGAGAAAATCTGTATCACCGGAATCCTCAATAATGAGATGCTTCATCATCTGTTTTACTATAACCTCAATATGTTTATCATTTATCTGAACACCCTGAAGCCTGTACACCTCCTGAACCTCATTAACCAGATACTTCTGAAGTTCATCTACACCAAGCACGTTCAGTATATCATGCGGGTCAACAACGCCGTCCATCAACTGTTCACCTGCCTTGATCCTGTCACCTTCATGAACGCTGACATGCTTTCCCCTCGGAATCAAATACTCCCTCTTTTCTCCATCGTCGGCAACAATGGTAACGAGCCTCTTACCCTGAACAAATCCTCCGAGTTTGACTGTCCCGTTTATCTCTCCAATGATTGCCTTCTCGTGAGGTTTTCTTGCCTCAAAGAGTTCTGCAACCCTTGGAAGGCCACCTGTAATATCCTTTGTCTTTGTGGTCTCTCTCGGTATCTTCGCAATTACAT
>MHDO01000077.1 GCA_001805005.1 Nitrospinae bacterium RIFCSPLOWO2_12_39_16
TTGACAATAGATATAATAATATCTATAATTATGTATATATAAGAAAGGAGATGCTTTATGAAATTTATAACCGTAACAGAGCTTAAGCAGAGGGCTACCCAGATAGTAGCCGATATTGAAACCACAAGAGAGGAGGTGATAATTACAAAGAACGGTAAGCCAGTGGTTTTAATAAGACCAGTGGAGGCAAAAGAATTTAAGTTAGATACCAGTATGAAAGGAGGCAAAGAAAATGGCAAAGGGAATTTACAAAAGAGGTAATGTCTATTGGATACGATATTCAGGGCTTGACGGAAAGATAGTCAGGGAGTCTTCAGGAAGTGATAAATTTAGAGAGGCAGAAGCCTTACTTATCCAGAGAAGGCAGGCTATCAAAGAAGGTAAACAACCAGAGCTTATCAGGATTACTAAAAATTATACCTTCAATGAGCTTATCTCTGAATATCTCAAATGGGCTGAAAGGCAGATGAGTTTTACAAGTAAGCAGGGCTTTATTAACCAGCTATCAGAAGCCTTTGGAAACCTGCCTTTGAGAAGATTTAATACCATGTTATTAGAACAATATCAGACAGAGAGATTGCAGAAAGGCAATAAACCTGCAACGATAAACAGACACATTGCAACCCTGAAACATGCGTTTACAAAGGCGGTTGACTGGAATATGGTTGAGGGAGAAACTTTAAAGAGAGTGAGAAAGTGCAAGCTATTACCAGAGAATAACAGGCGGTTAAGATATCTCTCAAAAGAGGAGAGTCAAGCCTTAATCAATACCTGTAGTCCTCACCTTAAGCCGATAGTAATAACAGCACTCAATACAGGATGCAGAAAAGAGGAGATACTATCTCTTGAATGGGAAAAGCATATTGACCTTAAGCATGGCTTTATACTCCTTGATATAACAAAGAATGGAGAGAGGCGGGAGATACCTATTAACCAGACCTTGAGGGATACTCTGCAAAGAATACCAAGAAGATTAGATAGTCCTTATGTTTTTGTAGATGATGCAGGTAAAAGATTTAAGGATGTAAAGAGGAGCTTTAAATCAGCTTGCAGAAAGGCACAGGGATAAAGGATTTCAGATTTCACGATTTAAGACATACCTTTGCAAGCCATTTGATAATGGCAAGTATTGACCTTACTACTGTTAAGGAATTGTTAGGGCATAAGACCTTAACTATGACATTAAGATATTCGCACCTTGCACCTTCTCATAAGGTCAAAGCCTTAGATGTTTTAGATAATACACTCAATGGCAAGTCAACTGCACAATTACTGCACAATTTTAATAAGGTGGAGGTAGTTAATGCTGGATAACCTATTGATTTCATTTAAGCCGATGATGGGAATTGAACCCATGACCTGCTGATTACGAATCAGCTGCTCTGCCCCTGAGCTACATCGGCATAGAGATTTGCCACAGAGTTCACAGAAGACACAGAGACAAAAATTAAACTTTTATGCTTTTCTCCGTGACCTGGGGCTGATTGAATCTTTGTTTTTATAATGGGCCCACCTGGGTTCGAACCAGGGACCTACCGGTTATGAGCCGGTAGCTCTTCCAGCTGAGCTATGGGCCCCATGAAAAAAAACTCAGATATCAAAATGCAAAAATCGTAACAACATATCAGATTTTAAAAATGATTTCCATAATTTTAATATCTGATTTCAAATTTATTTGCTGCTTACCCTTCAATAAAACTCTTCAGCAATTTACTCCTGCTGGGATGTCTCAGCTTTCTCAGCGCCTTTGACTCTATCTGTCTTATCCTCTCCCTTGTAACATCAAAATCCTGTCCTACCTCTTCAAGCGTATGTTCGCTGTCCACCCCAATTCCAAATCTCTTTCTCAATACCTTCTCTTCCCTTGAAGCCAATGTCTGAAGAACCTTCAATGTCTGCTCCTTCAGATTCATCTTTACTACTGATTCAACAGGAGAAATAACCTTTTTATCTTCTATAAAATCACCTAAATGACTGTCTTCCTCTTCACCAATAGGCGTTTCCAAAGAGATGGGTTCCTTTGCAATCTTTAGAACCTTCCTTACCTTCTCTACAGGGAGACTCATCCTCTCCGCAATCTCCTCTGATGTCGGCTCTCTTCCTATCTCCTGCACAAGCTGCCTTGATGTCCTTATCAGCTTATTTATTGTCTCAATCATGTGGACTGGAATACGGATTGTCCTTGCCTGGTCTGCAATCGCCCTGGTAATAGCCTGTCTTATCCACCATGTCGCATAGGTGCTGAATTTATACCCCCGCCGATATTCAAACTTATCAACTGCCTTCATGAGTCCTATGTTCCCCTCCTGAATGAGATCAAGGAACTGAAGCCCCCTATTAGTATATTTCTTTGCAATACTGACAACCAGTCTTAAATTTGCCTCAGCCAGTTCCCTCTTTGCCAGCTTATCTTTTATCCTGCCACTCTCTATCGCCCTTATTGTCTCAACAAGTTCATTTCTCGTCATTCCGGCTTCATGCTCTATCCTCTGTATTCTCCTGTGTATGTTTTTTACATTCTTTCCCAATTCAATGATCACCTTTTTGGGAATACCCCTCCTGTTCCCCGCTTTGACCAGATTACCGCTTTTCTTCACATTTTTCAGAAGAAACCTATAATCTTCAGGGGTTATCTTTAGCTCCTTAAAATGCTTCAATATTATATCCTCAGTTTTCTGTATCCGCTCTACAAAACCTGCTATCTTCTGTATTATCCTATCCATCTGAATATGGTCAAGGTTTATATCTTTTATAATCTTTGTAACATGACCTTTTACTGCCTTCTCATTTTCTAAGAGCTTTCCCCTTTTTTTATCATTCAGTTTGCCCTTAAGCTTCACCCTGAGACTGTTCAGTTTATTGCTTACAGTCTTTAACCCCTTAATCAGCTTCAATACCCTCTTTGTCTCCTCTCTTATTCTGCTCCCATCTGCCTCATCTACATCTCCCCAGTTAACAACCTCTTGAACCGGTATCTTTCCCCCCTTCAATTTCTCGCCAAGAGAGGCTATTTCCCTTATTGTAATAGGGCAATTCACAACTGCATAGATAACCTCATTCTGCCCCTCTTCAATTCTCTTGGCAATCTCTACCTCACCTTCCCTCGTCAGTAGAGGCACTGTACCCATCTCTTTAAGATATAGTCTCACAGGGTCATCTGAGGATATCAATGCATCTTCTTCAATTTTAAATTCTTCCTCTATCCTCTCTTTTACATCCATTGCCAGTGCAATCTTCTGCTTTTTTTGACCTGCCTCAACAAGCTCTATATCCATCTCACCAAAGAGCATCATTATGTCATCAATCTGCTCTGCCGATACAATATCCGGAGGCAATACATCATTGACCTCTTCATAGGTAAGATACCCTTTCTCTTTTCCCATAGAGATAAGACGATTTACTTCCGCCATCTTTGGCCTTCTTCCCATAATTTATTTTTCCTCCAAGCTATGCATATATCTTAAATCAATATGCAAAATTAAATTCACTTTACGCTATTTATTTTATACTATGAATCACGTATTATTGCATTCTGTTTTATTTTTAAAATCTGCCCCTGCAACTCCTTAAACTGCTGATGATTTCCTTCAGATACTGCAGTTTTTAACTGTTTTACAAGCTCATTTATATCTATCCTGTTTTTCTTTATATATCTTATACAGTCTCCTATATTTTTATCCACCTCCTGATACTCTATATCTTCAAACACCATTTCAGATACCAGTTTCTTTAACCTCTCACCTGACAGCATATCCATAATATGAGAAATGGTTATATTATCATTACTATTAGAAAGAGTAAATAGGACAGATGCTATCTCTGTCAAGTCATTATCTTTAAAATCATCAATTGAAATATGCCTCTTAATCTTTTCTATATTTTTATTATCCAAAAGCATCAACTGAACAAGTATTCTTTCAGCCTTGTTATGAGAGTGCGGAGTGCGGAGTGCGGAGTGAGAAGTTGAGGATTTTTTAGTTCCGTATTCTGTATTCTGCATTCTGTATTCCTTTTTACTCATCTCATCCATTATCGCCTTTTCAGAAACACCTGTCTTCTCGGCAAGGAGTGATAAATATATACTTCTTTCTACAGAGTTATTTATAATAGATAAAAACGGAATGATACTATTAATGCATCTTATCTTCTCATCCAAACTCTTTAAATCTGATTCAGCTATTGCCTTATTTATTATATATTCCATGAAGGTCTTTGATTCTCTGGCGATATTTAAAAAACCCTCTCCCCTTTTTTCTCTAATAAAATTGTCAGGGTCATTTCCATAAGGAAGCGAAATTACCTTAACCTTGACTCCTCCATTCAGAAGAACTATCCCACCCCTGTCAGACGCATTCCTCCCCGCCTCATCCCCATCAAAAACAAGTGTAACGGTATCTGTATATCTTCTTAAAATCCTCGCATGGTCTTCTGTCAATGCCGTTCCTGATGTGGCAATAATATTCTTTATGCCATGCTGATACACGGTTATGAGGTCAAAATACCCTTCTACTAAAAATGCCTCTTTACTCTTCCTTATAGAATCTTTTGTAATATTAAGCCCATAAAGAATATTCCCTTTTTTGTAAACGAGCGTTTCAGGTGAATTTAAGTATTTTGGCCTTGAATCTGTATCGTTTAATACCCTCCCGCCAAAACCAACAACCCTGCCTTCTGAATCCGATATTGTAAATATAATCCTTTCCCTGAATCTGTCAACATATCCACCGCCATTTTCCCTTTCTTTTATTAACCCCGCACTGTTTTGAATATCAGTGGAAATCCCTTTTTTCTTTAAAAATTGATGGACTCCATCCCATGAAGTGGATGCATACCCTATTTTAAAAGATTCAATAATATTATCGGTTATCCCTCTTTTCCTCAAATACTCCCTTGCTGTCTTTCCCTGAGGCAAATCTGACAACTGTCTCTGGAAAAACTCAGCGGCCATAGCATTTACATCATAAAGAGTATTTTTTTGACTGCTGTTTACACCCTTTATCTTCTGGTCGGTTATATTGATGCCGTATTTTCTTGCAAGTAATAAGACCGAGTCAGGAAAAGAAATATTCTCTATCTTCATTACAAATTGATATACATTGCCCCCCTCATTACAGCCAAAACAATGAAATATCTGTTTCGCAGGACTTACAATAAATGAAGGGGTCT
>MHDO01000078.1 GCA_001805005.1 Nitrospinae bacterium RIFCSPLOWO2_12_39_16
CCTCCTGTTTTCTATAAGCTCATCCTCAAACATTACCAAAAAATAAGACGCTATAGCCATGAGTTCCCAGGAGATTAAAAAGAAGAAGGCGTCGTCTGATAGGACTACAAGAAACATCCCTGCAATAAAAAGAGAGTAAAATATTACGAGGTGTGTTACCGACCGTTTACCTGCATATCCTTTACAATAACCTGTAGAATAGATGGATACAAAAAAACTCAGAAGTCCGATGACAGTTAGAAAGAAACCTGATAAAGGGTCAAGCCTCAGATGAAAAGGCAAATCAGGCAAGCCAATAGAAAGGGTAACTGATTCGGGAGTATCGATTGCCACAGACCATATTCCAGCCACTACAGCAATCGCAGAAGCTATTGACATGAGAGGAAAAGATACATATATAAGCATTTTTTGGTGTCTGGCAAACAGGGGCACCAACGCTATTGTAAAAGCAATGATAAGTATTGAGAGAGATACCAAAACAAAAGGTGATAGAGTCATCATTTGTTTAGAAAAATATATATCCGCAGATTTCGCAGATTACCGCTGATTAAAAAGATTGATAAGAAAGCCGTGAAACCATGAATATTCTTTTAATGGCTTTTCCCCTTCCTGTTTTCCTAATAAATAAAGGTTTTAAAATCTGTGTTAATCTGTGTCAATCTGTGGTTCCAAATTAAGTTTTTGTTCTTTATGGTGGTGGAATCACCAATATAATTATTGCCTCCTTCTTGCCTATGTTTTTCCAATTGTGAGGTTTTGTGGAATTGAAATAGACACTATCTCCATCCTCTAATGTGTATTCATTCTGTTCTAGTGTGAACTTGACCTTTCCCTGCAGGATGATTCCAAACTCTTCTCCGTGACGGGATGAGTATGGGTGTTCTCCGCCCTCTCCACCAACCTCAAGAGTCAGCATAAAGGGTTCAATCTTTTTTTTGCTTATCTCATGAGCGAGGGGCTGTATAATTGCCTTTGAACCCTTGCTGTATATCCTCCTCCTCTCATTCTTTCTCATCACAATACTGTTTGTCTTTTCCGGCTCGTCAAAAAAATATGTGATGTGCATATTTAAGGCATTGGCAATATTTTCAAGGGATGCAATGGATGGCGATACCTGTCCCAATTCCAATTGAGATAAAAAACTGGCAGATAAGCCTACCTTATCTCCTAAATCTCTCAGGGATAATCTCTGGCTCTCCCTTAACGCTTTTAATTTTTCTCCTATGGTAATCATTGAAAATATATTTACACTAATAGTTTACATTGTCAATTAATAATTTACAGAATAATTACAAAAGGTTGCAGAAGGTTTTTCTTGACAATAAGAATGAGGTTTAATAATATAAATTCTAAAATAACTACTTGTTGCTAAACAGGACTGGCAATAAGGTAAGCCAATAGTGATTATCAGGTTTTTTAGATTGCTATTGGATTTTTTCTTCAAGTTTGTATTATCGGAGAATCTTAACAAGATTATAAAGTAAGGATAATCTCTCAAAATCCGATTTAGGATTTGAGGTAATCTATTAAAAATCAATACTAAGGAGGAATATATGGCTATGAAGATTATGTATACGGCAACTGATGAAGCGCCTGCACTGGCGACTTATTCTTTACTTCCTATTGTTAAGGCATTTACAAAGACAGCCGGCATTGATATTGAATTAAGAGATATATCGCTTGCAGGCAGGATTATAGCAAACTTTCCCGAAAATCTGACAGAGAAGCAAAGGATACCTGATGAGCTGACTGAACTGGGTAAACTTGCAATGACACCTGAGGCAAACATTATCAAGCTGCCGAATATCAGCGCATCTATCCCGCAGTTAAAGGCAGCAATTAAGGAATTGCAGTCTCAGGGTTATAAAGTTCCAGACTATCCTGAAGAGCCAAAAAACGATGCTGAGAAGGAGATTAAGGCGAGATACGGAAAGGTTTTAGGTAGTGCGGTCAACCCTGTTTTAAGGGAAGGGAACTCCGATCGCAGGGCGTCTACCTCAGTAAAAAATTATGCAAAAAAGAATCCGCACAAAATGGGGGCATGGGGCGCAAATTCAAAAACCCATGTAGCGTCTATGAGCGGTGGAGATTTCTACGGCAGTGAAAAATCCGTTACAGTTGATAAGGCAGGAAACTTCAGGATAGAATTCGTCAGTAAGGACGGAAAGGCCACGGTTCTCAAGGAAAAAACATCTTTCAAGGCAGGTGAAGTTATAGATGCCTCTGTCATGAACCGCAAAGCCTTGCGAAAATTCTTTGAAGAACAGATAGAAGACGCAAAAAAGAGCGGAGTGATGTTATCTTTACATCTAAAGGCAACCATGATGAAGGTCTCCGACCCTATCATGTTTGGCCACGCTGTCTCCGTTTTCTTTAAAGATGTTTTTGAAAAACATGCCTCTACATTTAAAGAGATAGGCGTTGATTCCAGCAATGGGCTTGGCGACCTTTACACGAAGATTGCAAAACTGCCGGAGGCTAAAAAAGCCGAGATAGAAGCGGACATAAAGGCTTGTTACAAGAATCGCCCCGAACTCGCTATGGTGAATTCGGATAAGGGCATCACCAATCTGCATGTGCCGAGTGATGTGATTGTTGACGCATCCATGCCTGCGATGATTCGTGAATCGGGTAAAATGTGGGGACCAGACGGCAAACTCCGTGATACCAAAGCAGTGATACCTGACAGGAATTACGCTGGAGTTTATCAGGAAGTAATAGATGATTGTAAAAAACACGGTGCATTTGACCCAAGAACTATGGGAAGTGTTCCCAATGTCGGTCTTATGGCACAAAAGGCAGAGGAATACGGGTCTCATGATAAGACATTTAAGTCCCCCGGAGATGGAACAATCCGTGCTGTTGACGAATCAGGCAAAGTATTACTGGAACAGAAAGTTGAAGAAGGCGATATATTCCGCATGTGTCAGACAAAAGATGCGGCAATACAGGACTGGGTAAAACTGGCTGTTACAAGGGCGCGGGCAACCGGAACACCTGCTGTTTTCTGGCTTGACAAAAACAGGGCTCATGATGTGCAGATTATGGAGAAAGTCAATCTTTACCTAAAGAATCATGATACTAAAGGATTGGATATAAAAATCATGTCCCCAATAGAAGCTACACGCTTTTCGCTTGAACGTATAAGAGAGGGGAAAGACACGATTTCTGTCACCGGCAATGTTCTCCGTGATTATCTCACAGACCTCTTCCCGATTCTGGAACTTGGCACCAGCGCGAAAATGCTGTCAATTGTGCCTCTCATGAACGGCGGCGGACTTTTTGAGACAGGTGCAGGAGGCTCGGCGCCAAAACATGTCCAGCAGTTTAAGGAAGAAGGTTATTTAAGATGGGATTCCCTCGGGGAATTTCTGGCTCTTGCCGTATCTTTGGAACATCTGGCAAATACATTCAAAAATAAAAAGGCACAGATTCTTGCCGATACTTTGGATCAGGCAAATGGCAAGATATTGGATAACAACAGGTCGCCTGCCCGTAAGGTCGGCGAATTGGATAACCGTGGAAGCCATTTTTATCTTGCTCTATATTGGGCGCAGGCGTTGGCAGGGCAGATTCAGGATAAAGAACTTCAGTCCCGTTTTTCCAAAGTGGCAAAAGAGCTTGGAGCTAATGAGGTAAAAATTATCGGAGAACTCGCTGGGGCACAGGGAAAACCTCAGGATATGGGAGGCTATTACCGCCCGGATACTGTAAAGACAGTAAAAGCAATGCGTCCAAGCGCAACCTTAAATGCAATAATTGACACTATCTGAGCTAGCAGTGTGGGACAAAGACTTAATTTTAGACAGGATACACAGGAAAAATGGGATTAAAAATATTCAATATATTTGAAAGGAGAATGTAAAAAATGGCAAAGGTTGCCGAGTATTTTGGAAAAAAACTATTGAGAAAATATCAGATACCAGTCCCCGCAAACTGGCTTGTTACTGAAAAGGCGCAGCTTGACGAGATAGAGCTGAATAGTAACAGGGAATATGTTGTAAAGGCGCATGGCAATTTTAAGGGGAGGGGAAAACTTGGGCTTGTAAAAGTTAAATTATCAGCGAAGGATGCTGTGGGAGAGGCAAAGAAAATGCTCTTCCATCAGATTAATATAAACAGCCATCCTGTAATCATCTCTGAGGTTCTTATTGAGGAGATGGTAAGCACCCAGAAAGAATATTATCTTGCCCTTCAATCTGTCAGAGAGGGGACAGATGTCCTTTTTTCTGTGAAGGGTGGAATAGAGATTGAGGAGAACTGGGATTCAGTAAATACAATTACAATTCCCATTGATGGTGTAAATGACTCAGCATTAAAACAATTTTTAAAGAAGGCATCAGTGCCTGAGAAAGAAATATCCAACCTATCTGATTTTATAAAGAAACTTTACGAGTCATTCACAGGCGAAGATGCAACATATTTGGAAATTAATCCCCTTGGGATAATAAAAGATAGTTTTGTCGGAATGGATGCCGTTCTAATGGTGGATGAGGATGCGCAATATAAACATTCTGACTGGACATTTAATTTTCTTTCAGATTTTGCCCGTCCACTTACAGACGAAGAGATTCACATAAAGACAGTAAACAGTAATTTAACCAAGGGAACAGTTAAATTTACAGTATTGAATTTAGATGGAAAGCCAAAGGTGGCCATACTTCCTGCCGGCGGCGGTGCGTCTGTTTTCTATACTGATGCAGTAGTCCAGCTTGGAGGCGTTCCATTAAATTATACAGAATACAGCGGCGACCCTCCGGCAGATGCGGTTTTTGAGCTTACAAAAATTGTTGCGGCACAGCCCGATATTCAGCATTTGATAGTTGGAGGTGCAATAGCAAACTTTACAGATGTAAAAGCAACCTTTACAGGTATTATTAAGGGGCTTCACTGGGCAAGAGAGCAGGGGCATTTGAATGGTGTCAAGATATGGGTAAGAAGGGGCGGTCCGAATGAAATGGCAGGGCTTGACATGATGAGGGCTCTCAGGGAGGAGGGCTTTGATATTTATGTATATGACAGAAATACCCCCTTGACTGCCATTGCAAACATGGCACTGGATGGCAAGATAGAGTTTCAGAAACCTAAGGCTATCTATCCTGCACCGCTTAGAAGGGAAAGGAGCCTGCCATTCTGCAACAAAACTTCTAAGATTATGATATATGGTGCACAGGGATTAAATCCTGCCAGGAGGATGGCTGAATTCAGCTACCTTTCAGGAATGCCATATAATGTTGTTTGTCTTGTAGACCCCAATGCCAGTGGAAATGAGACAATTCCTTATGGTGCTGAGACCATATTAATGCCGACATATAAGACAGCACAGGAGGCTATTGACGGGCATCCGGAGATAAATGAGGCATTAATCTATGTGAACAGAAAAGCCGCATATGGGACAGCAATAGAGGCATTGAACTTGCCGCAGATTAGGTTTATATCCATGATTACCGAGGGTGTCCCTGAGATTGATGCAAAGAAACTCCTTCACATTGCAAGAAATAAGGGAAAGATATTTAATGGTCCATCTGCAATCGGTATGTTCTCTGCCGGTGAGTGCAGGATGGGTGTTGCAGGAGGGTCATATGATAATCTGATTAAGTCACGACTTTATCGTCCCGGCTCTTTCGGTGTATTAACAAAATCGGGAGGACTGCTCAATGAGATTATGTGGATGCTCTCACAGTGGGCAGATGGGACAACAACGGCAATAGGTATTGGCGGTGATTCGTTCCCGGGCTCCGATTATGTTACATATCTGGAATTCTTTGAAAATGACCCTCAGACACATGCTGTCGTTATTATCGGCGAGATGGGGGGTAATTTAGAGGAAGGTGTGGCAGAATGGTATTCTGCAAAGCAGAGGAGGATAAAGGTAATAGCAGCAATTGCAGGCATTAGTCAGGAAAAACTGCCTAAAGGATTGAAGTTTGGTCATGCAGGTGCAAAACTTGATGCCAGTGGAAGAGGGACAACAAGATATAAGATGGACCTTCTTAAAAAGGCAGGTATTATTGTGGCTCCTACCTTTGGTGACCTTGGTCCAATTATTGAGGATGTATATTTAAAACTTGTAAAAGAAGGAAAGATTGTTCAGGATGTTGAGCCAAAACCAGCAAATGCCGAACTGCCGAAACCGATAGAAGATTTAATAAAGACAAAATCTGTAGTCATTCCATCACTCTTTACCTGTAATACATTTAATAAAGGTGATGAGCCTGTCTATTACGGCTATAGGGCTGCTGACCTCGTAGAAAAAGGGTATGGGATTGAGCATGTTATTGGGCTCCAACTAACAGGCCGCCTGCCATCTCCGGCTGAGGCACAATTGATTAAGCGATTAATCATATTGACAGTGGATAATGGTCCTTGTGTTAGTGGTGCATTGGCAACAATAATTGCCTCATGTGCAGGAATCCCTCTTGCGCAATCTGTAGCGGCAGGCTTGATAATGATAGGTCCGAGATTTGGCGGTGCAGTTACTGATGCAGCGAAATACTTTGAGTATGGTTATAAAAATTATTCAGGTGATGTCCCGGCATTCCTTGAATACATGAAGAGAGAGGTTGGACCTGTCCCGGGAATAGGACACAGGAAGTTCTCAAAGAAGAGTCCTGATTTAAGGGTTCAATCAACAATTCAGTTTATCAGAAAAAATGAGCTAAATGCGCCTATACTAAACTTTGCACTTGAGATAGAAAAGGCAACAGTGGCAAAGAAGGATAATCTGATTCTAAATGTTGATGGAATGATGGGGGCTGTTTTAAGAGACCTTGGATTTGATATTGAAGGATTAAATGGCTTCTTCATTATTGCAAGGACAATTGGATTATGCGGCCACTGGGTTGACCAGAAGAAGAATAACTCAAGACTCCTCCGCCTCTTTGAATGGCTTGTCCACTGGGGTAGAAAAGATGTCAGAGATGTTCCGCCGTTGAAATAATAGCAAGCAGGAAAAATTATCTGTTTACTGCCTACTTTTGTAATAATGGATTTAAAGGAAAAGGGAAGGGTGTGGTTATCATTGGGAATATATACACTTCTCATGTTGGTAACCCGCCCCATCATGCCGTTACTCCTGAAAATTTATTATGAAAATTTATCTTTCCCTCTCAGCTCAGTCTGTTATATAATTTCAATAATTGTATTCTTTACGATTATCGGCTATCTGGCATTTGTCAGAAAAGAATGCAGAGCCTCTGTTTATGGGTGGTTTTTTGTCTTATCATCTATTTATGCCTTATTAATTTTCAGGCAGAAACTTCCGGCAGAAAAGTTTCATTTTTTTGAATATGGACTCTTCAGCTATTTTTCACACAATGCAGTTAAAGAGAATGATATTATTGCAAGGCTGTTAAAATTTAAAAACAGCTATGTAATAGCATTTATTTTTATTTTAGTTATATCATTAATAGATGAATTTATTCAGTATTTCCTCCCAAACAGGGTAGGGGATTTAAGGGATGTTTTTTTAAATATAATCTCAGGTATTTTAGGTTTGATGGTAATAGGATTGGTTTTGAGGAGACACGAGGGATGAAAGAAATTAAAAATCAAACATCAAAAATTAAAATTCTGGAATTCCTTATTTTTTATTTTTTATTTTTTATTTTTGATATATTCTTTATTTCCGCTCCTGTATTCCCTTCTCAACCATTAAATTGGTCAATTGGCAAAAAAATAGATAACATAATACAGAACAGATGTCTGAGTGATGCAAAAGTAGGGATAAAGATTGTGTCCCTAAAAACAGGGGAGACTGTTTATGAGAGAAACAGTGATGAACTCCTCATTCCTGCATCCAATGTTAAGCTGATAACAAGTGCGGCTGCCCTTTCACGACTTAAACCAAATTATAAATTTAGGACAACTGTAGCTTATGACGGGGCTATTGACGGCAATATCCTCAATGGCAATTTATATATTAAGGGATATGGCGACCCAAAATTGGTAACAGAAGAATTATTGCTGATAGTAAGGGAAATCAGAAATTCAGGCATAGATGAAATTTCAGGCGATATTATTGCAGATGAAAGTTTTTTTGACAGCGAGAGGACAGGTAATGGCTGGAATCTAAGTGATGACAACTCACGGGCATATAATGCGAGGATAGGCGCCCTTTCATTAAACTTTAATACCATTACAGTCTATGTGGACTCGGCTGAAAGCCACAGGGATAAGCCAAAGGTAATTACAAACCCGCCTACAAATTTTGTGGAGGTTATAAACAATGCAGTCACAAACAGAAGAAGGGTTGGGACTACCATTACTGTTGACAGAATTGAAGACGGCGGAGGAGATAAGATTATTGTAAGAGGAGAGGTAACCACGGGAAAGAAGAGAATGCACTATTATCGCAACATATCAAATCCTCCATTATACACAGCAACAGTATTTAAAGAGTTTCTTGAAAGGGAGGGGATTGTCATTAAGGGAAATATCAGGACAGGGATACAACCAGAAGGGATAGAGGAATTGCTCGGCCATGAGTCTGTCCCACTTTCCATTATTGTCCGCGACCTGAATAAGATAAGTAACAACTTTATAGCAGAGCAGATACTTAAAACAATGGGAGCTGAAATTAAAGGTGCACCGGGGACTACTGAAAAAGGTCTGGAGGTGGTGGAGGAATATCTCGGTGAGATTGGCATACAAAAGGAGACATATAAAATAGCTGACGGTTCAGGGCTTTCAAGATTCAACCGTCTTACCCCGTCTCAGATTATTAAGGTTCTCGAGTCCATGTATAATGATTTCAGATTTCAGTCTGAGTATATCGCCTCTTTAAGTGTGATGGGTGTTGACGGCTCTCTCAAAGAGAGGATGAATAACTCGGAATCTCAGGAGATGGTAAGGGGCAAGACAGGAACATTAGACGGTGTGAGTGCCATTTCAGGATATGCTGCATGTGTTAAATGCAATCCCTGTGAAAATTGCAGTCTAAACAGAGGAGAGATATTTGCATTCTCTATAATAATGAATGACTTTAGATGTAATGCTGGTATGGTATGGGATATACAAAATCAAATTATATCTGCATTAACACAATAAGTTTATAAAGTTTACAGTAGAAAGTTCATAAAGTTTCTGAACTTTGTGACTTGATAACCTTATGAACTTGATAAAAAACAGGTGGAATTTTATTAAGCCTAATTTGGAATTGCAGAAGTCTTTTTCAAAAGGACTCGGCATCTCTCCTATCACAGCACAGCTTCTCATCAACAGAGGGATTGATAATCTTGACAGTGCAGGTAATTTTATCAATTCCACACTGAACAGCTTTCATGACCCATATCAGATGAAGGATATGGATAAGGCTGTCCAAAGAATCATCCATTCTATAAAATCAAAGGAAAAAATATTTATATACGGTGATTATGATGTTGACGGCATTACTGCTACATCTCTTTTAATACTATTTTTCAGAGAGATGAATGTGGATGCCTCTTACTACATCCCTAAAAGGGCAGGGGAGGGTTATGGGCTTAACTTAAATGCCATAAGCTGGATAAAAGAGCAGGGGGGGAAACTGATTATAACTGTTGACTGCGGAATAACAGCAGTTAAAGAGGGAAAGGCATTAAAAGAGATGGGGCTTGATCTGATTATTACCGACCATCATCAGCTGTCAGGCAATCTGCCTGAGGCAGTTGCTATTCTTCACCCCGGACAAAAGGATTGCAAATACCCATTTAAATCACTGGCTGGTGTTGGGATAGTATTCAAGCTTATCAAATCTCTCCGCAGTGCTTTTAAGGAAATGGGGATGCCTCAGGAAAAAATTCCAAATCTCAAGAAACACCTTGATCTGGTTTCACTCGGGACAATAGCGGATATAGCACCTCTGCTGGGAGAGAATCATATAATTGCAAAATATGGATTGAAGGAAATCGGCAAGACAAGCAAGGCAGGATTAAAGGCATTGAAGACCATCGTAGGTATAAATGGGAGAGAGATTACTGTAACGGATGTAGGATTTCTCATTGGGCCAAGAATTAATGCGGCAGGAAGGCTTGGAGCTGCAGATGCTGCTGTTAGGCTTTTAACTACAAACAATGAGGATGAGGCTTTTGAGATAGCAAGACATCTGGATTCTGAGAATAGAAGGAGACAGCTTATACAGGATGATATTCTAAGAGAGGTCAGAGCTATGATTGAGAGTCAGTGTCATGTGGAAAATAACAGGGCAATTATCCTCTCATCTTCAAATTGGCATCTTGGCGTTATAGGCATTGTGGCATCAAAGATTGTAGAGGAATACAATAAACCGACAATTTTAATATCAGTTGATGGGGAATATGGCAAAGGCTCGGCAAGAGGAATTCCATCTTTTCATTTGTATGAGAGTTTACAGAAGTGTGAGGATTTTCTTGTTGATTTTGGCGGACATAAATATGCGGCAGGACTGACCATAAAAAGCGAGATGATAGATAAGTTTAAGGATTATTTTCAAACGGTAGCAGCAGAGGTCTTAAATAAAGATGACTGTATTTCCCAGATTGACATAGATGCAAGTATTGAATTGGCAGAATTAGATTATTCCTTAACGAAGGAGATAAACAGGATAGGTCCATTTGGGCAGTCAAATCCACCGCCTCTGTTTTGTTCAAGAAGCGTTGAAATTGCAGGGGAGCCAGTGGTTATCGGAAAAAATAATGGACACATAAGAATGGATGTGGATGATGGCTCGGAGATAATGGAGGTAGTAGGTTTCAATTTCTCCTACCTGATTAATGAGATAAATTCTGATGACAGTTATGATATTGTTTATACGCCAATAATAAATAGATGGAAAGGGAATGAGAGGGTTCAACTAAAATTGGTGGATATAAGAAAAGCGGATATATGAAATATGATGTGATAATTGTTGGTGCTGGACCATCAGGAATCTTTGCGGCATTAGAACTAATCAAGAAGAATAGGATAAAAATTCTTTTATTGGAAAAGGGGAGGGGACTTGAGGATAGAATAAATCTACTTAAAAACAAGAAAGGGGAATTAAATAAAACATCTCCCACCGTATCGGGCTGGGGAGGTGCAGGGGCATTTAGTGACGGGAAACTGAATCTATCAGGTGAAGTTGGAGGATTCCTAAACAATTATTTAAGTGAAAAGGATTTGACAGATTTAATTGATTATGTTGATAAATGTTATGTGCAGCATGGCGCCCCTAAAAAAATCTATGGGGCTGATAATACAGTTGAGATTGAAAAACTTAAGTCAAAGGCATCTCAGAATAATCTTAAGCTCATACCTACAAGGATAAGACATATCGGAACAGACAGATGCCCTGAGGTCTTGCAAAAATTTAAAAATAGCCTTGAAGGCAGGGTAGATATACAATTTAACAAAAGGGTAGAATCTATTATTTTAGACGGTTCAAAAGCAAATGGAGTTAGAACAGACGACGGCAAAGAATTTCTATCAGATTTTGTTATATTGTCACCCGGGAGGGGAGGGGCAGAATGGCTTGAGAGGGAGTATCGCAGACTCGGACTGACCCCACTGACAAACCCTGTTGATATAGGGGTCAGAGTGGAATTACCAGCGTCAACTTTATCTTTCGTAACAGATATAATTTATGAACCAAAACTCATTTACTACTCAAAACAATTTGATGACCAGATAAGAACATTCTGTGTGAATCCTTATGGAGAGGTATTTCAGGAATCTGCTGAGGAAATATTTACAGTGAATGGGCACAGCTATACTAATAAGAGGAGTGAAAATACAAATTTCGCCCTCCTTGTAAGCACATTGTTTACAAAGCCGTTTAATGAGCCAATATCTTATGGCAAATATATAGCAAGGTTGGCAAATTTCCTGGGTGAAGGGGTTATTGTCCAACGTCTCGGCGACCTAGTAAAGGGTAGGAGGTCAACACCTGAGAGGATAGAGAAGGGGATAACAGTCCCAACCCTTAAAACTGCTACACCCGGAGATCTTAGTTTTGTCCTGCCATACAGATTTTTGGCAAATATTCTTGAGATGCTGGAGTCAATGGATAGATTTGCACCAGGGGTCTATTCTGAGCATACACTTCTTTACGGTATAGAGGTAAAATTTTATTCCCTTAAGTTGAAATTGACAAGATCTCTTGAGACTGAGATACCTAATCTCTTTGCCATTGGTGATGGTGCCGGGGTCAGCAGGGGATTGATTCAGGCATCTGTATCAGGTATTATAGCAGCAAGAGAGCTTTTAAAGAGATTGAAGATTGACGATTGAAGATTGATGATTTAAAAAAATCTCCTTAAATCTTCAATATTCAATATTAAATAGTCAATAATATATGGTATGGATTATGAAAGTGAAAGGAAGATAATGGTAGCAGAACAGCTTATTGTCAGGGGAATTAAGGACAGGAGAGTTCTTGATGCAATGGGAAAGGTTCCAAGACACCTCTTTGTAGAAGAGGCTTTAAGAAGCAGGGCTTATGGAGATTATCCGCTTCCGATAGGCGAGAAGCAGACTATCTCTCAGCCTTATATGGTAGCCCTGATGACAGAGAGTCTGGAGCTGAAGGGAAATGAAAAGGTTCTTGAAATAGGAACAGGGTCAGGCTATCAATCAGCAGTCCTTGCAGAATTATGTGACAAGGTCTATTCCGTTGAAAGGATTAAATCCCTTGCAGTAAGAGCGAGGAAGCAGCTTGACCTCTTAGGCTATATGAATGTAGCCATAAAGATATTTGACGGCACATACGGATGGCTTGAATATGCCCCTTATGATGCAATAATTGTAACTGCAGGTGCCCCTGACATCCCAAAAATTATTGTTGACCAGCTATCAGTCGGAGGGAGAATGGTGATACCTATAGGTGACGAATTTTCCCAGACACTTGTAAAAGTAGAAAAGAAAAGGGATAGAATAACAACAACAAATATCTGCGGCTGTGTCTTTGTAAAATTGGTTGGCAACCACGGGTGGAAAGAATAAAAATCTAAAAAGCATAAAAAATTAGCTTATCTCATTAAGTATATATATAAGAAACTCTACATTCCCCTTTTGTCCGGTAATTGGTGATTTTGTTATATTTAAAACCTTAATGCCCAAATCAGTTGCAAATGATTTTATCTCAGAAATTACCTTCTCATGTTTTTCTTTTTCCCTTACTATTCCGCCTTTTCCAACTTCGCTCTTTCCGACTTCAAATTGTGGTTTTATGAGTGCAATTATTTCACCATTTTCTTTAAGCAGTTTTTTAACAACCGGAAGGACTAATTTTAGGGATATGAAGGAGACATCTATTGCGGCTATATCAACAGGCTCACCTATATCAGATGGTTTTATATATCGTATATTCTTTCTCTCTATTACTGCTACCCTTGGGTTATTTCTCAGCTTCCATGCAAGTTGTCCATACCCAACATCAATTGCATATACCTTTTTTACCCCGTATTGAAGGAGGCAGTCTGTAAATCCCCCTGTTGATGCACCGACATCTATTGCAATCTTATTTTTTACATTGATATTAAATTCTTTTATTGCCTTTTCAAGTTTTAAGCCGCCGCGGCTAACAAAGGGTATATCTTTGCCTGTAAGTTCTATTTCTGCATCTTCATCTATTAATGTGCCAGCCTTATTGACAGGACTACCATTGACTCTTACATCTCCTGATAGTATAAGAGCCTTTGCCCTCTCACGGCTCTGAATTATACCTTTCTCTACAAGGAGATTATCCAACCGCCTTTTTGGCATTGTTTATAAATTTTAATTGTTTTTGGAAACTATGTTTTAAAAGGAATTCTGATATTGCTGAGGCGATTGCTGATGGGGTTAGGTGATATTTCTCTCTTATGATGGATTGTGAGCCATGCTCAATGAATTTATCAGGCAGACCAATTCTTTTGACCTTTATATTATTGAGACCTTCCTCTTCAAGGACTTCCAATACTGCACTTCCAAAACCACCCTGAAGGACATTTTCTTCAACAGTAAAAATAAAGCCTGTCTTTTTACAGAAATCCTTTATCATAGCTCTGTCAATTGGCTTAACAAATCTCATATTTACAACTGCGGCATCAATTCCTTTACCTGATAGAATAGTTGATGCCTCAATTGAGGGATATACTGTATTTCCTATTGTCAGTATAACTGCATCATTACCATCTTTTATGATCTCAGCCCTGCCTATTTCTATTGTCTTAATATCCTTATCAAGTTTAACCCCTTCTCCGCTCCCTCTCGGATACCTCACAGCCGAAGGGCCATTATATTCAATGGCAGTTTTAATCATGTGTTGAAGCTCGTTTTCATCCTTTGGAGCCATTAGCACCATATTTGGTAATGAGCGCAGGTATGATAAATCAAATAAACCCTGATGGGTTGGTCCATCCTCACCGACTATGCCCGCCCTGTCAATGGCAAATGTAACAGGGAGATTGGGAAGGCATACATCGTGAAGCACCTGGTCGTAAGCCCTCTGGAGGAATGTGGAATATATTGCCACAACAGGTTTAAATCCCTTTAATGACAGCCCTGCCGCAAATGTAACAGCATGTTGTTCAGCAATGCCGACATCGTAAAATCTGTCGCTGAACTGTTCTGCAAAACTGTCAAGTCCTGTTCCGTCTGCCATAGCCGCTGTAATTGCAATGATTTTTTTGTCTGTTTTTGCAAGGGAGATAAGGGTTTTACTGAAGACCTCTGTATATGACGGGGGAGCCTTCTTCCTTTTAAAACTCCCTGTTGTGACATCAAAAGGTGATGCACCATGGAATGAGTCTGCCTCATTTTCTGCCGGTTTATATCCCTTCCCTTTTGTCGTAACGATATGAACCAGGATTGGTCCCTTCAATTTTTTTACACTCTCAAATGTGTCTAATAGATGATTTATATTATGACCGTCTATAGGGCCTACATACTTAAAACCGAGGTCTTCAAAGAATCTGCCGGGGACAAATATACCCTTAACAGCCTCCTCAACCCTATGGGCAAGTTTAGCCATTTGTCCACCAATACCAGGGATGGTTTTTAGCAAGTATTCAACTTCACCTTTCATTTTGTTATACAGCTGGCCGGTTATTATTTTATTCAAATGGGCTGAGATAGCCCCTACATTCGGAGAGATTGACATCTTGTTGTCATTTAAAACCACAATAAGGTTGCTGTTCAATGCACCAGCATTATTCAAACCTTCCAATGCAAGTCCGGAAGTCATTGAACCATCCCCTATAACTGCTATGACTGAATTGTTTCCATTATTTTTATCCCTTGCCTTTGCAAATGCAAGTGCAATAGGTATAGATGTTCCGCTGTGTCCTGTATCTGCTGCATCATAAACACTCTCTTCCCTTCTTGGAAAGCCGCTTATCCCTTCGTATTGACGAAGGGAAGAAAATTTATCTTTTCTTCCTGTAATTAGTTTGTGTGTATAGCACTGATGACCTACATCCCAGATTATTAAATCTTCAGGAGTATTAAAGGTATAGTGCAGGGCTATTGTAAGTTCAACAACACCGAGATTGGATGCGAGATGTCCTCCGGTTTTAGAAACGGCATCTACTATAAATTCCCGTATCTCCTTTGACAGTTTCGGGAGATTTTCCCTTTCAATCTTTTTTAAATCTACAGGGCTGTTTATGGTGTCTAAAAGTTTACTCATATAATGGGTCAAGGGTTTTTCACTCTACCCCTTGACCCCTCGAATCCTTACCCTTTTATTTTAAAACTTCCTCGCAATTATATATTCCGAAACATCCTTTAGCACTTCTGCTTTATCACCAAACATCTCAAGGGATTTTATACTATTGTCAATCAGCCTGCCTGCAATTTTTTTTGATTCGGCAAGCCCAAAAACTGCTGGGTATGTAACTTTCTTCATCCTCTCGTCACTGCCGGCAGTCTTCCCCATTACCTCGCTCTCCCCCTCCACATCAAGTATATCATCCATCACCTGGAAGGCAAGACCAATATTTTCAGCATAATGTGTGAGTGCGTTTAATTCGTCCTCTTCACAGCCGCTTAGTATGGCACCTGCTCTCACAGCAGATAATATCATCTCTCCTGTCTTATGGGTATGTATATATTCAAGTGTAGGTATATCCAGATTCTTTCCTGTAGATTGAATATCAACAATCTGACCTCCAATAGTGCCAAATACACCTACTGCATATGCCACTTCATTAATAGCCCTTAAAATGACAGAGGGATTTGTATGAGGCATAAGCCTCGTATCGCTCATTATCTGAAATGCCATAGTCAAAAGGGCATCACCTGCCAAAATAGCAATTGCCTCGCCAAATTCCTTGTGATTTGTTGGCTTGCCCCGCCTGAAATCATCATTATCAATAGCAGGCAGGTCATCATGTATGAGTGTATATGTGTGAATCATCTCAATAGCACAGGCAAATGGAAGGACAGCCTCCCTCTTTCCTCCTACTGTCTCTGCTGATGCAATGACCAGTATGGGCCTTAATCGCTTTCCTCCCGCAAACAGGCTGTATCTCATAGAGTTAAAAATATCAGGAGGATATGTGTTGTTGGATGGTATATGCCTGTCAAGGGCATTGTCTACAAGTGTTTTCATTTCATTAAAATATTCTTTAATGTTCATATATAAATCTTAATTCTAATAAGTTGTATTGTCAAGGAATCTACTCTTTAATCAGTCCGCCGACCCTTACTCCTATGAGCCTGACCTTCTTTTTTAACTCAAACCGCTTCAGGCAGTCAAATGCAGCCTTTCTTATTTCTTCCTCTGAGTCTGTGGATTTAGAAATGGTCTTTGCCCTCGTATGGGTTTCAAAATCACTAAACCTCACCTTTACTGTAACTGTCTTCCCTTTATAGCCTGACTCCTTCATTTCGTCAATGACATCTCTTGTAAGTCCTGCAAGTGTCTTTGCTATCACCTGCCAGTTGCCTGTATCCTTCTCAAAGGTTGTCTCCCTGCTATGAGATTTTGGCTCCCAGTGTGTGACGAGAGGGCTTTCATCTATGCCCCTTGCGGCATCATAAAGATAATCTCCATGTGATTCACCAAACTCCTTAACAAGCTTATCACGAGAAAATGATGCAAGCTCCCCGATTGTCTTAATGCCCATATTTTTCAGATACGCCTCAGTCTTTGGTCCTACACCCCACAGTTTCCTTACAGACAATTGCCAGATGCGGCTCTCTATCTCATCATCTTTAATTATTGTCAAACCGTCAGGTTTCTGCATATCGGAAGCAATCTTTGCAAGAAGTTTATTAGGTGCTATGCCAATAGAGCATGTAAGCCCTGTCTCTTCTTTAATCCTTTTTT
>MHDO01000079.1 GCA_001805005.1 Nitrospinae bacterium RIFCSPLOWO2_12_39_16
TCTCTTCTCATAATAGAATGCATTAATGGATGCGTTAAAAATCCTTGTAGTTTACTAAACCCAATTATTCTTCCTAATATTCCGGCAGAAGTGTGAGGACTCATCGCCAAAACATAATGTCCAACCAAATCTTCCTTATTTTTACAATTATAATACGGTTCTAATTTATACAACCGCTCCAATAAATTATCCACAAACTTGCTGACTCTAAACAGAACTTCATCACTCGGTTCATCTGGACTTATATCGCAAGCGGGCAATATAATATCTTGTGGAAAAATTTCAATAACCTGATTCTCATCCACTAAGTCATTGCTATTAACATCTTTAATATAGCCTAGCTTCTTTAATTTTTCAAGGCTAGTTCCAATTTCTTTTGGTTTAAAATGGGTTATTGTCATCTCCGTCATGTCATATCTTACCGTCCCATCTTTATTGACATGAACATCTTCAATCGCTCTAAGAATTGCTTTCCCTAGATATTCAGAAATATGTTCATCATTGCTAGTCCCCCTAATACCTTTAATTAAATCGGGATAATTAACAATTTTAAGATAGCTCAAAACATCTCTAAAGTGGTTATAAAAATCTAGTGTCATTAATTTATAAGGCCTTGATTTCCCACTGCTTTCAAATTCCATTTTTCCATTATTATAATAAACTTTCTTGCCATTTTTCCCGCTCTTTTCAGAAACTGGATAAATAATCTCTCTCCCTTCTTCTTCACACCAATAAGTATTAAACTCCGCCTTTATCGTGCCTTTCTCTAAAACCCCTTGTATACTCCTCATCCTGCCGCCTTCCTCGCCAACGGGGAATAATCCGTGTGGACTTCCGGTCATCTTTCTCATTTTAGCTTTTTCAGGTCTGCCCATTCTAGCTCCAATAAAGGTGCCGCTCTTGTCTTTCAGTAAAGCCTTTTTACTCAGCAACTTCAAAACATCATCTTCTTTAGATTCTACAATCTCATTTAAATCAAAATCATCATTTAAAGACAAAGAGTAAATTAATGCATTTGCATCATCTTCCTCAATTACAACATATTCCTTAGTAACAACCAAATGTGGAATCCCTATTAACTCTAAAGCTCTTTTTGGATCTATAACATCTAAAGAATCGCTTAAAGGTAAAATTATTTTTTTAATTTCCTCATTCTCCCTCTTAATGCTCCCTTTTAATATCCAATTATAAAGGGAAATTAATTCTTCTTTATTTATTTCATTCCAATGATAAGTATATCTAGGATGTAAATTCAATTTTAATTTCTTGCTAAGTTCAACTGCATCTTTTCCTTTAATCTCCAAATCGCCCTTGAAGATTTTCTTTAGTATATTTTTATCAAGTCCATATTTCTCACTCAATTCAACAATGCCTTTCCCTTGCACACTTTTCTCAAACTCTAGCAGCCACCACTCTTCACAATAACCCGGGATCACTAATTTATGAGCCCGATTAAAAAAGTCGCCATAATTGATTAATATGTCTCCTAAAAAAATTACTTCATCAATATCTTTTAGACATTTATTAGCAGCATCTTCATCTTTTAATAGCATAACACTTCCGTTTTTTAATTTGACTACTGGTCCCTCTATTGAGTCGCAAATCGCTAAAACCGTTGATTTTCCAGGCCTCTCCATCTTTAATTGGGTGCCAGAAGCAATATAATTTTCTAAAACAAGCATTGTTGCAGGATGTATTGCTGTAGAACTAAATCCACTTAGTCTTGTTCTGCCATATCTCAATCTAAATCCCCCCTTTGTGAGTGGGTGGCTTAGCACAGGTCTTCCAGCAACTAAATCTTTTATAAAAGTATAATCTGGAGTTATTTTATCAGTTGAATCAACTTTTATTTTTCCCTTTGCTTTTATTTTCTTTTGTAAATTAATAAACTCCTCCATCCAGCTCCAGTCTTCCATCCCAAAAGTTTTGGCATATGGAGAAAATCTTTTCCAAAATTTTGGAGACAGGTTGACTCAAATACGAGATCCTCTCCTCCAGCCCGGAGAAATTGGGGAGTATTATCAAATCTGGCGTAAAAGTCTCATGGCCCCCCTACAAAGGGTACAATCTGAAGTTAGAGGCTTATTAGAAGCCCGTTTTTCATCAGCCCATGAGTTCGCTAACGCCATAGAGCCAAAACTTCAAATAGCCTGTCAGGACAGTGATGAAGGGTTTGGATCATCTACGGATAGTGAGCAATATCTTCTTCAATTTCTAAGAAGAGGAATACCTTCCATTGAAGCACCAACCCCTCGCCTTATCAGGGAATGTGAAAAGTTAAGAGGAACTTACGTCACTCAGAAAATGAATTTTTTCAAGCATAGGTTGTTTAATACACAAGACATTGATGCTTTAATTAGAGGAACTGAGGAACTTAAGCAAAATCTTTTAAGGTTTAAAAATGCCAGAGAGATAGGCTATATTCTTCATCTCCACTCAACAAGAGAATTTTGCCGGTGTTGTGCCATATCTCTTTCCCAGGATTTAATGCGCGGGGCACTCATTGAAGGAGTAATGAATATCGTTCGGGCAAGAAATGGCGGTGGGGGCATTGAGCCCTTTTTCTTAGTTTTAGGTTCTTGTTCGTCTTTAATGTTTAACCCTACGAGCGAAAAGGAAATTTATGCAAGACAAGGGATAGGAAAAGAAAATACTCTACCTCCCACAAGTTATTATAGTTCAACTGTCCTTATTGAAGATGTACTCAAGCGAAGATTATTTTTACAAAAATTATTCTCAGAGCATAAAGATTCATAGGGCCCAAAAGAGTCAAGCAGTTCCGCTCATTCAACACTATGATTCCACTATTATTGAGTTATTTCGTCGGTATTTTCCAACGTTTACAAGCTTTGAGTTCAGCAACTAAAATTTTGCTCTCACACCAACCCCTCTTTTTTCTCTTTTTTCTTTTTAGAAGCTTTGGTCTTTGGAGAAGGATATTTCCTCTTCTTCTCCGGTTTTAGGATAAAGGCCTCTTTCTTAATGGCGGGCGGGGTTTGAAGAGATGTTTGAAGCTTGGTACAGGGGGTATCTCCTGGAAGTCTGATATAACATTCAAATTTATTCAAAAGAGAAAGTTCTGTAGGCATGACAAGGGGTTTTTGATGTGTTTGACGACTTAAAGAAACGCCATCCCGCATATGATGCGCTCCAAAGGAGATGTTTTCTTGGGATTCGGTTTCTTCTTTATCTCCAAGGACTTTTGAGATCCACTGTTGTGTTGAGGGTTCTTTGCAACAAAAGAATATAAAGGTGTTAAAAAGATCAAGCATGGCTGCTGCAGCTTTTTCTCCGTATATCTCTTCAAGTTGAGGCTTACTCTGAAACCCTACCAAAAGACATCCTCCATATTTTCTAACTTCTGCAAGTCCTCCTTGGAGACAAGGGAGTTTTTGCAACGCAGCAAGTTCATCCATGATAAACCAAAGACGCCGATTGTAATCTTCAGGTAAAACCATGAGAGCATTCATAGCTATATCCACCCAGGCAGAAATCAATGGAATTAAGGTCTTTCTTTGATCAGCACGCGCTGTAATAAAAAGCCATCCGCCTTCGCGCATAGCGCTATGGCGTGATGTCTCGTCAGAACTGGGCAGCGAAGGCGGATCATTCATCACCCAATTTCGAATAGAAAAAGGGGTTGTTGTGGTCTCCAGTTGCCTGAACCCCTCAATTTGTGTAGTCAGAACACTTCTTATCGAAGCAAGGGCTTTCTCATTATTTTTTGCGGCATGAGTTGCCGATTCTGTGTTCTTATAAAAATCTTCAAATTCCTTATAAGACGAAGTAAGGAGAAAATCTGTGAGTTTTTGAATATCATAGTCTTTTTGATAAGCAAATTTTCTTAAAGCTGTCTTTAAAACAGCTCGACTTGCCGTATCCCAATAAGGATCAGCTAATGTTTTTTTAGGCTGAATGATCGATTCAGCTAAAACATCATAATGAGAATCGAGATGACAATCAGCCCAGGGAGACCAAGAAAGCGATCTCACATCGAAGGGGTTAAGAAGAAGGTCTTGTGTTTCATCATAATATCTTGAAACATAAGCTCCCGTTAGATCTATGATAATAGCTCTGTCTCCGCGTTGCCGTATTTGAGGAAGGAGACTATGAAAGGTATTTGTCTTTCCAGAGCCTGTTGTTCCCGTAATAAGAATATGAGAGGTTTCTTCGTGTTTAATGAGAGGAAGCTTTCCTAAATGAATATCTGAGGCTTGATGCGTTCTCCTTAAGATTCTTTTAAGCTCTCTCCAAGAAACAAGGGTATTCCCACGTTTATGATGGGGTTTTTTCTGAAGATGACCTAAGATAAACCAAAGGGCCATAATCAAAAAAAAGACCATCCCTCCAAACTGAAGACTTTTCGTGACCGCCCGGTTCAGAGATCGCTCAACTTGTTCTGTTGCTTTTTTAAGTACTGGGTCTTTTAAAATACTCTTGCTGCTTCTCTTATAAGGTTTCCCAGTTTTTGGGGTATAAACTTGAAATAACTCCTCATGCTTTGTATCTACTGTTGAGACAAACAAAAACTTGGCCCAAGTTGTTTCATAAGCCATTTGCCAAGCATAGGTTGGAATGCGCTGACATTGCCACATAAAATATCCACTTCCTGCAAGAAGGGCTCCGAATATTCCTGCAATAAAGATATGTTTGAGCATCCTCAATTGATGAAGATGAATTTGGCCTCCTTGGATAGTTGTCTTAAGTATAGTCATTATTTTTTTCCTTGTGCGCCGGGATAAACCGGCGAGTTAGTTTGCGGATGAAAGTTCCGCTCAGTGAAGGGTTAGCCACCCACACTGGACATAAGTC
>MHDO01000080.1 GCA_001805005.1 Nitrospinae bacterium RIFCSPLOWO2_12_39_16
TAATTGCCTCTCTCATGTGTCCTATGATTTCATCATATAGGACAATAACCGGCGTCCTGTATGTTTCAGCAAGATTAAATGCCCTTACTGTCTCGTAAAAAATCTCCTGAACTGTTGCAGGCGTTAAGACCACCGACGGATGGTCGCCATGTGTCCCCCACTTTGCCTGCATAACATCAGACTGGCTCGGTCCTGTTGGAAAACCGGTAGAGGGACCACTCCTCATTACATTAACAATCACGCATGGAATCTCTGCTATACAAGCAAAACCGAGCCCCTCCTGCATCAGGGAGAAACCAGGACCGCTTGTAGCGGTCAATGACTTTGTCCCGCCAAGCGAGGCACCGATGATAGCACAGATTGAGGCAATCTCATCCTCCATCTGCATAAAAACACCGCCGATTTTTGGAAGCCTTACGGAAAGGATTTCCGCAACCTCTGTTGAAGGAGTTATTGGATAACCAGCATAGAACCTGCAGCCTGCATATAAGGCACCTTCACTGCATGCCTCATTACCCTGCATAAATTTTTTCTTTTTCTCAGCCATAATTACCTCCAAATATAAATAAGGTTGAGGTCAAGGTTAAGTAATTAATAGTCCCTTAACCTAAGCCTTAACCTTAACCTGAATCAGAACACCTGTATTGCAAAGTCAGGACATCTCAAATCACACAACTGACAGCGGGTGCAAGCCTCAAGATTTTTTACTGTCATCATATTCCCTTTAAGCTCAAGAACCTCAGTGGGGCAAAAGACTGCGCATATATCACATCCTTTACAAAGCTCTTCATATATTAAAATTCTTGGTAAATCTTTTTCTGTCTCTGTATCAGTCAATCTAATATCCCTCCTCTCACTTCTTTTTTTCCTTTAAAACTTCTGCCATTGTCTTCCCAATATCTGCAGGGCTATTGCAGACCTTAATGCCTGCCTTCTTCATCGCCTCCATCTTCTCCACGGCAGTCCCCTTCCCTCCTGATATTATAGCACCTGCATGCCCCATCCTCTTTCCCTTCGGGGCTGTAACTCCTGCAATATAGCCTATTACTGGCTTTTTCATTTTCTTTTTAACAAAATCGGCGGCCTCTTCTTCTGCAGTCCCGCCTATCTCTCCTATCATCACCACTGCCTCTGTTTTCTTGTCTTTTGCAAACATCTCAAGGACATCAACAAAGTTTGTCCCATTTACAGGGTCTCCGCCTATACCAACACAGGTGGACTGCCCAAGACCGAGCCTTGTCAATTGGTCAACAGCCTCATAGGTCAATGTCCCGCTCCTCGATACAACACCGATTTTACCTGCCTTATGAATATGTCCGGGCATAATACCAATCTTACATTCTTCAGGTGTTATTACACCGGGGCAGTTAGGACCAATTAGTCTTGATTTTTTGCCCGACATGAATCTCTTGACCTTAACCATATCCAGCACAGGTATCCCCTCAGTTATACAGATTACAAGCTCAATACCTGCATCAACTGCCTCCATTATTGCATCTGCCGCAAATGCAGCAGGGACATATATTACAGACGCATTTGCACCTGCCTTTTTAACCGCCTCCTCCACTGTATCAAATACAGGGATGCCATCAACATTTGTTCCCCCCTTGCCGGGTGTAACTCCGCCAACCATCTTTGTGCCGTATGCAACCATCTGCTTTGTATGAAATGTCCCCTGCTCCCCTGTAATCCCCTGACATATAACCTTAGTATTTTTATTAACGAGTATGCTCATGAATCCTCCACTTTTCTCATCTCCAAAATAGTCCCTTTTTTTGAAGGACAATGTATTCTATAAACTTTTCTATCATCCGATTCCCAAGAGGGGAAATCCAAAGCCACCCTCCATGTATACAAATCCAGAACATGCAATAAGGCATTACAAACATTTTGTGGCTTTTCATAAGGGGAATTATAAAGATATTTTTCTCCAAGTTCATGTTTACACTTGCCTGCTTTCTCAACCATTTTTATCTCGATTTTCAATTCCTTCCATAAATCCTTATATTCCTCATCAGACAAATTACTCATATCATTTTTTAGTCCAAAAGTAATTCATAACACATTTGTGAGTTACAGATTTACAACAATTTTATGCTCCTGCAAGCTCATACTTTACAGGCAACAGTCTCTCTAATAGCACATGTTTTGAAGCATCGAGAATCTCTATTCCAATAATTCTATCACCTTCACCTATATCAAGCACAATATCTTCAGTAACTCGTCTGTTTATGACATCCTGCTTCCTATCATCCAATCTAATATAGAGAAGGTCTGTTTTGTCATTGTAAATAATGTTCATTTATTCCTCCCATCTTCCATAAAATACATAGACCGTAATGGTTATGATTTTATCTCTTTCAAATAGTATAAAACACCTCAACCCGTTTCTGCTCATAATATATATTAAAGCGTTTTTGTTTATAGTCATACACTTTGGCTTTACCTATGTGTCCATACTTTGCAGGAATAGAAGAACCTGTTTGAATTACATCTTTAATTTCATGTTCATTCGTGCCTCGTTCTTCTGCACGTTCCAATGTATGAGGATCTATCTGGATATCCATTTAAAGCCTTTATTCTTTATTGCCTGTAAACTCGCCCCCTTTTCTTTTATCTGAATTATCTTACTGCCTTTACTACCTTCTCTCCAGCCTCGTCCATCTTTTCCGCAGTAATAATATTTAACCCCGATTCAGATAAAATCTTTCTTCCCAATTCAACATTTGTCCCCTGAAGCCTGACAACAAGAGGGACTTTTATTCCAACCTCTTTAACAGCGGCAATAACACCCTCTGCAATAATATCGCATCTCATAATGCCGCCGAATATGTTTATCAGGACTGCCTTAACTTTTACATCGGACATCAAAATCTTAAATGCTGCAGTAACCTGTTCTTTATTTGCACCCCCGCCCACATCAAGGAAGTTTGCAGGCATTCCGCCGTATAGTTTTATAATATCCATTGTTGCCATGGCAAGCCCTGCACCATTCACCATACAGCCAATATTACCATCAAGGGCAACATAATTCAAACTATGACGCGATGCCTCTATCTCCTTTGGGTCCTCTTCATCCAAATCTCTCATATCATGGACTTCCTTATGCCTGAAAAGTCCATTGTCATCAAATCCCATCTTTGCATCAAGTGCAAGGATATCTCCGCCTTTTGTAATAACCAGAGGGTTTATCTCTGCCATTGATGCATCAGTTTCTACGAATACCTTATAAAGCCCATCCATGAATTTAACAGTCTTATTAACAAGTGCTTTATCAATTCCGAGACCGAAGGCGAGTTTCCTTGCCTGAAAAGGGATTAAGCCGACTGCAGGGTCAACATACTCCTTTAAAATCTTCTCAGGGCTTTTTGCGGCGACCTCTTCTATCTCAACACCACCCTCTGAAGATGCCATTACCACAACACGCTGTGCCGCTCTGTCCACCACCATTCCAAGATAGAGCTCCCTATTAATCTGACAACCCTCTTCTATAAGAACCTTTTTTACCTCTTTTCCTTCAGGTCCTGTCTGATGGGTTACAAGTTTTTTGCCGAGCATTCCTTCCGCATACTGTCTTGCCTCTGAATGGCTCTTTGCAAGCTTGACTCCGCCTGCCTTACCCCTTCCTCCTGCGTGTATCTGTGCCTTGACAACACAGACACTATTGTTTTTCAAAATACCCTTTGCAGTCTCCTCTGCCTCATCGGGGGTAAATGCAACCCTCCCCTTCGGCACAGAAACACCATATTTTGAAAGCAACTCTTTAGCCTGATACTCGTGAATATTCACCCTGTTAGACCTCCTTATAAAAAATTAAAAGTATTATTTTAACTATAAGAAATGCGTCTAAAAAGAATAGCATAAACTTAAAATATTTCAATAAAAAAGGTAATTAAAAAGATGGGTATGGAGGGGTTGAAAATTATCCCTTTAGATAAGGGTCTATCACGATATCTTCAATATCAACTCTGAGAGGTAATGAGGCGAGATATACAACCAAATCTGCAATATCATCTACACTGTTTATATTGAGGGGATTTTCCTTTGTCCGGTCAATGGAATTATTGGAGTCCACCATGTATGGGTAAATAATATGGACTTTTATATTATAAGGTTTAAGCTCCTTTGATAGAGCCTTTGAAAACCCAACAACACCAAACTTTGATGCCGAATAAACAGCCTTCCCTCTTAGCCCAATCCTGCCGCCAACAGATGAGAAATTTATAATTGTCCCGTTCTTTCTCTCCATCATCCCTTTCAGCACTGCTTTTGTGCAGAGGAACATACCTTTTAAATTTGCACCCATGACTTTTTCCCAGTCTTCAATAGTAGTATCCAAAACAGGTTTTTCTAAAAACTGCCCCGCATTGTTTATCAGAATATCTATCTTTTTGAATTTATTAAGAGCTTTTTCAATCGTATTATTAACCTGTTTCTCATCTGAAATATCAGTTTTTATTGGTAGTGCTGTTCCACCTGATTCATTTATAATTTTGGCTATATTTTCTAATTCTGATTGATTCCTTGATGCGAGGACTACGGATGAGCCTGCCATTGCCATTGCAACAGCAATCCCCCGTCCTATCCCTCTCCCCGCACCTGTAATTAAAGAAACTTTATCTGTGAGTTTGTTCATGTTACCTATCTTTCAATCTCCTGCCTTATGATAGCCTTCCTACTATCATTATTTCCCACTCAAATAGTCAGCAAGGAGCCCCCGGCTATGCTCATCCTCGTGGCAATAGACGCACAGGTTTTCCCAGTTGGAGCCGTCAGGGGGATTATTAAGGTGGTTACCGTCTTTATGGTGCACGGTCAGCAATTGCTGATTTTTGTAGGTGAACTCCCGGGCGCACTTGGCGCAAATGAGTCCGTGGATTTTTAGTGAGCGTTCGCGGTAATCGTTTTTCATTGTCTCTATCCTAAAATAGGTGCTGTCACTAATTGCACCTTGCTTTAAAAAGTGGAGGCACAATCCCTTTATATATCCATACGGCAAGAATGAGCAATTCTCCAACAAAAGAGCTATAATTCAAGACTTTACCAGACCAGACCCTATTTTCATTTAGACATAGGTAACACCTAACGCCCACCTAATAATAACATATTTTTTCATCTCCCTGCTACGCCTGTATAATACAAAAATATCCAAAGATTCACCTTTGGCTCGCAATGACACATTAGTCTTTTTCCATGTTAACAATCAAAGGGCTATCCTTTGTATCCCATATCCCCTTATCAACATTTCTCCCATCCTTGAAAGCAAGGTAGCTGTATTTGCCATAGTGAATTAGTTTTGAGCCAGTTATTCTTATGCTATTCGGGTCAAAACCTATGATTATCATTATGGCTTTGTCAGGATTGAATTTGTTTAAAATAGTCAAGACAGTAAAATCACCTTTCCCCTGATAACTTTTGTTGTTAATAGTAACCTTGTCCCTTTCTATTAATGTTCCATCTGGCAATTTATCAATAAGTCTTTCTAATACTTTATTCTCATTCAAACCCCCAAATATAAATAGGGCATTATTTTTAATGTCTTCAGGTGTTAAATCTACATCATTTTTAATAAGGGGCTTCCCTTCTGAAAATACACCTGAAATATCTTTATAGGTATCAATGAGTTCTTTATCCCCGCCTGTAGGCATAACAATTATTTTATTTTTATTTCCTATTACCCTGCTTATTGTAGGTGGGAGCTCCTCTCTATGGAGATGTCTGAATATGTCTGCATCGGGGTCTATAGTTAATACTAATGGTCTATCATTCGTTTTTATATTTATAGATTCCTCTTTATTTTTTATTTTTACAACCTTTCTTATCTTTTCTCTTTCTGTCTTTATCTCCACTGGAATATTTAACATATAAGGCTTCTCATCATGAGTTAATGTAAATGATGTAACATAGCCATCACCCTCTTTTTTATAACTGGCGTTTTTCAGATTTAAAAATGGGGCGCCGGTATCTTCTACCCACTGTTTGAAGAACCAGCCAAGTGATTCTCCATTAATCTTTTCAAAAACCCTTTGC
>MHDO01000081.1:0-6067 GCA_001805005.1 Nitrospinae bacterium RIFCSPLOWO2_12_39_16
TATAACATTATCAACAGTCTTTAAAATATCGTCAACGCCAATTTCTCCTATGCATCTGACTGGAATATCGCTATATTTACAACCCCAGTTACAGCAATAGCAATCCATCTGTTTATATACTATACATCCGTTATCAAATAGAGGGAGAAATCCGCCAAACTGTCCGCCTCCATATATCATAACCGTCGGCACCCCCATAATCCATGAAGCATGGGTTACCCCTGTCTCATTCCCAACAAATATTCTTGCATGCCTGATAATGCCAAAGACCTCAATCAGGGATGTCTTTCTTCTCAGGTCAATAACAAAATCTGGCAATGCATCAGAACTGTATTGATCTACACCTATAAGCACAGTTTTCATGCCGAGCCGTCTGTGCAGATATTTCATTACCTCCACGAACTTATCTGAAGGATAGTCCCTTTTTGCAGAACGGGAGCCGAAAGTAAAAACAATATAACTCCCCTTTTGTAAAGAGAATTTATTTATTATATTTTCGGATACATTGTTGTTTAGGGGTATATAAGGTTTGACCTCATCGTCTGATACCTTAATATTAAGTATCCTCTCCATAAAAAACTTTTCATGGGCAAAGACACTGGTATAACTACCCTTATCGTCAAACATTTTAAGTTCAGGGACAATATTGGATATATTTTTCCATCTGCCAGGCTTTCTTAATTTCATTACCACACCTCCATACAGATAAGTTAAAGGGAATTTCAATATATACAATATATCCCTTGATTCGGATGAATTAAGGATAGAATTTATAGCTGTTTCAAAGCCCAAACTCTTCAATTCGGAAAGCAACTCATATCTATATTTAAAAGAGGCAAAATATTTTTTTTCATCCAAAGTTATAATGTTGTCTGTGTATAGTTTTGCTACCTCCCTTACACCACTGCTGACGAGACAATACATCTGTTCTTTGCCAAAGTGTCTTATATAAAAACTCAATATCCCGCTGAACAACAAAAAATCCCCTATAGAATTATCTTTAATCACTAAAACTTTCCCAGAATGGGTCTTTCCTGAAATAAGAGATGGAAATATAAGCCTTCCGGAAACCTTTTTCAATTCATGAATTATCTTTCCCATAATGTTGTCATTGCGAGCCCCTGAATGATTCTATCAGGGGCGAAGCAACCTTTTTTCCACCTCCTCAAATACCCTATCAACACTTATCCTGTCCATACAGTCATAATATTTACATTTTTCAAATATACATTTTTTGCAAAAGGGAACATCTGGCATAAGAGCAATATCTTTTTCGCCAATAGGTCCCCATCTCTTTGGCTGGCAGACAAAGATTGGGCAGTAAATGGAGACTACAGGGGTGCCTACGGCAGTAGCAATATGAATAGGTCCTGTGCTTGGTCCCACCATTACATTGAACTTTTTTATAACACTGGCAAGCTCTTTAACCCCATCATAGCTAATATATTTTACAGCCTTTCCCTTTATGCTGCCGATTATTTTGTCTAGCAATTCTTCTTCTCCGGGACCTCCCGTAACAAAAACAGCAGCACCTGTTTTCTCTATAACTTTGTCAGCCAACTCTATATATCTTTCAAATTTCCAGTTCCTTGCAGACCCGCCGCTTCCGGGATGGATACCCACAATAGGAGTTATGAGTTGTGAGTTATGAGTTAGGAGTTCAGAAAAAAAAACATTAACCTTCTTTGTAATTTCATCTGGAATATATATTTCAGATTGTCTTATAGGTTTTACACCGAGTATTTCTGTTAGCTCAAGATTATAATCAGTCTCATGCTTATCCACCTTTGACCTATGCTGTTTTATTCTATCGGTGAGAAAAATCTGGGCGAGTTTTGCTGCAGGTCCTATCCTTCTGGGTATTCCGGATAAATAGGTGAGTAAGCCCACCTTGAAATTAAGAAAAAGTATAAGTGCTGTATCAAAACCTTTTTCCCTAATTTCTTTTGCAAGTTTAAGCAGACCCCTTATTGTTCTATGTTCCCCTTCAGGGTCATAGATTATGACCTCATCAATATTTGGATTATTAGTAACAATATCTTTTGTATATGGTCTGACAAGGACTGAAATAGAAATTGATGGGAAGCTATTTTTGAGAGATTTGAATACAGGTGTTGAGAGAACTACATCCCCTATACGATCAGTACGGGTTATAAGAATTTTTTTCATGTTACCTCTCAACTCACAACTCCAAACTCATGATTATTTTAGAACCCTCCCCACATATACTGCCACTGGGTTCCCTCCATGTATATATATTGATTGCAAGCCCTGCATGTGGAGATTTCATCAAATTTAAGTTCAATCTGCTTCTGTCTCAAGTTATTAAGAATTTTACCATTCCAGATATTCAAGATGGATTCATTTTTCATATCTCCCACAATAACTTTTCCATCGTAATCAAGACAGCATAGGGCAACCTTTCCATCCTCAAGAATTACCATCTGGTCCCACAGCATTTTACATGGACAGTTAAATCTTTTGCTGTTGTTTATAGATTCGTTCCTATTTTCTACAGACCCTGTCCATGTGTTATATTCTACATCAAGAACCCTGTCAACACGAGGTTTCCAGTATCTCTTAAATTCCACTATCTCTCCTGATGTCTCATCCATATTGATTATTGAAACTGTTATAAATATATTTTTATTCAGCCTCTTTTTCAGTTCTATAAACCTCTCTGTATTCTCAACAACCCTGTCAAAATCAAGATTTTTTCTGACCTTCTCAAATGTATCTTTAGTAAATCCATCTATATCAATGTTGATTCTATCAAGCCCTGAGTCAAGCAACTCTATTGCCTTTTCACTATTAAGGAGGGCGGCATTTGTGCTGATTTGAACCCTGCTTCTGGTATGTTCCTTTGCATATCTTATGAACTCGCCAAGTCTGTTGTGCATAAGGGGTTCGCCGAAATTAAATGGCTGTATAATTTTTACACCAACTTTTCCGCAGTCATCAATTATCTTTTTGTAAAGTTCAAAGTCCATATTTTTAACAGGACGGGTCATGGACTGTCTTGGACACATGATGCAGTCAGAGTTGCAGGCATTGGTAATCTCTATTGTAACTTTTAACGGTCGTTTCAGCCTGTTTTTAATAGAGAAATATTTTACGGCTTCCCGAAAAGGTTTTAACTGAAATACCTTTTTCTTGAAAAATATTTTCATCGGCTTGATTATATGCAGGAGTGATTGAAATCAGAAGTAATTATAGGTAGGGACTGTTCCCAGAACAGTCCTAAATAGGTTCGTTCAGGGAACGAACCCTACCTTACAGGAGTTTTTTTAGCCTGTCTTTGGTTTTGCCTTTGCCACTGCCACCTTTTTTCCTGAGAGCATACTCTGGTGCATTGCCTCTATTACCTTTTCAGCCTTATCCCTTGGGACTTCAACAAATGTAAATTTGTCAAAAATATTTATATTTCCAATAGCCTTCCCCGAGATGCCTGTCTTTTCTGCTATTGATTTTACAATATCACTCGCATTTATCCTCTGCTGTCTCCCCACATTCATGAAAAGCCTTACCATACCGGGAGCGGCACCGGTTTCTTCTTGAGCCTCTTCACCCTGACCAATTCCCTCTAATTGGAATTTTAGAAGGGATGCAATAGCATGAATAGGCTCAATGCCGTCTATGACCCCCTTTGCGAGCTCTAAATATGTATCAAATTTTTTATCATCAATGAACTCCTGCATCCTGTCCTTCAATACCGCAATCCTTGCGTTAAGGACATCTGTAAGGGTCGGGAGTTTCCCCCTTTTTATCTTTGTCTTTGCAAAAGACTGGATAAGCCTTAACTGTCTTTCTTCTCTCGGCGTTACAAAGGTTATTGCAACACCCTCCCTGCCTGCCCTCCCTGTCCTTCCTATTCTGTGGACATACGCCTCAGGGTTTTGAGGTATGCTGTAATTTACGACATGGGAGATATTACTTATATCAATCCCTCTTGCAGCAACATCGGTTGCAACAAGGACATCAATCATGCCACCTTTAAACCGCCGCATGACAGACTCCCTCTGGGATTGGCTGAAATCACCATGTATTGCCTCTGCCTCATATCCCCTGTTTTTGAGATTTGATGAGACCTCATCAACCTCTCTTTTTGTGTGGCAGAATACTAAAAATAAATCTGAGTCCTCTGCGTCAATTAATCTTGATAGTGCGTCAAGTTTTTCAGACTCCCTCAATTCATAGAATATCTGGTCTATCTTTGGTGTTGTAAGAATAGTTGAACTGATTATAACTTTTTCAGGTGATACCATGTAGCGTTTTGATATATTAATTATTTCTCCGGGCATGGTTGCTGAAAAAAGAAGGGTCTGCCTCTCTTTTGGTACCTTATTTAATATTGTGGTTATATCATCTATAAAACCCATGTCAAGCATCTCATCCGCCTCGTCAAGGACAGCAATCTTTACATCATTAAGCGTAAGCGTTCTTCTGTTAAGATGGTCAATTACCCTGCCGGGTGTTCCTACTACTACATGAAGCCCTTTTCTTAGTATCTTGATTTGTCTCTCTATTGAAGAACCTCCATAGATTGGGAATGCAAATACCCTCCTGCTCCTCCCTATCTTATTGATTTCTTCAGCGACCTGTATTGCAAGCTCTCTTGTTGGTGTCAGGATGATAGACTGAACGGAGAATTTTCTCGGGTCAATACGTTCAATTATGGGAATGCCGAAAGCCATTGTCTTGCCGGTCCCTGTCTGTGCCTGACCGATGATGTCCCTACCCTGCATGATAATAGGAATCGCCTTCTCCTGTATCGGTGTCGGTTCTTCAAAGCCCATGTTTGATATAGCCTGAAGCACCTCACTGCTCAAACCAAAATCACTAAATCTTTTAGATGGTGCACTTTTCTCAATTTCCATTATTTCTCCTATTTGTTTGTATTGTAAACAATAACAGAAAAATGTCTTTTAGTCAAAGGACTTCTTGTTATTTACAATACGCTATTTTAAAGTTCTATTGAAAAATTCTAAATAAGATTGTATATTTACCCCATTAGAAATTATACTGAATGAAAAATATAATAATCAACCATATTGATTTGCTAAACTCTAAATCTTAAATCCATAGGGAACTTCTAACGGGGTTTACTACGGAAATAATGGATATTTTATTGTGCATTATATTTGTGTTATTCATGTTTGAGTTATACATTTTTTAATACGCAAAACAAACCGAATGAACTTAATTTTAGAGATTAGAAAAATTATGGAAGGGAAGGGGGGGAACCCAATATTCTCCTCACTGTTGTTAATTCTATCATGGTTTTATGGCTTGGGTCACCGTCTTAGATTGGCTTTATATAATAGAGGAATTTTAAAAACAAAAAATCTTTCAATTCCTGTAATAAGTATAGGTAATTTAACAGCAGGAGGGACAGGAAAGACCCCTACGATTATAATGATAGCCGAACTCCTTAAAGGAATGGGTAAGAAAGTTGCTGTTCTAAGCAGGGGTTATAAAGGAAAGGCAGAAGGAGAGATAAATGTAGTATCAGATGGCGATAAGATTCTTTTGAATCCTCTGGAGTCAGGTGATGAGCCGTATATGATGGCGGCAAGGCTTAAAGGCATTCCTGTCATCACAGGCTCAGATAGATATAAGACTGGTAAATATGCAATAGAAAAATTTGGCACAAAAATCATACTGCTGGATGATGGCTATCAGCATGTTCAATTAGATAGAAATTTTAATATTCTCTTACTTGATTCAAACTCACCTTTTGGGAATGGCTACTTATTGCCTCGCGGGACACTAAGAGAGCCTGTTTCTTATATAAATAGGGCGGATATGGTAATATTTACAAAATCCGAAATCCTAAATCCTAAATCAGAAATCCTAAATTTGAAGAATATCCCTATCTGTAAATGCCATTATGTATCCGAAGGATTTGTTGATATAAATTGTAATAAGGATATCTCATTGGATGGGGTAAAAGGTAAAAAGGGATTTGCATTTTGTGGCATAGCCTCTCCTAAATCCTTTAATAATTCATTGACGGAAGCTGGTATCAATATAGGAGGGTTTGTTTCATTTGAAGACCACTATCAAT
>MHDO01000081.1:6078-14104 GCA_001805005.1 Nitrospinae bacterium RIFCSPLOWO2_12_39_16
ATCAATTTAGTAGAGATGATATAGATAGCCTTATAAGTAAAGCAAAAGAAACAGGCTCTGAAATTCTCATAACTACAGAAAAGGATGCGGTAAGACTAAAGGAATTTGAGCCTATCTCATTTCCAATCTGGATTCTTAAAATCAGGATGGAGATTTCAGAAGGTAAGGAAATATTACTATCAAAAATTAGGGAGGCATTATGATAAGAAAAAATTATGTATTACTAATTTTTATTTCTCTCTTTTTTGCCTGTACTCATTCAAAGGGGATGATTTATTCGGGAGATGAAAATGGTCTCTTCCAAAAAGGGTGGATGGAGATTGTAAAGGAAAACCCAATAGGTAAAGATGAGAATATAAAGGTCACACCGCTTTTTAAAAATGAAAACGGGAGTCATTTTATAATACAGATAAGGGATAGGGAGAAACCACATATTCATGAAACCCACGATTTAACAGTGGTGGTAAAGAGAGGAAAAGGGGTTTTGCATATTGGGAAGGATGAGCTGCCAATGAAATGTGAAGATATAGCCTTCATTCCAAAAGGTGTATTCCATTATTTTGTAAATACAGGCAGTGAACCGGCAGTTGCTTACGCAATATTTAATCCGAGTTATGATGGCAAGGATATGAAATATGTGGAGGAAAGGCAATAAAAGAGGTTGAGAAGATGAGAAGTTAGGAGGTTGAGAATTTCCTATCTTCTAAACTTCTTATCTTCCTAACTTCAATCTTAAATATGACAGGTGTAATTTTAGCAGGTGGAAGAAACAGTCGCATAGGGCAGAATAAGGCATTTCTGGAGATAGGTGGGAAAATGATTATTGAGAGGACTATTGAAATCTATAAAAAGATATTTGATGAGATTTTGATTATTACAAATACACCTGAAGATTATCAGTATCTGGGACTTAAAGTCTACACGGATTTAATTCCTAATAGGGGTTCGCTTGGCGGCATTTATACGGGACTCCATTATTCAAAATCGGATTATACTTTTTTCTCTGCTTGCGATATGCCTTTTTTAAATGAGAAGGTTATAAGGCATATAATTAAAGGGGCAAGGGATTATGATATAATTGTCCCCTATTATAAACATCGTCTCCATCCCCTCCACGCAGTCTATTCAAAAAGGTGCCTGCCAATCTTTAAGGGGATGGTAGAAGAAAATCGGTTAAAAATAAAAGCTCTATTTTTAAAATTTAGGGTAAAGAAAATTGCAGATATCCCGGAAACAAGATTACCACCATTTTCTAATATAAATACTAAGGAGGATTATAAACAGGCTATAAAACTTCAGGGAGGAAATTATTATGACTAAAAAAGAGTTCATGAATTCTGTTAGCAAAGGGCGAGAGGATATTTTACAGCAGATACTTGATTTGCTAAATATGATGAAAATTGATTATTGTGTAATTGGAGGACTTGCTGTCAATGCCTATGTTGAACCTGTAGTTAGCCTGGATTTAGATTTAATTGTTTTTGTAGATGCCATAGACCCTTTGCTAAAAGCAGCCCAAAAGATCTTTAATATAGAAAGATTTCCTCATAGTATGAATCTTGTAAGCACAAAATCTGATTTACGAATCCAATTGCAAACCGATCCACGCTATCAAACTTTTATATCTCGATCTTCAATAAAAGAAGTAATGGGTTATGAGATGAAAGTTGCAGTAGTAGAGGATGTACTGCAGGGCAAAATATGGGCATATTCTGATGAGCAGAGACGCAAGAGTAAACGACAGAAAGACTTAGCTGATATTTTTCGTCTTGTTGAAGCATATCCTCGTTTGAAAGATTTACTACCAGAAGCACTCAAATCAGAGTTTTGAGATTTAAAAATAGGAAATAAAAAGCACCTGTGTGTTCAAATTCAAAGGAATTACACTACAGGCTGATAAAATGTATTCCTCTTTACAGGCTTAAACCCTGCATCTTCTATCAACCTCCGTATCTCACCTTCAGACATCCTGAAGGATACACCTGCTGCCTTTACAACATTTTCTTCAATCATTGTGCTTCCCATATCATTTGCACCAAAGAATAATGATAGCTGGGCAACCTTTGCACCCTGTGTAACCCATGAGGCTTGGATATTATCAAAATTATCAAGCATCAGACGGGAGATGGAGAGGGTTTTTAAATAGTCAACACCAAAAGAGTTCAGAGTTTGGAGTTCGGAGTTTAGAGTTTGAAGCTTGGTATTTTTACTCTGGAAAGACCAGGGAATAAATGCTGTAAAGCCTTTTGTTTTATCCTGAAGCTCCCTGATTTTAGTCAGATGTTCAATCCTGTCTCTATATGATTCTATATGCCCATACATCATAGTAGCAGTTGTCCTAAGCCCGAGATTATGGGCACTCTCCATAACATTTAACCATTCCTGTGCAGTGCATTTATTAGGGCTTATCTTTTTCCTGATTTTATCAACCAAAATCTCTGCACCGCCGCCGGGGATTGAACCAAGCCCAGCATTTTTAAGCCTTCTTATAACATCTTTAATTGATAATCGGGACTTTTTTGATATATGGACAATCTCCGGAGGGGAAAAACCGTGGATATGAATATTAAGGGATTTTATAAATTGTAAAAGCTCCTCATAAAAATCTATTCCTAAATCGGCATTTAAGCCACCCTGTATAAGTATCTGCACACCACCAAGTCTGATTGTCTCATCAATCTTTTTTGAAAGCTCCTCCTTTGGCAGGATATATGAGTCAGGAGAATCCTTTTCCCTGTAAAATGCACAGAACAGACATTTTGAGATACAGATATTTGTATAGTTAATATTCCTGTCAACTATATATGTGACAATACCGTCAGGGTGTTTTCTCTTTGATATCTCCTGTGCAGCCTTTCCGAGAGAGATTATATCATTTGATTCAAATAACCTCTCCCCATCGTCTGCCGAAAGTCTTTCGCCATTTAATACCCTATCAAGGATTTTATTAGAGTTTGTCATAAGATTCTGTTCTGTTTTTTCTTCGGGCGAGTTCAGATGAATACTTTATGCCGAGAGTAGAAGCGTTCTCCCTTGCCCAATCAGTCAATTTAGTCTGTCCGACTGGCGATGAATTGGTGCAGAGTAGATTAGCCATAAGACCCTTAATCTCATCATGTGTAATCATTATATCTCCAATTATTTTACCAATTAAAGTTCCAATTAAGTAGCCCAGTGATGGGGGGATAGAAATGATTGGTCTTTTTTTGCCTATAGCTTTACCTATTTCTTTAACCAAATCCCGATAGGTAAATATCTCAGGACCAACTGCATCAATAATGCAATTCTCCTCTTTTTGCCCCTGCTCAACTGATAGCTTGGCTAAATCATCAACATATATTGGCTGTAAACGATAGCTTCCATCCCCGAATACCCCGAATATTGGGAACTTCCGTAAAAGAAAGGCAATATTATTTATTAATATATCCTCTTTTCCAAATATGACTGCCGTCCTGAGTATTGCGTATGATAAACCTGATTCAATCAATGCTTTTTCCAATCTTGCCTTATCTCGGAAATATTCAAGGTGAGAGTCGGGAGAAGGGTTTGTTATGCTTATGTGAACTATTCGTTTGATTCCAGCCTTCTTGGCAGCATCAAACAGCTTAAGGGTATTAATGACTGCTGCAGAATGGGAGAAACCCGGATAATTGAACCTAACCCAGTAGGTATTATAAAGAACCGAAGCACCCTGCAACGATTCAATGAGTTTTTCAGGATTGTCAAAATTGAATGGATAGGCTTTTACTCTATCACCGAATGGATTGGCACGATTGGGAGAATTGGTTAAGGTTCGCACTTCATATCCCGAATCAAGTAATCTTCGGGCAATATATTTTCCTGAATAACCAAACGCACCAGTTACAATGTGAATCTCACTCTGAGCCATAATTATATAGCCACAGATTTTTACTGACAAAATAAATAGAAAGTAGTTTTTTTATCTTTTTATTGTTAAGTCCGTGTTAATCTGTGGCTAAAGATTTTATATTTTCCTGCCTTAATAAAATTGAAGCCTTACATCTTCATCTATTATCCCATGCTCTTTTGATAGTTTATAAAAATAGTGCAAGCCGTCTATTTCATTATCCCCGAACTCATATATAATCCTCTTTGTAAGGTAGTCTATACAGACCTCCTTGCTTATTTTTAGCCTCTTTGACTCTTCTGAAGAAATTTCATTGATAGATGATAGTCCTATCTCTTTTGCCTTTTTTAAAATATTTAGTCCGTCTCCTAAATCTATTTCATCTCTTACTGCAAGAACTGCATGGACAAATGGGCGTCCTGTCAGGAGATACCACTCCTCTCCTAAATCGTATGTCACAAACTTTTTCCGATTTATCTTAAGGGCATTGTCACCTATTATGAGCCCTGCATCTGCCCTATCCATCATCTCACTTATAACAGGCTTTACAGGTATAAAATCAGGGCTGACCTTGAATCTCTCTTTAAGAATTATTTTCAGCATTGCTATAGATGTCCTTGAACTGTTATCCACCGCCACTGTTTCAATGTCATGAATTTCATTCTTACTGAAGAGTAAAACAGTATTTACAGTCCCAAGTGAGGATATAGAAAAATCCCTGATTAATTTTAACCCCGGAATCCTTGCATACTCAATGGAAGGAATAACTGCAATATCAAGCCTTCCCTCCTTAAGCATGTCCGATAGATTGGCAGGGGTATCTGATATAAGCTCAAAGTTGTGTTTTAAAATTCCATTGGTCAGGGCAAAAGTAAGAGGTTTTGCATTTAAAAAATTATGACACCCAAAACGTAGCATAAAATCTATTCTAAAATCCTGAAATTAAGTTCACCCCGTTAGAAATTTTCTTCGCAGGGGTTGTAGTAACAGCATAGTGAATATCCGTTTTGTAGCAAATTTCTAACGGGGTTCATATTTTCCATCTTTCACAGTCAAAAGTTTATATAGGTTTTGGATGTAGAGAGTCATTGCCGTTCATGCCAGTAGAAGGGCCGCCGCTTTTGATGTGCAACGGCGAGAATCCGAATCTCTGTCTCCCTAAGTGAGTATATCACTGCATAGGGGAACTTGCGGAGAACCCTTCGTCTAACCCTTCCTTTTGCAAGTGGTCCTGCTTCGGGGAACAGGGCTATATCTTCAATCGCTTTCTGAATGTCATCAAGGAAGGACATTCCCAACCCGGTGCTTTCGACATCGTAAAAGTCCACAGCATCGTTCAATTCATCTTCTGCTTCTTCATGAAACGAAACAGTCCGGCTCATCTGAAACGATCCCTCGCCCCCTTAAAAACCTCCTCAGCCGGGCGCATCTGGGCAACACCTTGGTCAATTTCATCATCGCGTCGAATAGCTTTCTCTATCCACAACTGCTCTACTTCTGCATCGGACAGTGTATCGAGGCTAACGAGAAGCTCCTTTGCCAGCTCTGCGCGGGACTTTGGACTCATCTTTAATGCCTCTGCCTTCAACTCTTCAAAACTCATATTAAATAACCCCCTGTACAATAATATCTTACAGTGAGACACTTGTGGATGTCAAATTCATCCTCTTACCAAGAATTCCACTTGACACTAATTTTTCCAAAGCGTATGATTTACCCCGTTAGAAGTTATACTGACTGAAAAGGAATGAAATAATCAGCCGTTAGATAATTTCAAATAGGGAACTTCTAACTGGGTTTACTCCGCGAAAAGCAATTTCCTATCTTTTTGTTAGTTTAGTATCTTTCCAGTTGTCGTTTCCAAAAAACATTTTATTGTAGAAAATAAAGAAATTGTCTGATACAATTTATTTTAAATGGAAATAAAGAACAATTTTATTAGCATAATAGCTTTGGGTAATTTTAATCCTGCAATTTTGACTCCAGATTTTCTATGGAATAATTGTAAGTTTATAACCGATCAGACACCGAAAGGACAGACGACACCCGTAGTCTCAAACTTAGAATTTGACAATATTTCCTTTTTGATGGAGCTTGAAAAGTTTCAGATAATGGATAAAAAACCACACACTTTTAAAGATACTAAAATTATAAAGGTAATGGAAACATATTTAGACATCTTATCATTTACACCTATATTTGTTATGGGATTGAATTTTAATGTCGAGTTAGAAAGTGCAAGTGAAAAAGCTATTAGCAATCTTAATGATAAAGATTATCTTTTAAAAGTTCTCAATGCTAAGGAGTTAATTTATAGTTCAAAAACAAAATACTCAAAAGGTTCTTTAATAGATTATTTATCATGGGAGCTTATAAATAGTGAAGAATCAATTACAAGAGCAAATATCAATCTAAAAGAGAAAATTTTTACATTAAATTATAATGTTGAGATTAGAGATATGAAAAATGATAGGAGAAAAATTAAATATTTTAGTGAAAATTTAGACAGCATCAATAATAAGTTTCAGAATTTTCTGAAAAATATTTTCTAAAAATAAAATGGAACAGCAAATGTCTTCAAATAACGGTTCGATTTTTTCTACAAGAGTTGTCCATGCCTACAGAAATACTTCTGCTATTAATATTTATAATGACAAAGACTTTTCTTATGCCTTCAACAAAAGAATTGAAGGTCTACACACCTGTTTAACAGCTATAACAATACCTGCTGAAGCAATACCCGTAACCTATTATGTGGAAGAATTTCGACAGCCAAAATTAAATAATGCAGAGGCATTAAATTATGCAGAGGCATTTATATTGCTGCAACAGGATGTGTTTGGAATAGTAGTTGATGATAAGATAAGTAAGACCGAAAAAGAAAAGTTTATTTTTGAATATTGTCTTGATACATCAATTAATACAGCACATGCTTTGATAAACGAAGTTTTTGGAAATGTTGATGTTAAAACTGAACTATATATTGATCCAGAAGAAACCCAATATAAATTTTTGAATATTTCCATCAGACCTAAGAGCCTATCCTCCGAAGATATTAATAGTATTCTTGATAAATTTGATGACCTTCAAGAGAAATTCATAACCAGGGTTGAAAAAAAGTATGCTTCAAAAATTACATTTCACTTAGATATTGATTAATGATAAATCCATTAGATTACTTAATTTTTGCAAGAGAGCTTTTAGATGAAGGTAAAGATAATGAGATTAAAATAAGAACTGCTATAAGCAGGGCGTATTATGGGGTTTATCTATATGCTACAAGTAAATATGTTCAATTTAAAGGTGATTCTATATTTGAAGGGATAGTAAGTAGCCATATGAAGTTTATAGATATATTAAAGAAAGATAATGATAAACTTCTCAATAAACTTGGGAATCAAATCTTCGATTTAAAAAAGGATAGAGAAAAAGCAGATTACGAAATTAAAAAGGATATTACTAAAAGCTTTGGAGAAAAAGCTTATAGCCAAGCTCAAAGAATTAAGGATACTATTAACTCAAAGTTTAATTAACTTAACTATTTTCGAAGAGACTATCAAGCTGATTCTCTCTTGGTATCATACCAAATTTCATATCCATTCCTGAATCAATCCTGAAACAAGTTCAGATGACATAGTTTAGGATAGTCATGCTTAATCAAACGATCTGTCTCATTTACCGATTTAAACCAGATTTTATAGTAGATTGTTATACAGCGTATCCCTTTCAACAGGAATCCTGCCTGCCTCTTTAATCATTCTTACCAATTCATTTTTTGTGAGTGACTGCTCTGTCTCAGCCCCAGCTGAGTGTGTAATCTTTTCCTCAACCACAGTCCCGTCTATGTCATCAACCCCGAAGGAGAGTGAAATCTGGGCAAGTTTTGGACCGACCATAATCCAGAATGCCTTTATGTGGGGGAAATTATCAAGCATAAGGCGGGCAATCGCCAAAACCCTTAAATCAAGATTTCCTGTTGTCTTTGATATGGAATCAAGTTCGGTATTTTTTGGATGAAAGGCGAGTGGGATAAAGGACATAAATCCGCCTGTCTCATCCTGAAGTTCTCTCAATTTAATCAGGTGGTCAATCCTCTCCTCCACTGTCTCAATATGTCCGTAAAGCATTGTTGCATTACTCCTCATACCTATCTGATGG
>MHDO01000082.1 GCA_001805005.1 Nitrospinae bacterium RIFCSPLOWO2_12_39_16
TATTTAAGTCAGTGAGCCCTTTTTCAGGGAGGTCAAAGAATTTCTTTATGTCAATGACTGAAAGAATCTCTCCTCTCACATTTATAATTCCAAGGACAAAGGAAGGTATGCCGGGGATAGGGGTAAGCTCTGTCAACGGATAAACCTCACGGACATATTTCAGCTCAACCCCATATCTCTCATATGCAAGCATGAATTCCAGCACCTCAATAGATTCCTCTTTCTTTAATCCCTCATTTGACTCAAGGGCAGTTATCTTTGCCCTCTCCTTGAGGATTCTATCCCTCTCTTCCCTGCTCGGCTGAAACCCTTTCTCAACTATAGCCTTCGCCTTCTCAATACGGGAGTGGATTTCATTCCAGTCTATGTTTTTTTTCATATCCTTTGGCTTATTCATATATGAGAAGTTATATAGCCACAAAGACACAAAGGCACAAAAAAATAAAGGATAATTTTTTCTTTGAGTCTTCAAGTCTTTGAGGCATGTTTTTGTTCATATAAAATTCTTCAATGAGTCCTCTCCGATACCATTATTGACTCTATTATTTCAGATAATCTCCCTGCCGTAATCCCATCAGATTCAGGTATAACCTCTTCATCGTTGTAGCTTGATAAAAGCTCAATTGCATTTCTAAAATATCTCTTTGAGGTCTTTAATTTACCTCTCCTGACCATTAGATTTCCAAGCATAAAATATGCAAGTATGAAATCATTGTCAAGGTAAATCGTTTTCTTCAGAGACTTGACTGCATCCATCATTCTCCCCTGTTCAATAAAGATTGTGGCGAGGAGGTAATGATAATATGGATTGAGCTTGTCAGATGAGATTGCCTCTTCGCACCACTTCAGGGCGTCATTGAGCCTCCCCTGATTTGCATACCCTCTTACCAGCATTGAAAGAATCTCTGCCTTGTCCTCATCCTTCAGAGACAAACCCGAAATCTTTCTCACTGCATCATCATATCTCCCCTGCTCAAAGATTTTTATAACATCCTTCCTTAAATCCATACTCTCACCTCCCTCTTTTTTTATATCATTTTTTATTTCTATCTTTTCTCTCTCCCCGTCTTTAACTGATTTTAAAGGTCTGTCAGTGCCAATCCATCTCTTGACGAATGGAATATATGGTGCAAACTTTTCTGGTTGAAAATCATCTGAAATGCCAACCTTTTTAGAGAGTTTTCTATATACAACTGTTTCATCAATGCTGAGAGGGGCAAATTTAGATGCCGCCGATTTAATAAAATCCGTAGGCCCAACTAATAGCCAGCCCTTATCAACAAGAGAGTTATAAAAGCCATTAACCACCCTGTCTGCCAGCTTCGGAGAAAAATACATAAGGACATTATGGCAGAAGATTATATCCATGCCGTTTGTATTGTTTAAAAGCGAGGGGTAAACATCTTCAGCGAGATTCAGATATTCAAACATCACCATATTTTTAAGAACCGGGATTATCCTGTAATTGCCTTCCTCCGTCTTCTTAAAATAACCCTCTTTAACCCATGAAGGGGTGCTGCGGAAAGACCAGTCAGTGTATATCCCTTCCACCCCCTTTTTAAGCAAATGCGGATTGATGTCTGTTGCAAGGATAGTAATTTTCCAGTCATTAATATCAGGAATCATCTTTTTAAGCAATATCGCAATTGAGTGTGCCTCCTCACCGCCGCTGCACCCTGCACTCCATATCCTCAAATACCCTGCATCCTGCCTTGAGCCAATCAATTCAGGGAGTATCTTCTCTTCAAGTATCTCAAAATTTTTCTTGTTGCGGAAAAAGTATGTCTCTCCGACTGTGAGATGGCTTGACAGAATCTCAATGTGCGCCCTTGCCAGCTTTGCTGACATGAACCAGCTTATAAACTCTAATGGATTTTTATATCCAAACTCAGCTGAGGCAGATTTAATTTTCCTTTCAAGGTCGCTCCATTTGGACTCTGGGAAGTGCAATCCCATAATGGATGCAATAAATTCACTCAATTGGGAAAGAATAGTGTCTGAAATTTGACTTGTCATTTTTTATTCATTGCATCATTCAGTGTCTTTTCCTCTTCAAGAGACAGAAACTTATCAATATCATGGATGAGTATAATGCCATCCTCAAGTTTTACAACACCTTCAACATACTCAATTCCAGATATAATCTTATCAGCCGTTATTATCTTATGTTCAGGAAATTCAAGGACACCAGCAACATTATCCACCAGTATCCCCAATAGTCTTTTTTTTGAATGTGATATGACGATGTGGTCATTAAGATTAACTTCCTTTTCGGAGAGATTGAACCTCTTGCGGATATTTACAACAGGGATAATCTGACCATGAAGGTTTATAACACCTATGACAATATCAGGGGCTTTAGGGAGTGGAACAATCTCAATTATGCGGATAGCCCTTTCGACTGCCGAGAGCGGCAGTGCAAATCTCTGGCTATCAAGGGTAAAGACGACAAGCTGAATTGAAGCGTTCATAAGAACCCTCCCACTCTGCGGTTTATCAGATTTTGTTCAACTACGCCTTAACTACCGCTTATAACTGCTTCTGAAATCTTTATTGATGGTGAGCCTATTCTTCCAAAGAATCTCAAGTCATCTGCAATAGCCTCAACACCTTTCATAAGCTCCAATATATTCCCTGCCATAACCACACCTCTTACAGGAAATGAGAATTTACCATTCTCTATCCAATGCCCTGCAATTCCAATAGAGAAATCGCCTGATATGGGATTTGCGGTGTGGACACCCATTGCCTCTGAAATATGAATACCTTTATCTATACCCTTTATTAAATCCTCCATTGATATATTCCCTTTTTCAATAAATAGGTTTGTAATTCCAACACCCGGAAGCCCTTTAAACCCTCCCCTCACACCATTGCCTGTGGATGCCGTTTTCCACTTATTTGCCGTATATATGTTGTGAAGAAAAGCCTTAAGATAACCCTTTTCTATTAATAATGTCTTTCCTGCAGCAGTCCCCTCTCCATCCACTGGTGCAGAGCCAATGCCCCCTTCAAGTGTGCCGTCATCAATCAGATTTATTATCGGTGATGCAACATTAGAGTTTAGCTTATCAGACAGCATAGACTTTCCTTTCTGAACAGAATCAGCAGAAAGGGATGAAGATAAAATTCCTATAAAATCACAAGAGACCTTCGGGTCAAGAATAACAGGGATGCGGCAGGTATTAATCTTTTTTGCTCCAAGCATATCAATTGCCTTTCTCGCCGCCTCTATGCCGACTTCATCTGTCTTTAGACTATCATAAAACCTGTTGTAATCAAACTCCCACCCTGTCTCAGAATTTCCATTCTCCTCTGCTACAAGCATTATACTTGTAGAGCAGACAGTATCACTGTAAATAGATTTTACCCCATTAGAGTTCATAAGAACCCTTCTATATTCTGAATCCTCATAAGATGCGTGTCTTATATTCTTTATCCTTTTATCATACTGGCGGGCAGCCCTCTCCAGCCGCATACATCTTTCTATCTTTTCTTTTTCACCTATTCCTTTAAGTTTGTCATCATATAATTTCTTAATATATGCCTCTTTGGAGGGTTTTGAAAAGGAGATATCGGCATCTACTTCATTGTTTGCTGCATTCTCAAATGCCTCTTTTATAAGCCTGTCTATTGAAGGAGGGGAGTTATCAGATGTATATGAAAATCCCAATTTGTTTCCCAACAAAATTCTTAAAGATAATCCACGGCTTGCAGCAGACTGAAAGGAATCTACAGCCTGCTCCTTCACCTCAATAGAGATAGATGATTCTTCAATGGCAAAAACCTCTGCACTGTCAGGTTTCTTTTTAAAAGCCTTGTTTAAAATTTCTTCAGCAATATTTACAATTTCCATTTTAACTCCTTATTATGCTATCGCCTTTTCCTTCACTATCGTAAAGTCAATCAGGTCAAGAGGATTTTTTGTTGTCCTTTTCCCAGCGTCAAGTATTTCAATAGCAACAATCCTTCCATCTTTTGAATAATCTACTACTAAGCCATCAAGTTCAACTGATTCAGCTATTTGCTCTTCAGCTATAAATTCAATATTGAGTAAATCATATTTTGGGTCGTATTCTATCTTCATTTCTCCTCCTTCCAATAACGGTTAATTTGTGAGGTAAAGTAAGCCGTTACTACAATATATACTTCGTCTTTCTTTTCAAATACAACTCTTAAAAGATATTTCTTATTCTCTATAATAAACATCTTCTGTGCTACCTTTCTACCTCCATAACCATCTACCAGTTGCACAGGACTACTAATAGTTTCTTCTATCCACTCTTTTCTAATACCTCGCCTTTTAATCTTTCTTTCTGCAATAGGAATAATTTCAATTTTCATCACAAATATATCATTTGCTTAACAAATAACAGCATTTCAAGATTTTTATAATTAGCTCCTTATCCATGTCCGCCAGTCGTCTCCAATATCCCCTCTCCTCTTATACCTTTCCATTGCATTTTTACAGAGACATTCTCTATCCATCTGCATTAGTTCTTTCAAAGCCGCCTTAATAATTTCTGGGAACTTTAACATAATCTTATCTACCCTCTCTCTTTCACCTTTATTCTGCATCCCTTCAAATAGTTCACCCTCTTCATAGCTTCTATTTTCAACACCCTCAGCATAATTTGTGAGATAGCAGACAGATGCGTAGCACATCTCAAGTTCCCTTGCCAGAAATGCCTCAGGAACAAGGGTCATGCCAACCAAATCACCGCCTAATATTTTATATTTTCTTATCTCTGCCGCTGTCTCAAGCCTTGGCCCCTGTGTGCAGACATAAACTCCTTCATCATGATAATTTCCTTTTGTCTCTTTTAAGGCTTTAGATAAGGCATCTCTAATTTCAATGCAAAAGGGGTGTGATTGACGGATAAAACCTATTCCGGTACCGTTGAAAAATGTGTATTCCCTCCCCCTTGTCTCGTCAATTATATCATGTGGAATAACAAAATCTCCAACAGAATATTTCTGATTAATTATGCCCGGTCCCGACCATGAGATTATCCTCTCTACACCGCACTCCTTTAATGC
>MHDO01000083.1 GCA_001805005.1 Nitrospinae bacterium RIFCSPLOWO2_12_39_16
AGAGGAATTGAACCGCATCTGGATACTTAGAAAGGTTTTACAGCCTCTCGGACCTGTGGAGAGCATGGAATTACTGCTTGAAAAGATGAGGGAGGCAAAGACCAATAAGAAATTTTTAGAATCAATGAATACATAATTTAATGTCAGTAGACAGTGTCAGTGTCGGTAAATTTGAATATATATGTTTTTCTTTTACTGCCACTATTCACTGACACTGCCACCCTTTAAAAGGAGGAAAAATGAAAGAGGGAATTCATCCAAAGTATGTAGAAGCTACAATTAGCTGTGCCTGTGGTGCAGTCTATAAAACAAAAACTACAGTGGGGAATATGTCAGTCGAAATATGCTCCAATTGTCATCCTTATTTTACAGGGAAACAAAAACTTTTGGATACTGCTGGTAGGGTGGAGAAATTTCATAAGAAGTATAAGAAAGGGAAGAAAACAGAGGCAACAATTGCAGAAGCAACTGCATAAACACAGGTAATTAATAAACAAGCACCAAATAACAAATAATAACCAAATATCTAATGACCAAAATTCTAAAGAGTTTGAAATTTTGAATTTGAGAGATTGAAATTTATTTGAGATTTGGGATTTGGCTATTGGTGATTTATAAAGGTATGTTTGAAAAAATAGATTTAATAGTAGAGAGATATAACGAGATCACTGACTTGATAAGCCGTCCTGAGATTATCTCAAGGCAGCAGGAATATCTGCGTCTTGTAAAAGAGCATGCAGAGTTATCTGATATTGTAAAAACATATCAGGAATATAAAAAGATAGTTAAAGAGACACAGGAGAGTGCTGCCCTGTTGAAAGATGAAGTTGATAAGGAATTAAGGGAACTGGTGGTAAGGGAGTTGGCTGAACTTGAGTTGAAGAGGAGTAAATTGGAGCAGGATTTAAAGATGCTCCTTATCCCCAAAGACCCTAATGATGAGAAGAATATCATCCTTGAAATAAGGGCTGGGACAGGCGGTGAAGAGGCAGCACTATTTGCAGCTGACCTCTTTAAAATGTATTCAGCATACGCACAAAAACAGGGATGGAATGTGGATGTAATGAGCAGTAATGTTACAGGGAAGGGCGGTATTAAAGAGGTAATAGCGATGATAGAAGGCAGGGGGGTTTACAGCAAGCTTAAGTTTGAGAGTGGTATTCATAGGGTTCAGAGGGTTCCCGAAACAGAGGCATTAGGACGGGTGCATACATCTGCTGCAACTGTTGCAATACTCCCTGAGGCTGAGGAGATAGATGTAGTTATAGATATGAAAGATGTAAGGGTTGATGTTTTTAGGTCTGGCGGACATGGTGGGCAGAGTGTAAATACTACCGATTCCGCTGTCAGGGTTACTCATATACCTACAGGGATAGTTGTATCCATGCAGGATGAAAAATCACAGCACAAAAATAAAGATAAAGCATTTAAGATACTCAGGGCAAGACTTAAAGAAAGACAGGAAAAAGAGCAGTTTGATGCAAGGGCACTGGAGAGAAAAACTCAGGTTGGAAGCGGTGACAGGAGTGAGAAGATAAGGACATATAATTTTCCCCAGAACAGGGTTACCGACCATAGAATAGGATTAACTCTCCATAGACTTGATTCAATTTTAAAAGGTGATTTACAGGAGATAATTGATAAATTGATTATTGCCTACCAGACAGAGGCACTGAATTCAAAAGAGGATTCAAGGGTTCAAGGAGTCAAGGGATTGAGCGAAAAGAAAAGTCAAACACTTGAACCCTCGATCCCTTGACCACTTGACCACTATAATTTTAAGAGATATTCTTAACTGGGCAGCAGAATATCTCAAAAGCCGCCATATCTCCTCTGCCCGCCTTGATTCAGAAGTCCTCCTTTCTTTTGTTCTGAATAAAGACCGCACATATCTCTACCAGAATTCAGAATCCAGAATTCAGAATCCAGAATTTAAAATCTTTAAAGAATTCATTGAGAGAAGGGGGATGATGGAGCCTGTGAGCTATATTACAGGAGAGAAGGAGTTCTGGTCGCTTAAATTTAAGGTAACAAAGGATACACTTATACCAAGACCAGAAACAGAGATACTTGTTCAGACAGTTCTTGATATAATTAGAAGTCAGAAGTTAAAAATTTTCAATCTTCAATCTTCAATCTTCAATCCCATACACATTCTTGATATTGGGACAGGTTCTGGAAATATTGCAGTTAGCATTGCAAAAGAGAGCCCCGAGTCTCATGTTTTTACTGTAGATAAATCAGATAATGCATTATCTGTTGCAAAGGAAAATGCAATAACTCATAATGTAGCAGGAAAGATTACATTTATTAGAGGGGATTTATATGATTTTGGATTTAAAAATTCCCAAATTCCAAAAATATTTGATATTATTGTATCAAACCCGCCTTATATACCAACTGATGATATAGAAGGATTAATGTCTGAGGTAAAAGACTGGGAGCCGAGATGGGCTCTTGATGGAGGAAAAGACGGATTAAAAATTATACGGGAAATAGTAAAAGATACACCCATATTTTTAGAGCCCAAAGGATTTCTTGTAATGGAGATAGGCTTTGATCAGGCAGAGGATGTAAAAAATATAATTAAGGCAACTGATAAATTTTCTGATATAAGATTCATAAAAGATTTATCAGGGATTGAAAGGGTTGTTACAGCATGGAAAAGATAATTATTGAAGGCGGCGCAAGGCTTAATGGGACTGTAAAAATCAGCGGGGCAAAAAATGCTGCCCTTCCCATTCTGCTATCATCTATCCTGACGGATAAAGAGAATAAGATAAATAATGTCCCAAATCTAAAAGATGTAGATACAACATGCCAGTTACTAAAAGGGGCGGGTGTAAAAGTAGAGAGAAGTGAAAATGGACAGGTCATTGTTGATGCATCAAGGGTAAATAATACTGAAGCCTCCTATGACCTCGTTAGGACAATGAGGGCATCAGTCATGGTGCTTGGTCCATTGCTTGCGAGGCTTGGAAAGGCGAAGGTATCTCTCCCCGGAGGATGTGCGATTGGTGCAAGGCCTATAAACCTTCATCTAAAAGGTTTTGAGGCACTCGGTGCAAATATAAAACTTGAGCATGGGTATGTGGTGGCGGAGGCGAAAAGGCTTAAGGGGAACAGGATATATTTTGACATTGTAACAGTGACCGGGACAGAAAATATTATGATGGCAGGTGTCCTCGCAGAAGGGAAGACCATTATTGAAAATGCTGCAAGAGAGCCAGAGGTTGTTAATCTTGCTAACACACTAAATTCTATGGGGGCATCAATAAAAGGGGCAGGGACAGATATTATAGAGATAAATGGCGTATCAAGGCTGAACGGCGGAGAGCATAGTGTAATACCTGACAGGATAGAGACAGGGACATTTATGATAGCAGCAGCAATCACAGGCGGAGATGTGGAGATAATAAATTGTATCCCTGAATATATTGAACCTGTAATTATAAAACTGACTGAGGCAGGTATGAAAATAGATATAGGGAAGGATTTTATAAGAGTGAAGGGGAATGGAAAAATAGAATCAGTAGATATTAAGACTGCACCCTATCCTGCATTTCCAACAGATATGCAGGCACAGTTTATGTCACTCATGTCCATATCGGAAGGGATGAGTGTTATAACTGAAACTGTCTTTGAAAATCGGTTTATGCATGTTGCAGAACTGAGAAGAATGGGGGCTAATATAAAGGTAGAGGGGAATACTGCGGTTATAAAGGGTGTTCCGAAGTTGAGTGCGGCACCACTCATGGCAACCGACTTAAGGGCAAGTGCATCATTAATACTTGCAGGACTGGCGGCTGAGGGTGAGACAGTCGTGAGTCGTGTCTATCATCTTGACAGGGGATACGAGGGAATTGAGAAAAAATTATCAGCACTTGGAGCGAAGATAAGGAGAGTAAAATGAAGAAGTCAAAAGACAGAAGTCAGAAAACAGAAGATCAGATAACCATCGCAATTCCAAAAGGTAGGAATTTAAAACCATCAATAGAGATTTTTAAGTCAATAGGATTTAATGCCTCTCCCATGATAGAGGATACAAGGAGGCTTTTATTTGAGCTTTCAAGAGAGAATGTGAAATTTCTCGTGATAAGGGATACTGATATACCTACCTATGTGGAGTATGGGGCTGCCGATATCGGTGTATCAGGCAAAGATGTTTTGATGGAACAGGGGAGAGACCTCTATGAACCTCTTGATTTAAAATTCGGTTTCTGCCGAATGGTGCTTGCTGAGCCTAAAGAATTGAGGGCAGAGGATGACCCTTCTAAATGGACGCACATAAGGGTTGCAACAAAATTCCCAAGGATAACAGAGAATTATTTCAGAAGTAAGGGGATACAGGTGGAGATTGTAAAACTTTACGGCTCTATTGAACTTGCTCCGATAGTAGGGCTGTCAGAGAGGATTGTTGACCTTGTTTCATCAGGGCAAACACTGAAAGAGAATGGCCTTGTGGAGGTTGAGGAGATTATGAAGATTACAGCGAGGCTGATAGTCAACAGGGCAAGCCTTAAGACTAAATATGAGAGG
>MHDO01000084.1 GCA_001805005.1 Nitrospinae bacterium RIFCSPLOWO2_12_39_16
AAGCCATCTTTACTGTTATATAAGCAATGAAAAATACAATATGACTTGTTTTGAGGATTAAAAAGACGCTATACCTTTTCTGAAATCCTCAAAAAATAAGAAAACTGAGATCTTCTCAGAGGCAATGTCTATTTTTGAGCATAGAAAAGTCTTTTGAAAATTCATGACTTATGGTAGATTTTACAATATTACATTTTGAGGAGGAATTATGAGTTTACTTGTTGTAGGTTCTGTTGCATACGATTCTGTAAAGACACCATTCGGCACTGCTGACGATATCCTTGGCGGCTCTGCAACATACTTTTCTGTATCTGCAAGTTATTTTACTGACCTATCTCTTGTGGCTGTTGTAGGTGAGGACTTTCGCAAAGAAGACATAGATATATTCAAAAAGAGAAATATAAACACAGATGGGCTTGAGATAAGAAAAGGGAAGACCTTCAGATGGAAAGGTGAGTATGGATATGACCTCAATGAGGCGCATACTCTGGATACACAGTTGAATGTCTTTGCCGATTTCAATCCAAAATTGCCTGAAAAATACAGGGACTGTGAATATGTCTTTCTTGCAAATATAGACCCTGACCTCCAGAGAGAGGTGATGAAACAGATAAAAAACCCGAAGCTAATCGCCTGCGATACAATGAACTTCTGGATTGAAAAGAAATTTGATTCCCTGAAAAAGACTCTTGAGAAGGTTGATATAGTTATAATAAATGAGGCAGAGTTAAGGGAATTAGCAGGTGAGCCAAATTTAGTTAAAGCAGCACAGAAGGTGCTCTCATGGGGACCAAAGAGGCTCATTGCAAAGAGGGGTGAATACGGTGCGTTGATGTTCTCCGATTCTACAGTCTTCTCTGCACCTGCATTTCCATTAGAATCCGTGTTTGACCCTACCGGTGCAGGAGACAGTTTTGCGGGTGGATTTATGGGATATATCTCCAATGCAAATAATATTGATGAATCCACAGTAAGACAGGCAATAATCTTTGGAAGCGCAATGGCATCTTTTAATGTTGAGGACTTCAGCCTCAACAGGCTGAAGAACCTAAGCTATAAAGAAATTGAGGAGAGATTCAGAGAGTTTAAAAGTCTCACTCATTTTGATGATTTATAGTATAATAGTTGTCAAAATAAGTATAGTTGAATTTAAGTAAAAGGGAGGTGAGAATGATTCAGACTGATGTATCGGGTATGTTTTAATTATGTCATTGGAGGATATATTGACTATTCTACTTAAGTATGTCCTGATGATTAGATCAAAGTGTTAATCTGTAATGTGGTTGAAGGTCAGTATTTTTGTAACTTAGGAGGTATTTATGAGAAAAATATTTTTAATGTTTGTAGCCCTGTTGATAATTACAGGGTGTGGAGATAGCCTCTTTACAAGTATGGAGAATAAGAATACCAATGAGGCTACAAATTTTGATGTTGCAAAAAAGCTTGATAATGGAGACTATAACTGGATATTGAATAATAAAGATAAGGTGAATGCCACTGACTATGCTGCAGCGGCAATGGGGGCAGCAGGTCTTGACCCGGTAAAACTTATCCAGACTTTAAATGATGTAGCTGCGGGTGGAAGTAATAATGACTTAACGGCTGTTCTTACAGCCATTTCAATTGACACGACAAAACTTGATGAACTCCAGACTGCCAAGGATAAATTAACTGAGGCACTCAAAAATGACCCAACTAACAGTGACTTAAAATTGCAGCTTGCACTAACATCTCTTACGAGCACGATAACATCTATTGCTCAAGTTGCTGGAACAGTTGGGGCTACTGGTGTAGATGTAACGAATGGCATAACTGAGGCGGAAGCTACAACGCTTGGGAATGCAATTACAACACATATAAATAGCGGAGGAAGTTTAAACCTTGATACTGACGGGGATGGTGTAAAAGGCGGCACTGGTGATGAAACTCTGACAACAGTTGTTTCTGAAGATGTAAATAATGTAGTTAATAACTCAGATGCTCTCTCTGGAACTTCAGACCTCAAAGAAGTCTTAAATAGTTCAATGCAAGGGACGGGTGGACTTGACGCCGATGGGAGCAAAACAGTTACATCCACAGAGATATCTAATTATCTTACCAGTGTTATTGGGCAGTAACCCTAAGGGGTTGCCTTACAATAATAAGGAGGGAAAATGAAAAGGATAGCTTTTAATATATTGTTTTTATTTTTTGTATTTGCGGATATTGCCAATGCAGGTACACTCTATAATTATCCATATCTTTACAAAGGAATTCGTTCGTTGGGCATGGGTGGGGCATTTACGGCAGTTGGCAAGGATGCCGAGGCGCTTTTTTATAATCCGGCAGGATTATACGATATGGGGCTTAAGATTGCCATTTTAAACCCTCTTGTAGAGGTAGACCAGAATATTACGGCGCTTGCAACAGATGCCCAAAATGCCATGGGTAAGAATACTGACACAGCAAGGACAAATGCCCTAACAGATATTATTTCAAAGAATATGGGAAAACCACTCCATGGTAAGGTATCCCTTTTCCCACATGTAGCTGTAAAGAACTATGCTATAGGCGTAATTGGTCAGGGGATGGTAGACGCAAGGCTCCATAACCCTCTGAGCAGTCAGGGGGCTGTTGAGGTTAGCGCTGGATATGAATATGGTCCAGTTGCTGGATTTTCTATTAAACCTCCGCTGGCAGGGCTTAGAATCGGTGCAGGTGCAAAATATATATCAAACTCATGGTATGAGAAACAGATTACAATAGCTGATATAGCAAGTCAGAAAATTGAACCAACGAAAGATATGGTAAGCAAGTCGGATTTCAGTCTTGATATCGGACTTCTCTATGACATTAATATCCCTGCTATAGAATTTCTTAAACCAAAGGCTGGTTTCTCAATTATAGATATCACCGACCTTGACTTTCAAAGTAGTGGTAAGGGTAGGAAAATCCCTATGAGAGCTAACCTTGGAATTTCTATTAATCCGAGCATTCCCATTCTTGCAGATACTACTATTGCATTTGATTATCAGGACATAGCAGGTGCATATAATCAGGATAAGAGTATTGGGAAAAGAATACATATAGGTGGAGAAGTAGGTTTTTTATCACGCCGTATCCTTGTAAGAGCAGGGCTTAATCAGGGTTATCCATCTCTGGGGGCTGAGTTGAACATAGCGATATTCAAACTTGGCTATGTCTATTATACCGAAGAAATGGGGGCATATGCTGGTCAGGATAAAGATACTCGCCAGATTGTACAGCTAAGTCTCGGTTGGTAAAAAATGTAATGCTCCCTTCCCCTCTTTTAAAAAAGGAAAATAGGGGTAATAGAGTTTGCTATGGATAAAAAACAGCAATTAGAGGAAAATTTAGAGGCTATTGGAATGAGGCTTGAAGAGGGAAAAATTACCTCAGATGAGCTGGAAATGTCAGGTATCTCAGATGCAGATTTATATGAGATGAGGGATAATGGAATTATCACAGTTGATTCTGACAAAAATGTAGCCCTTACGAGTAAAGGACAGGGTGAATTTAATACACTTATAAGGCGACATAGACTTGCAGAGAGGCTGATGAGCGATATACTGAATATTGGCGGTGAGTCAATGGAGAAGCATGCCTGCGAGTTTGAGCATATTTTAAGCACAGATATTACAGAGAGCATATGCACACTCCTCGGACACCCGACTACTTGCCCACATGGCAAGGCAATACCACCGGGAGGTTGCTGCAGTAATAGGAGAAGGGAGTTGGAGCCGTTGATACTCCCGCTTGACAGCCTCAGTGCCGGGGAGGGAGGCAAGATACTCTACATTTCTACGCGAGACCACTATCGTCTGGATAAGCTTACTTCCATAGGTTTAATGCCTGGAACAATTGTAAAGGTTCACCAGAAACAGCCTGCACTTGTCGTATTATTTGATGAAACCACCCTCTCTATGGATACTGAGATTGCAAGGGATATATATGTAAGAAAGTTAAAGAATTAAGGAGTTATGGAGTAAATGATTAAACTCCTCAACTCTTTGACTCTCTAACCCCATAACTTTTTCTATGCAAATAAAAACCGGGCAGATTTATGCTCTTTATTCCTTTGATATAGGCTATGAGATAGACCTTCAGAAGACAAGCCAGATATTAAAAGCCGAGCTTGCAAGAAAACTTGCAAAGAAAAAAATAGCACCTACCTACATTCAATATCAAACCCCTCCTCTGACAATTGCACTTGGAGAGCATTCATTCAAACTCCTCAACACGGATATGCGTGCTGAGGTTACTGCAAAGTTATTTGACTTTGGTGCGATAAGCATTTCCTTCAGGATGCCATTCTCATCTTCATTGAGTGAATTGAACAAATACAGCACCGCCCTCATATATGATGTTGATTTGGGGGTTGAGGCAAAAAGGCTGCTGGATGAGCTTTCCTTAAAAATAAAGTCTGCTGTTAAAAAATCTGCAATAAGCGAAATAATAGAGGACTACTTCATATTTCAGGTAACCGAATTTGAGAAAGAGATTACTGCAAAGGATTTGCGAAAAGATTACGGGGTGAACATAGCAAAGGCTCTCAGGTTTGAGCTCGGAGATATAAGCGAGGTAGAAATAAATGAATCTTTAAAAAATCCTGTCTCATATTATGAAAATGATATAGTGATTACCGACTGGAATGCTGCATTTGTATATGACAGGGACTATGAAGATACCATAGATGTCCTTGAGTTTTTGAATGTTGAATTGGTGGAATTGAGATTTAATGACAGCCTCCTTGATAAGAGGCTTATAGAACTCTATGACAAGATATACGAATCAAGGCGATACTTTACATATCTATTAAACCCCTATGACAAGACCATCCGCACAATCTCTGAGCTAAAGGTTGAGGTATCTGTCCTATTTGAGAGGATTGACAATACAATAAAGTTAATAGGCGATATATACCTTGCAAAAGTTTACAACCTGACATCTGATAGATTTCACTTTGATAAATGGGAAAAGAGTATTGAGAAGAAGCTTGCTGCCATTGAAAGCATTTATAATATCCTGAATAACCGCCTTGCAACCATCAGGGCAGAAACCTTGGAAACTATAATAATTATTCTAATAGCAGTTGAAATAATCCTCGGACTAATGGATTGAATATTGACTATTGAATATTAAAGATTGTAGAATGAAAATTATTTATTATTCAATCGTCAATAGTCAATAGATAATCGGCGATAGGAGGTCATAATGTCAGGTCATTCAAAATGGGCGTCAATCAAACATAAAAAGGGTGCCCTTGATGCGAAGAGGGGAAAGATATTCACAAAATTAATAAAGGAAATTTCTGTAGCAGCGAGACTCGGAGGAGGAGACCCTGATGGGAATCCAAGACTCAGGACGGCTATCCTTGCAGCAAAGGCTGAGAATATGCCTAAGGATAACATTGACAGGGCTATAAAAAAGGGGACAGGAGAATTGGAAGG
>MHDO01000085.1 GCA_001805005.1 Nitrospinae bacterium RIFCSPLOWO2_12_39_16
TTCAATCTGCCTGTTGACCATCTGTATGCAGCCCCTATGCTGATTGAGTATATAAGAAAAAAGAAGATAAAAGACCTTGTCATTGTATCGCCTGATGCAGGTGGTGTTGAGAGGGCAAGGGCATTTGCAAAAAAGCTTAATACATCTTTGGCGATTATAGACAAGAGAAGAGACAAGCCCGGTGTTGCCAAAGTTATGAATATAATTGGTGATATTAGAGGCAAAAGGGCAATGATTGTTGATGATATTATAGATACTGCAGGGACTTTAATTGAGGGAACTAATGCCTTACTGGAGAATGGGGCAAAGGAAGTCTATGCGTGCTGCACACACCCTGTCCTCTCGGGCCCTGCAATAGACAGGATAGCAAATTCCCCATTGAAGGAGGTTACTGTCTCAAACACAATACCATTAAATGACCATCAGAAGTCATGCAATAAGATTAAGGTTTTATCTGTATCAAAACTCTTAGGAGAGGCAATTAAAAGGATACATAGCGCCACATCAGTGAGCTCGCTATTTAGTTAAAAACAATTCATCAGGAGGTTTTAAAAATGGAAACATTACAATTGGGTGTGAAGGAAAGAGGGCATCTTGGTAAGAGCGATGCCAGGAAGTTGAGAAGGGATGGCTTTATTCCAGCCGTCCTTTATGGGGGGAAAAGCAATCATTCCCTCGCCATAAATTCAAAAGAATTGATTAAGATACTGGAGAATGTAGCAGGTAGAAACGCCATTCTGGACCTTAAATTTGAAGGCAAGGGGAAAAGGGACTGCACTGCAATAGTAAAGGATTTACAAAAGCATCCCTTAAAGAGAGAGATTTTACATGCCGACCTCATGGAAATCTCCATGGATAAAGAGATAAAGGTGAAGGTCAGGGTAAAACTCATTGGCGAGCCTATTGGTGTAAAAGAGAAGGGCGGTATATTAGGCCACCAGATGAGAGAGATAAAGGTATACTGTCTGCCTTCCAATATTCCAAATGACATATCAATTGATGTATCCAATCTTGACCTGGGACACACCATACATATAAAAGATGTCATAGCGGGAGAGGGCATTAAAATACTTGAAGCCCCGGATGCAACCGTAGCATCAGTAAGCGTGATGAAGGAAGAAGAGGTTAAGGCTGAAGTTTCTGCGGCAGAGGCAGTACCTGCTGAGGGTGCAGCTGCAGCAGCGCCTGCTGAAGAAAAGGGAAAGGCAGAAGAGAAGGGAAAGACTGAAGAGAAGGGCAAGCCGGAAGAAAAGAAAAAAGGGAAGAAGGAATGATTTAGCCACAGACTTACACGGACTAAAGAAAAAAGATTAAGGAGAAATGGGTTAAATTAAGTTTTTGCTTTTATTTTAGTCTGTGAAAGTCCGTGGCAAAAAGGAAATGTGAAAATTATTGTAGGGCTGGGCAACTATGGCGAGAAATATAAAGATACCCGCCACAACATTGGATTTATTACTATAGACAGGTTAGCCTCAGAATACAATATCAGGATAAATAAAAAGGGTAACTTTTCCTTTTTCGGCAAAGGGGTAATAGAAGGAGAAGATGTCATTATTGCAAAGCCCCAGACATACATGAACAGAAGCGGGGCTGCCGTAAGTTCAATCTTCTCGGATTATTCCCTCTCAGTATCAGATTTAATCGTCATCCATGATGACATTGATTTAGCAGTAGGAAAGGTTAAAAAAAAGATTGGCGGCGGTGATGCAGGGCACAGGGGAATAAGGTCAATAATAGAGTCCATTGCCACAAGTGATTTCCACAGGATAAGGATAGGGGTCGGCAGACCCCCGAAAGGTGTTGAAGCATCAGACTATGTCCTGAGTCCATTTCACAGGGATGAGCTGGATATTATAGATGGCTCGATTGAAAAAGCAATTAATTTGGTAAAGGAGATTCTAAAAACTAATAGCCACTGACAAACACAGACTAATTCAAAACAAGAAGTTGAGAAGCTAAGAAGATTGGAAGATGAAAATTGCAAAACCTCATAACTTCTTAACTTCTCATCATCTTATCTTCATGTTGTTAAGTCCGTGAAAGTCTGTGGCTAATTTTTATTCAGGAGGGAAAGAATGGAAAAGTTTACTGCATTGGCACCATTGTTTGGGATTGGCGGACTTTTGATTGCATTGTGGATTTACGGACATATTAAGAAACAGCCTGACGGGACTGACAGGATGAAAGAGATAGCAGAGATGATCCATGAAGGTGCGATGGTCTATCTCAAAAGGCAGTATACAATACTTCTTGCATTTATAGTATTAATCTTCGTTTTGTTATCAATATTTATAAATGTCCCGACCGGCATTGCATATGTCGGGGGGGCAGTATCATCCATGCTGGCGGGGTTCTTCGGGATGAAGGCAGCAACAAAGGCAAATGTCAGGACGGCTCAGGCGGCGAATCTTTATAAACCTGATACAGCAAAATCCCTCTCTATTGCATTCCTCGGCGGCTCTGTAATGGGGCTTTCTGTTGCAAGCATCGGGCTTGTCGGCATTGGCATATTCTTCTACCTTTACGGCAAACCTGAGACTGCTGCCATTATAAACGGCTATGCAATGGGTGCCTCCTCTATAGCCCTTTTTGCAAGGGTTGGCGGAGGTATATACACAAAGACAGCGGATGTAGGCTCCGACTTAGTCGGAAAGGTTGAGGCAGGCATACCTGAGGACGACCCGAGAAACCCCGGTGTTATTGCTGACAATGTCGGCGACAATGTCGGCGATGTTGCAGGGCTCGGTGCAGATATATTTGAATCTTATGTTGGTGCCGTTATTGCAAGTATTGCAATCGGTGCTACTGCCATCGCAGGTTCTAAGGTTGCCGAACTTGGCTCTGCAATGGCTCTCATGTCTCTGCCGGTTGTTCTCATAATGGTAGGACTTGTAGCCTCCATCATAGGAATTGTATCAATGAGGGTATTGGAAAGTTATAACCCTGCCGCAGCCCTTCGTTATGCCACATTTATTGCAGCAGGACTTTTTCTCGTTTTTGGTTATGCCGTGGTCTATTATCTTGATGTAAATAACGGTGTTTACTGGGCAGTATTTTCAGGCTGTATAGGCGGGATTGCAATAGGACTCATTACAGAGCATTATACATCTGCTAAACCGGTTGAAAGGATTGCAGAGGCAAGCCAGACAGGTGCAGCAACAAATATTATAACAGGCATGGCAGTCGGGCTGGAGAGTTGCGCCCTCCCTGTGCTTGCAATCTGTGCTGCAATATTTGTAGCAAACTATACAGGAGGCTTATACGGTATCGGCATTTCAGCAGTCGGTATGCTTGCAACAGTTGGCATAATCATGAGTGTTGATGCATACGGACCAATTGCCGATAATGCAGGCGGTATCTCTGAGATGAGCCACCTTGGCAAAGATGTCCGGGCAATAACAGACAGCCTTGATGCCCTCGGAAACACAACGGCAGCCATCGGCAAAGGCTTCGCCATCGGCTCTGCTGCACTGACAGCGCTCGCACTATTTTCTGCTTACAGTCAGGCAATCAGTGCAAAGATGGGTAAACCTTTTGAAATACTTATAACAGACCCCTATGTTGTTATCGGATTATTGATAGGCGGCATCCTTCCATTCTTTATTGGTGCATTGACAATGACATCTGTCGGCAAGGCAGCATTCAAAATGGTCAATGAGATAAGGAGACAATTCAGAGAGATTCCGGGACTCCTTGAAGGCAGGGCAGGTGTAAAACCTGATGTTAAAAAGTGCATAGATATAAGCACAAAGGCAGCACTTACCGAAATGATACTACCTGGTGTCACGGCTGTTGCAGCCCCTGTCCTTGTCGGTTTCATACTTGGACCTGCAGCACTCGGCGGGATGCTCGCAGGGGCAACAGTTGCCGGTGTTCTCCTTGCAATCATGATGGCAAATGCAGGGGGTGCATGGGACAATGCAAAAAAATATATAGAAAAGGGACATCTTGGCGGAAAGGGTTCGGATGCCCATAAGGCTGCTGTAGTAGGTGATACTGTCGGCGACCCATTTAAAGATACATCGGGTCCTGCTATGAATATATTAATTAAATTGATGGCAATTGTATCTTTAATATTGGCACCTCTCTTTGTTTAAATGGTGAATTATGAAGAAAGTATTAATGCCAATAGCACCGGGATTTGAAGAGATTGAGGCTCTTGCTGTTGTTGACATATTAAGAAGGGCAGGAATAGAAGTAGTAATGGCAGGGACAATAGATAATCCCATAGAAGGGAGAAACAGGATTAATATCATATCAGACATATCCTTGGACTCTGTAAAGAATCAGGATTTTGATATGATAGTCCTCCCAGGTGGTGCAGCCGGGACTGAGAATCTCAAAAAAGACCCACGCATAAAAGAGATAGTTGAGAGGCTATACAAAAAAGGGAAATTTACAGCTGCCATCTGTGCCGCACCTACTGTGCTTTCAGCTATAGGCATCACCGCAGGAAAAAATATTACAAGCCATCCGAGTGTAAGGGATAAGCTTACCAGAGCAAAAGTCTCAGATGAAAGGGTTGTTGTGGATGGCAATATTATCACAAGCCAGGGTCCCGGCACTGCCATAGAATTTGCCTTCAAACTTGTAGAACTTTTATTAGGAAAAGAAAAGGTTACAGAAGTGAATAAGGGTGTGTTGGCAAGGATTTAATTCTATCCAAATTCTGCTTTGGCAGAATTTAAAATCGCAGATTCATCCTGAAATACTGCGTTATCGTCAATTTTGCTCCTCACCGTATTGGTCATATACGGTTGCGTCGCAAAATTGCCTCTGGCCTTGTCTTTCAGGCGACTTTGCAATTTTACCCAAAATCTTAAATCGGATTTTGGATTCTAACCTAAGTTGAACTATTTTTTAAAACCACAGAATACATCGTTTTAGTCCCTTTATATATCTCTAATAATTTCGCTCGCTTTCACATATGATGTGTGGGTTTGCAGATATTTGCAAGCTCTGCATGACGGCAAAGCGTTAAG
>MHDO01000086.1 GCA_001805005.1 Nitrospinae bacterium RIFCSPLOWO2_12_39_16
AAGCAAAGACCTGAAAAGGGTGCATCTTTGACTTTTTATAGAGTCCGGTTTTAATTTTTAAACAGTCCGATTTTAATTTTTAGCTAACAGTTAATTTTCTATCATTATTTTAACATTATTTTAAAATCTTCAATCCTCTTGGAGCTTTTCGCCTAACACATATTTACAATTCACTTTGCTAACCTCATGCCCTTGACTATGATTATCAATCATTGTCATAGGGCTCATACCCTCAATTAAGCGGGGAGTTGACATAAAGGCTTGTAATTTGATATTGTGAAATTAGAACAAAAGAAAAAGATTATTAGTCACAGATTTACACAGACAAATACAGATAAACACAGGTAAAAATTTTAAAAAGAGATTTTAGTCTGTGAAAGTCCGTGGCTAAAGATTTTATAATTTCCTATACATGAACAAAGGCTTAATCAGTCCACAGATTGTACAGATTTTCAAAGATACCATTTCTGTGGTAATCTGCGAAATCTGTGGTTAAGAAGGTGTTTTCAGATGAGAAGCACAGGTGAAATTCTTAATGATACTATAAGAAAACTTGGACTTGATTCAAAGATAAAATCTCATCATATATGGTATATTTGGGATAAGGTAGTTGGGCATCACATAGCCAATGTAGCCCAGCCTGAAGATGTTAAGGGAAAGACACTTTTTGTAAATGTAAGAGACAATATCTGGTTAAGGCAGTTAAAATTTTTAGAATCTATGATAACAGATAAATTAAACAACACTATTGGTGAGACTGTAATAAATAAGATATATTTCAAGCTGGGAGAAATTAAACAGTCAACAGTCACCAGTCAACAGTCACCAGTTAGTGGACAGAGAACTGAGGACTGCCGACTGCCTGATATAGACTTGCCTTCTATCAAGGATGCAGATTTAAAAAAGACTATTCAGAGAATAATATCAAAGGCAAATACAAAGAGGACATGACATCAAAAGTCGGCAGTCAACAGTCAACAGTCAACAGTTACAAGTCATCAGTTACCAGTCAACAGTCAACAGTCAACAGTCAACAGTCGACTGCCTACTGCCCACTGCCTACTGATATAGACCTATCTCCTTCTATCCCCTATTTTTTATCTTTACTTTTAATTATCTTTTTCTCCTTCGGATGTGCAACTTACAAGGGCAAATTAAAAGAACCTGTAACGCAGAAGAAGGAATACATCTCTCAGGCAGCAGCAAAGGAAGGCTTGCCACAGGATTACAGGGCATATTATCATTATCTTATGGGCTTAATCAATGAGCTTCACAATGATATTGAGCCTGCAATAAAAGAATACCAGAAGGCAAGGCTCTATGACCCGAAATCTATTGCCGTACTTAAAAATCTTGCCGTAGTATCATTGCGTAAGGGGGATATTATATTGGCATTAGATGCCTGTGAAGAGTCTCTTAAAATAGACCCTAATTTTATATCTGCCCGAATGATAAAGGGGAGCATATATTCAAGCCAGAAAAAGTATGAGTCCGCAGTGGAGGAATATAAAAAAGTAATAGAAATTGACCCTCAAGCTAAAGATGCCCATTTATACCTTGGAATAATATATGCTGAGAATAAAGACTATGATTCTGCAATTGCAATACTTGAAAAACTGATAAAGATAGAGCCAAATTATGTCTTAGGATTCTATTATCTCGGCAGAATAAATGCGAAGACAAAAAATTATGCAAAGGCAGAGGAGCATTTTACTAGGGCACTTGAGATACACCCAAACTTTCTGAAGGTCATGGAAGACCTCGGTCTGGTCTATCAACTTCAAAAGAAACATGATAGTGCAATAGACATGTATAAAAAAATACTTGAAATTGACCCATTAAATGAACTTGCCCATAACATGCTGGGAGATATATATATAAAAGAAGAGGCTTATGACAAGGCACTTGACGAATATAAAAAATTGAGCGAGAGTCTTCCTGATAATGTAGAGGTTCATATTAAAATGGGGCTTATATATTATCAGCAAAAGGATTTGATGAGGGCATTAGAGGAATTTCAGCTGGCAAGGGCGGCAGACCCTAAAAACAGCAAGACTATTTTCTATATTGCCTCAATCTATGAGGAAATGAATAATTATGAAGATGCCCTTGACGAGTGGCTTAAACTCTTAAAGATTGAACCAAAATCTGTAGATATCATGCTCCACATCAGCCAGATATACGAAAAATTGAAAAAGTTGGAAGAGGCTATTGAGATGATAAATCGTGCAATCAAGATGGAGCCCAATGACCCAAAATTGTATTTTTATCTTGGGGTTGCACAATACAATGAAAAGAGATATACAGATGCCGTAGAAAATTTTAAGAAGGCTGTAGAAATGGAGCCCGAAAACGACACCTACCACTTCAGGCTTGGTGTTGTTTATGAAAAATTAAAAGAGTATGGGAAATGCATTGATGCGATGAAAAAGACATTACAGCTGAATGAAGACCATCCAAGTGCACATAACTATCTTGGCTATATCTATGCTGAGATGGGGATTAATCTTAGTGATGCATTGGAACATATAATGAAGGCGTTGGAATTTGAATCTGACAACGGATATTTTCTTGACAGCCTCGGATGGGTCTATTACAAAAAGGAACTCTATGATAAAGCGATAGAAAAACTGGAAGAGGCTGTCCTCCTTGTCCCTGATGATCCAACCATGTATGACCATCTTGGAGAGGCATATTTCAAGATAAATAATTACGAAAAGGCAAAAGATGCATGGGAAAAATCCCTTAAGGGAGAAAAGAACAGTGCAATAGAGGAGAAAGTAAAAAAGGCAAACAAACTCTTAAGGAATAAGCCGCGGAAATGACTACAGGCATCAAACAGCCGAGAATGAGAAATAAATCCATTTCGTCCATAGCTTGCCTCTTGTTGCTTATTACATACTATCTAAACTCATTGGGCTGCGCATATAGAAAGATTGAAAAACCAATAATCCAACCTGAATCCTCTGCTATTTCTGTTAGTTCAATAATTGATTTAATCGGGGAGAGAAATAATAAAATAAAGAATATCAGAGGTATTGCAAAGATAAATATTATATCAAGCAATTCAACACAGAGGCTAAAGGAGGCAATAGTGGTAAATGGAGATTCTCATATCAGGCTGGAATCCCTGAATATAGCAGGTCAACCCTCAATAATAATGGTATCCGACGGCAATGCAGTTACAATCTACAATATGAATGAAAATAGATTTTATAAAGGAGATGCCTCCTCTGAGGTATTACATAAAATAACAGGCATTTATCTGTCTCCCTTTGAGATTGCCAACCTCCTTATCGGAAGACATCCTATTGAAAATAAAAGAATAGAGGATATGCATCTAACAAAAGAAAATAGGGTATACATTTTAAGGATACAGTTAAGCGGCAGTAAATCTTATAATGAGATGCAGTTTGAACCGAACAATCTATCCATAATTACCATAAAGAGATATGATGATACAGGAAAAGTCATAAAATTTATAACCTTTTCCGATTACAAAAAAGTGGGGGAATATCTCTTTCCCTTCAAGAGGCAAATATTACTACCTCCAAAGGGGCTGTCAATGACTGTTGAATATACAGAGATAGAAATAAATACAGAGATAGAAGAATCTGTATTCAATCTGACAATTCCTGAAGATGCAGAGGAAATTCAAATAAATTAAAAATGAAAAGTATCAAAATTAAATCCCCTGCAAAGATAAATCTTGGATTAAAGGTAATTGGAAAGAGGAGTGATGGATACCATAATATTGAAACGATTTTTCAGATGGTCAGCCTCTATGATGATATTACATTGACTGAATCTGACACTGGAATAACACTACACAGCAATAACAGGGATATTCCACTGAATGAAAAAAACCTTGCATATAAGGCAGCATATCTTTTAAGAGAGAGGACTGGTGTTAAAAAAGGCGTAAAGATTGAGATAGACAAGAATATACCAATCTCGGCAGGACTCGGCGGCGGAAGCAGTAATGCGGCAGCAACACTGCTCGGTTTAAATTATATATGGGAACTGAGGCTTTCAAAGGAAGACTTGTTGTCAATAGCAAGACTACTTGGGGCTGATGTCCCATTTTTTCTTTCAGGTGTCCGTGCGTTTGGGACAGGAAGGGGGGATGAACTGCAAATCCTTTCTGTTACCAGTAAATTTTATGTTATACTTCTTAATCCAGGGATATCTATGTCAACCGAATGGGTATATAAGAACCTTAAATTGGAGTTGACAAAAGGCAGAAAAAATATTAGCATAAAAAAATTTATATCTGAAAAAAGAGAGGTAGAGGATTTAGCAGTTATCCTATTCAATGACCTTGAGTCTGTGGTCATAGAAAAATATGAAGTTATCGGCAGAATGAAGGATGTCTTGCTGTCAGCAGGGGCATACGGCGCCTTGATGTCAGGGAGCGGCTCCACTGTCTTTGGCATTTTTAAAGATTATAGTTCGGCAAAACAGGCGGGTGAGATGCTTAAAAGAGATGAATGGTCTCTGTTTCTTGCTGAATCTCTGACCGGCTTAGATAATGTATATCCAGGGGAGGTGATTGTCTGATGCAAATTACAGAAGTAAGGATAAGTCCTGTAGAAGAAGAAAAGCTGAAGGCTTATGTATCCATAACCTTTGATAACTGCTTTGTGATAAGAGATATCAAGGTGATAAGCGGAAATAATGGGTTATTTGTATCAATGCCCAGTAAAAAGAGAAAGGACGGAACATTTAAGGATATAGCACATCCTCTCAATAATGATACCCGTAAGATGATTGAGGAGAGTGTGTTAAAAGAATATAATAATGTCCTAAAAACAAAGGGCACATCGGTGTAATTTTAGATTTAGGATTTTGGGTCGTACAATTTTTAACGACCCACTTTGTGGGTGCCCCGAAATCTGAAATCGTAATTCATAATTTTTTTGGGGCGTCGTCAAGCGGTAAGACACGGGTCTTTGGAACCCGCATTCGGAGGTTCGAATCCTCCCGCC
>MHDO01000087.1 GCA_001805005.1 Nitrospinae bacterium RIFCSPLOWO2_12_39_16
TAACGGGACAAAGACATGGATAAGTAATGGTAGTATAGCTGATATTTCAATTGTCTTTGCACAAACGGAAATAAGTAAGGGGCATAAGGGAATTGCAGCCTTCATTGTAGAAAAGGGGATGCATGGATTTACAACGAAGGAGATAAAGGGGAAACTTGGCTTAAGGGCATCCAATACTGCCGAGCTTATCTTTGAAGACTGCATGATTCCAAAGGATGCTCTACTTGACAAGGTAGGGGATGGCTTTAAGGTGGCTATGTCTGCCCTTGATAATGGGAGATATGGTGTTGCCTCTGGATGTGTCGGGATTATTCAGGGATGTATAGATGAATGTGTAAAATATGCAAAAGAGAGACATCAATTTGGAAAGCCTATAGGGAGTTTTCAGTTGATACAGGAAAAGATAGCAAGGATGGTTGTAGATTGTGATGCATCCCGTCTCCTCGTATACAGGACAGGGGATTTAAAAAATAAAGGAGTAAAAAATACACTTGAGACATCAATTGCAAAATACTTTGCAAGTGAGGCGGCGGTAAGGGCTGCTACAGAGGCGGTTCAGATATTCGGTGCCTACGGCTATTCCAATGAATATCCAGTTGAGAGGTATTTAAGGGACGCAAAGGTTGCTACTATTTATGAAGGAACATCGGAGATACAGAAATTAATTATAGGTCATAACACCATCGGCATAAAGGCATTTAGTTAGCCACGAATTGACACGAATTTTTACTCTCTTATACCCGTGACCTATCCTTATCGTCTCTAAATCTATTTTTCTCCCTTCACAATGCATTATAGTAATTTGATATCTTTCTGCCAAGGTTAACTGATTGTATTGTTTTGCCATAGACACTTAGGATAGCATTTCTCTTTTCTGCTTCCCAAGTGTTGCACTTCATTATTTAACTGGTGTTATCATTAAAAAGCTAAAGTCTGATATTTTTTGTCTGACCCCTTGAACCTTTATCTGGTGAGTATGTTATAATTTCTTGTGCATGATAAGAAAGCAGTAGTTCTTTCAAGTGGTGGGATAGATTCTACAACTGCGATGGCAATTGCAAAGGCAGAAGGGTATAAAATCTATTCCCTGAGCTTTAATTATGGACAGAGGCACTCTTTTGAATTAAAAAAAGCTTCTGAGGTTGCAAAATTTTTTAATGCAAAAGCACATCTTATAATTAATGTAGATTTAAGAAAAATCGGCGGCTCTGCCCTGACTTCCGATATTAATGTCCCGCAATCTTCAATCTTCAATCTTCAATCTTCAATCCCTATCACCTATGTCCCTGCAAGAAATACAATTTTTTTATCTCTTGCGCTTGCATGGGCTGAAGTGCTTGAGGCTGAGGATATTTTTATAGGTGTTAATGCAATTGATTACAGCGGCTATCCTGACTGCAGACCTGAATATATAAATGCCTTTGAAAAGATGGCAAATCTCGCAACGAAGGCTGGTGTGGAAGGAAAGAGTCATATAAAAATCCATACCCCTTTAATTAATCTTACAAAAGGTGAAATAATAAAAAAGGGAATATTGCTCGGAGTTGATTATAGTCTAACATCTTCCTGTTACAGTCCGGATAAAGATGGGAATCCCTGTGGTCTCTGTGATAGCTGTCAGTTCAGATTGAAGGGTTTTAAAGAGGCCGGCATAAAAGACCCCCTTAATTATTGACTATTGAAAACTGAAGATTTGAGGAATATTACTTTTTTCAATCTTCAATCTTCAATTTCTTTTCTTATGAAATTAAAAGAGATTTTAGAAAAGCTCCCTGTTAAGCCTGGTGTTTATATCATGAAGGATGATGGGGGTGCTATCATCTATATCGGTAAGGCGAATAATCTAAGGTCAAGAGTAAGGTCATATTTTAGAGAATCTGCCTCACTTTCTCAAAGGATAAGGAGCATGGTTTCAGTTGTTGCTGATGTAGATTATTTTGTAACAAAAAATGAGGTAGAAGCACTGATATTAGAAAGTAATTTAGTAAAGAAACATAAACCTAAATATAATGTAATTTTGCGGGATGACAAACACTACCCATACTTAAGACTTGCAACAGAGGAGATGTATCCATATCTTTCAATTGTCAGAAGGGTTAAGAAGGATAAGGGGATGTATTTTGGTCCCTATGCATCTCCAAAATCACTCCGTAAGACCTTAAAACTCATACACAGCATATTTCAACTTCGCCAGAGCAGAGACCCTTTGGATGGCAGACCTAAAAGGAGACCATGTCTTAATTATCAAATGGGGAGATGTCTGGCACCATGCGCAGGATATCTGAAAAAAGAGGACTACGGCAAGATGGTGAGAGATGTTATCTTATTCCTTAAAGGGAGAAATGATGAACTCCTTAATAATCTAAAGGGAAAAATGGATGAGTTATCAGAAAATCTGAGATTTGAAGAGGCAGGGAGGGTAAGAGACCAGATTTCAGCAATAGAAACGACAATGGAGAGGCAGAATATCATATCAATTTCCCTTGAAGACGAGGATGTAATAGCCATTTACAGAGATGGTGGAAAGGCAAATATCCAGCTTTTATTTATAAGGGGAGGGAAGTTCATAGGAGATAAAAACCTTATATTTACACATACTGAAGATATAGATGATACAGAAATCCTCTCATCCCTTGTAAGACAGTATTACAGTGGTGATGTGTTTATTCCAGAGGAGATTATATTAGAAAAAGAGATAGATGAGATGGAAATTGCAAAAGAGTGGCTTTCTGAGAAAAGGGGCGAAAAGGTTGAGATAGTCATTCCTCACAGGGGAAGAAAGAGAGAGCTTATTCACATGGCAAAGGAAAATGCAGCAATCTCTCTTAAAATAACACTTGATTCAGCAGATTTAAGAATGGCTGCACTAAAAGATTTAAAGACAAGACTAAATTTAAACAGATTGCCATTAAGGATTGAGGCATTTGATATTTCAACTATCATGGGGGCATCGGCAGTAGGCTCAATGGTTATATTTATTGACGGAGAGCCTGCAAAAAATGAATATAAACGATTCAGGATAAAGACAGTAGCTGGAATGGATGACTATGGAATGATGAGAGAAATACTTTATAGAAGATACAGTAAATTAAAAGAGGGGTTAAGGGGTCAGGGATTCAAGGGGTCAAGTGAAAAATCATTTACCCAAATCCTCGAACCCTCGAACCCTCGAACCCTTTCAGTATTGCCTGATTTAATAATAGTTGATGGTGGAAAGGGGCAGCTTAATACCCTGAACAATGTATTGAAGGAGCTTTCAATTTCTGATGCGGATGCAATAGGAATTGCAAAGGGTGAGGACAGAAACAATCCAGAAACAGATACTATATATTTAACTCCGAACTCCAAACTCCGAACTCCGAACTCAATAAGGCTTCCATCAGATTCTTCAGGCAGACATCTGATTCAAAGAATAAGGGATGAGGCACATCGTTTTGCCATTAAATATCACAGAGAATTGAGGGATAGGGAAGGAATAATGTCTGAACTTGATGAAATCCCTGGTATCGGCTTGAAGAGAAAGAGGACACTATTAAAACATTTTGGTAGTTTGAAAAAGATAAAAGAGGCATCTGTTAAAGAACTATCAGTTATCCTGCATATAAGTGAAAAATCAGCTTTGGAACTCCATGAAAGACTTCTTTAAACCCTTCAAAACGGTACGAATGGGCAAATTATATATGTAATTTGTGTTCCAAGAATGTTATAATTTTTTATGCACAAATATAATCATGCCCTTGCCTTATATCCATATTTCAGGGATTCTACATCCATAGTCGGACTCTTTCCCCCGACTGGAATTGAATATATTGCAACAAGCATGAAAGACCTTGTCGGGAGAGTAACCCTTCTGGACTTGAGGCATGAGAAGAAATTTCAGGATATAAACAATCTCAGGGATTTTGTTAAGAAAGAGATTGACCTTTTATGTATCAGCATTATATGGAGCTATAGTTTTAAAGAAATCTGCGAGCTTATCTCAAAATTACCTGATGAGATTCCAATTATCGTTGGAGGATATAAGGCAACCGAAGAGGTTGAGTATCTTTTTGAAAAATGCCCCAATATTGATGTCATTATAAGGGGTGAAGGAGAGGAGACAATCAAGGAGATTGTTAAAGGTGTGCCTTATAAAGATATTTCTGGTATTTCATATAGAGAGAACGGGAAGATAGTTCATAACAAGAATAGGCCACTGACAGATATCAACACCATCCCTTTCCCGGATAGAAGCTTAAGGAGGATTATTTATAAATTTGTATCACACGGTGTGAAGATAACAAATCTGACATTTGATACAATTCTGACTACAAGGGGATGCCCTTACAAATGTAAGTTCTGCACATTCAGTCTAAATCCGCTTGGCCAGAAAAGAGAATACATAGAAAGGCCGCTTGAATCTGTAATTGAGGAATTAAAAACCATCTTTGCTGACATAGTGCTATTTTCTGATGACAACTTTTTTACAAATCCAAAGAGGAGTGAAAAGTTATGCGACCTCATTATTGAAAACAATATTAAAAAGAGATTCATTGTTCAGACCCGAATAGAAATCGCGAGGCAGCCACAGCTTTTGGAAAAAGCTGAAAGGGCAGGATTTAAGCTGTTTTTGGTCGGCATAGAATCTCCGCATGACAGAATTTTAAAACAGATTCAGAAAGGTTTTACACAGCAGAAAGTTAGAGAGGCGTTTAAGGTATTAAATAAATATAACTTTTACATCCACGGTTATTTTATATATGGAAACATTGGTGAGACTGAGGATGAGATGGTTTATATAGCAGAATTTGCAAAGGATTTAGAGTTAGATTCAATAACCTTCCAAAAACTGAGAATAGAGAAATATTCGCCCCTCGCAGAACTCGTTGCAAAGACACCCGGTTACCACTATGATGAGTTTGGAGGACCTCTCTATTCTGACCAGTATAATCTTGAGAAATTGAAAAAGATAAGAGATAGGATTAAATTCAGTTTTTATAATATGGGGCAGATAAAGAATATAATCAAAAAGTCTTACAAAATTGGACTTCTTACAACATCTGATTTTATGCTGCTCGCACTCTCATTTCCCAAATTAGTATTTAAAATGATGCTGAGAGAAATCAAGAAAAAGAAGGTCTTTGCATTTGTTAGAGACTGAATACTATGTTCTTTTTTGTAATATTGCCTGAATTACAGCCTCTGCGGCGAGTTTGTCTTCCACAAATGCCTGTCCTGATAATCTCCATATAGTTCCCCTCTGCTTTATAACATTTAGTTCAATTCTGAGTGTGTCACCCGGGACTACAGGTCTTCTAAATTTTGCATCTTCAATTCCAGTGAATAAGGGGATATATTTGTCTAAGCTCCCTTTTATTGCTTCATCTTGAGATTGCTTTACTGAATAGAATGCCAGAATTGCCCCAAGTTGTGCCATTGATTCAACTATCAATACACCAGGCATCACTGGAAAATCAGGGAAATGTCCCTGAAAAAATGGTTCATTAGCAGTAACACATTTTATTCCTGCTATTCTCTTTCCTTCCTCTATCTCCGTAACCCTATCAACCAATAAAAATGGGTAGCGGTGTGGAATATATTTTTTAATCTCGTTTATGTCCATAATCTTAAATTCAGAATACAGAAGCCAGAATACAGAATTCAGAATCAAATATAAAAAACAAAAATTTTTAAGTTTTTTCTGGATTCTGACTTCTGGATTCTGACTTCTCTAATCTCCTTTTCAGTTCCCTTACCTTCTTAATCAATTCAGGGAGTTTAGTAAGTCCTGCCTGAATCCTTTTCCATTTGTTGTGCTCAATCGCAGGAATACCTGAATATATACCTGCCTCTAAATCACCTGTTACACCCGCCCTTCCCGCCAGTATAACTCCATCATCTACATTTGAATGGTCAGCTATGCCTACCTGTCCCCCCATAACAACACCCTTACCAATATTGCAACTGCCAGAAATTCCAGTCTGTCCTGCTATTACTGTATTATCGCCTATTATAACATTGTGTGCAATCTGGACAAGATTATCTATTTTAACGCCTTTTTTAATAATGGTGCTGCCCAATGTTGCCCTGTCTATGCATACATTTGCCCCTATCTCCACATCATCCTCTATTATTACATTCCCAACCTGAGGAATCTTTTGATAAATACCATTATCATCTTTCACAAACCCAAAACCATCGCTTCCTATTATAGCTCCGCTGTGTATTATAACATTTTTTCCAACAATCACATTGTGATATATACTTACATTTGAATAGACAATTGACCCTTCAGCTATCCTTGAATCTTTTCCTATATATGTAAAGGGATATATGACAACACTGTCTCCGACCTCAGCATTATCTTCAATACAGACAAAGGGGTGTATTGTAACATCTTTCCCGATATTTTTTGTCTTAATTAACGACTGGGGACTTATACCTTTTGAATCACCCCGGACAGGATAAAAAAGCTTTAAAAGTGGAATTAATGATAGATAAGAGTTCTTTACAATTACTGAAGGCTTCCCTATTAAATCTTTTTCATCTAATCCTTCCTGTAAAACAACAGCCGATGCCTTAGAATGTTTTAACTCAGGCAGATATTCCTTTTTTGAAACAAATGTAATATCTCCGCTCGCTGCCCTCTTTATTTCAGCAACACCTGTAATATCAATATCGGGGCTACCGTTCAATCTACCATCAAGTATCTTTGCTATCTCACCGAGTTTCATTTCTTTTGCTCGTCGTATCTCTTTATCAATTTATCTGTAAGGTCTATATTGTCAGAGGCAAAAAGGACAATCTCCCCTTTTTCAAGTATGACCGTAAATCCTTCCTCCTGCCCAATCTTCTGAGCCAATTTAATCAGTTCGGAGACTATCTTAGCTGTCATCTCCCTTTCCTTCATCATAATGTCCCTTCTTGTATCCTCTTTATATCTCTCAAAGTCTCTTCCTTTTCTCCTGTATTCTTCAGTCTTTCTCTCCTTTTCGGATTCCTTC
>MHDO01000088.1:0-2837 GCA_001805005.1 Nitrospinae bacterium RIFCSPLOWO2_12_39_16
GGTATCGGTGCGCATACAATATTTCTTGGTCAGGTTAGAGATGATGTTATTGATGGAAAGACTGTGCAGGCGATTGAATATTCGGCATACCATGAGATGGCGGAAAAAGAATTTCATGAAATCAGAGAAGCGGCTTTTGCAAAATATGAGTTGATATGTTTGCATATCTATCACAGTCTGGGAAAAGTGAAAGCAGGAGAAATAAATATGTTTGTCTTCGTTTCTTCAAAACACAGAAATGATTCATTTGATGCGTGCCGCGAAATTGTTGAGCAGATAAAAGCCAATGTTCCAATTTGGGGGAAAGAAATGTTTGACGATGAAACTTATGTATGGAAACAAAATAACAGATGAAAGCATAACATTATGATTAACATTACACACAAATCCTCTACTCTCAGAAAAGCCATTGCTCAGGCTGTTGTAAAAGTGAGCAGACAGGAAACTATAGAAGCGATAAAAAATAACACTGTTCCGAAAGGCAATGTGCTTGAAACATCGCGTGTGGCTGGACTTTATGCTGTGAAGCGCACCAGCGATATGATTCCTGACTGCCATCCGATGCCGGTTGAATTTACTGATGTGCGCTATGAAATTGCAAATCTCGAAATTTATATTGAAATTGAGGTGCATACAATTTACAAAACTGGCGCTGAAGTAGAAGCAATGCATGGGGCATCTGTTGTTGCGCTCACAATTTACGATATGCTCAAGCCGATTGATAAAGGAATTGAGATTTGCTCTATAAAATTAAAAGAAAAAAAAGGAGGCAAATCAGATTTCATAGATAGATTCAGGAAAGACCTGAAGGCTGGGGTAATTGTGTGCTCTGACAGTATTTCCGCAGGGAAAAAGGAGGATAAGGCAGGAAAGGCAATTATTAAAAAATTAGAGCAGTGCAAAGTTACAGTTTCAGATTATTCCGTTATTCCTGATAAATTAAAAGTTATCAAAGAAAAGGTATTGAAACTTTATAAAGCAAAGAACGATATTATTATCCTGACAGGAGGCACAGGGCTATCTCCTGCCGATATTACACCTGAAGCCATTCGTCCCCTGCTTGATAAAGAAATTCCCGGGATTGTTGAGGTGGCAAGAAATTATGGGCAGGAGCGAACACCATATTCTATGCTGTCACGCGGTGTTGCAGGAATGAAAGGGAATACGCTTATACTTGCACTTCCGGGTTCAACTAAAGGCGCACAGGAGTCAATGGACGCACTCTTTCCTTTTGTGCTTCACATCTTCAGAATTATAGAAGGAGCAAGACACGATTAGGATGCTAACTGTCCGACCACTGTTACAGAAATCATTTAGTTTCCAATAATTATGAATCCACTTATTGATAAGTATAATAGACGAATTAAATATATTCGTATATCTGTTACAGACAGGTGTGACCTGAAATGTCTCTACTGCACACCGAAGGACAGCGACAGCTACTCAAGGCGAAGGGCAATACTTAGATTTGAGGAGATTACACGAATTGTAAGATGTTTTGCAGATTTGGGTGTAAGTCGTGTAAGGATAACAGGTGGTGAACCTCTGGTCCGAAAGGATGTGGTATCGCTGATAGGTCAGTTATCCAATATTAAGGGGATAGAAGACCTTGCTATGACAACAAACGCTACACTCCTCTCTAAATATGCTATTGATTTAAAGAATGCAGGATTGAAGAGGGTAAATATCAGTCTTGATACATTAAAGTCTGAAACCTTTAAAATGATATGTGGAGGAGGAAAACTAAAAGATGTATTAGAAGGTATCAGGGGGGCAGTAAATATTGGCTTGACGCCGGTCAATCTCAATACTGTTGTAATGAAGGGATTGAACAATAATGAGCTTATTGATATTGTGCATTTTGCCATAGAAAATATGGCAAACATAAGATTCATAGAGTGTATGCCAGTGCGTCGTATTGTGAATTTAAGCAAAGAAAGGTTTGTCTCGGTAAAGGAGATAAAATCTCTGATTGAAAGTCATTTTGAATTAGAACCTGCAGAGTCATCAGGAGGAGGTCCTGCTTCATACTTCACTATAAAATCCGCAATTTGCAATCCGCAATCCGCAATCAAAATAGGCTTCATATCGCCAATCACGCAGCATTTTTGCAAATCCTGCAACAGGGTGAGACTGACAGCAGAAGGGATATTAAAATTATGTCTGGCTTATAAAGACGGAATAGATTTAAGAGACTATATTCGTTCTGGAATTAGTGACGAGTCTCTAAAAGAGATTTTTATAAAGGCTATTCAGGATAAACCACAGGGGCATCAGTTTTTAAATGACAAATGTATTCCTATTGAACAATCCATGTCAATGATTGGAGGCTAAATAAATGACCCTATTTATCATAAGAGTATAATTTATAAAAGAATTTGAAGAGAAAAAATATAAACTAAAGCATTATATTTCTTGACAATTATAAAGTTCAATATTATAATTGCCACATGTATATATCCCGTCTCCTATCTTCTAAATTAGATGAGGTGTTAAAGTATTTTCCCGCTGTATTGATTACTGGCCCAAGGCAGGCGGGGAAGACTACATTTTTACTTCACGAGACAGGTAAAAGGGCCGACTACATCAGTTTTGATGACCCATTGGAGAGAAACTTTGCCATTTCTGACCCTAATGGATTTCTTGATAGATTTGGTGATAAATCAGTAATTCTGGATGAAATTCAGTATGTGCCGGAAATCCTTCCATATTTAAAGATGAGAATAGATAAGGATAGAAAGAAGAAGGGTAAATGGATTCTTACAGGTTCTCAACAGTTTCATTTGATGAAAAATATTAGTGAGTCTCTTGCAGGTAGAATTGCAATTCTTGAGTTG